>CAYMSD010000037.1:0-6956 GCA_964393015.1 uncultured Klebsiella sp.
ACCGTTCGATTCCACCGCAGCGCGGCGGACACCGCTACCGATCAGCCCCGCGCCGCCGCCAACGCCGCCGCGTAGTTCGGCTCCTGCGCGATCTCCGGCACGAGCTCGCTGTGGCGCACCTTGCCGTCCGGGCCGACGACGACCACCGCGCGCGCGCACAGGCCCGCGAGCGGTCCGTCCGTGATCTTCACGCCGTAGTCGCCGGCGAAACTGCTGCGGAACGACGACAGCGTCACCACGTTGGCGAGGCCCTCCGCGCCGCAGAAGCGCTTCTGCGCAAACGGCAGGTCCGCCGAGATGTTCAGCACGACGGTGTCCTTCAGCGCTGCAGCCTGTTCGTTGAACTTCCGCACCGACGTCGCGCAGACAGGCGTGTCGACGCTCGGGAAGATGTTGAGCACGCGGGTCTTGCCTGCGTACGTGTCGAGCTGGGCCTCGGAGAGGTCCTGCGCGACGAGGCGGAACGAGGGTGCGCTTGCGCCCGAGGCGGGGAGCTCACCGGACGTGTGGAACGGGTTGCCTTTGAGGGTGATCTTGGCCATGGTCGTGGTCTTTCGTACCGCGCAGTATGGCCGATGCAGCTTCGAGCGTGTCGGATTGCGCCTCGGTTCAATCCTCGCCCGCGAGCGCGCGGTCGTAGCGGGCCAGCGCTTCGCGCGCCGCGCTGCCGTGTGCGTCAGCCCGCTCCGCCGCGAAGGCCCGCAGCGCCGCGAGGCCCGCCGGATCGCGCAGGAGCAGCAGCGCTGCGACCGCGGTCCGTGTGTCGCCCTCCGAGTGGAGCGCGCCGAGGTACTCCACGAGCAGCCCGCGCGCGGCCGGATGGCGGGCCTCCGCCAGCGCCAGCGCGGCGCTCTCGCGCGCCGACTGCGGCGCCTCTGCGGCGAGGCGCGCGGTGCACAGCGCCAGCCCGACCTCGGCGTCGAGCCGCAGGTACGCCGCCAGCGCTGCAGAGATGACATCCGGCTCGGGATCTCCCCTGTGGAGCTTCATGCGCAGGAGCGCCACGCCCTGCGGGTCCCCGTGATAACGCACCGCCTCCGCGCCGACGGTGCGCACGCTTGGCTCGGGGTCGCACAGGAGGTCTGCGGCGACGATCAGCGCATCGGGCACACGCAAGCGGATCAGCGCCAGCCCCGAGCGCGCGCGCACCGCTCCCGCGGTGTCCTCCTGCGGGTACGGCCCTTCGAGCTGGATCCAGCCGAGGCCGCGCCGAAACGGACCCTCGAGCTCGTACTCGAGCCGATCGAGCGCCTCCAGCACCGCGCCCTTCGCGGCACACCCCGGGTCGGCTTTGGCGGGATCGCGCGCTGCGAACAGATGGTCCGCCGCAGCCACGAGCGCTGGCATCCAGAGCTCGCGCCGCTCGTCCGTGACCAGCGCCGCAGCGCGCGCCACAAGGTGCGGATCACCGCTCGCCAGCGCCCGACACACGGTCGTCTCGCACAGCTCATCCGATCCGCGCGCGATCCGCACCAGCGCGCCGTAGAGCGCGTCGAACTCCTTGCGGCTCAACCGTGCCATGCGCGGGGCTCGACCTGTCGGACGCGCGGATTCACGCTTCGAGCGCGCGGTCGAGCACTTCGGCCACGTGCAGGACCTCGACGTCGAGCCCCGCGCGATCGACCCCGGTCTGCCACTGCTGGTGGCAGCCCGGATTGCCGGTGACGAGCACCTTCGCGCCAGTGCGGCGCAGGTCCTCGACCTTCGGATCCAAAACCGCCACGGAGTCGAGCGGGCGCAGCATCGAGTAGATGCCCGCCGAGCCGCAGCACGATTCGGAGTCGGGCAGGTCCACGCGCTCGACGCCTGGCACGGCATCCAGCAAACGGCGCGGCTCCGTGCGGACTTGCTGCCCGTGGCAGAGGTGGCACGGGTCGTCCCACGTGATGGGGCCGCCGAGGTCGACCGGCTGGAGCTTCGGCGCGAGGCGCTCCAGCACCCGCGGCTCTGCGACGAACTGCGAGAAATCGACCACGCGCCGCGCGAGCGCCGCGGCGCGCTCGGCGTACGCAGAGTCGTGCGCGAGCACACGCCCGAGCTCCTTCAGGTGCGCGCCGCAGCCCGCGGAGTTGACGACGATCGGCGTGTCGCGCGGCGCCGCCGCTTCGAAGCGCTCGACCGTGCTGCGCGCGAGCTCCTCTGCGCCGCGGAGGTCGCCGTTGTGTGCGTGCAGCGCGCCGCAGCACACGTGGCCCTCGGGTTTGACGACGTCGTAACCCGCCGCGGCCAGCACCCGCGCTGTGGCGTGGTTCACGCGCCCGAAGAGCTCGGGCATGACGCAGCCCTCAAGGACGAGCGCTTCGCCGATGCGCTCACCGCGCGCCGGCGTGCGCGCAGGGAGCAGCGCGCGCTCGGTCCAAGGGGGCACACTGGGCAAATGGCGCAGGAGCGCGCCGCGCGCGCCCTGCAGACGGCCGACGAGGCGCACAAGTCCCAGCGCTTGTACAACCGCCAGGCCCCACGCCGCGGTGCGCAGCGCGAGGCGATGGGGGAGGATCACGCGGAAACCCAGCCAGCGCGCGAGGCGCACGAGCGGACCGCGCGGGGTGCGCTCTTCGAGCGCGCCGCGTGTGTGCTCCATCAGCGCGCCGAACTGGACGCCGGCGGGGCAGGCGCTCTCGCAGTGTCGGCACACGAGGCAGAAGTCGAGCTCTTCGCGCACCTCCGGGGTCGGCTCGAGGCGCTCTTCGGCGATCGCGCGCATCAGGTGGATGCGCCCGCGCGGGCTCGCGGATTCGCGGCCCGATAGCTGGTACGTCGGGCACGTCCGCAGGCAGAGACCGCAATGGATGCAGTCGAGCGTGCGGGTGTAATCGACGAGCCCGAGGCCCCCAGGGCCGAAACCTGCGGCCCCGGTGGCGCAGCCTGCGCCGCTCGCGGCAGTGTCCGTGTTCATGCGTCCCTCCGCGCGCCGTGCATCTGGAACAGCCCGAGAGGATCGAGCGCGCTCCGCAGCGCCTTCTCCCAAGCGCGCGCGCCGAGCTCGCGCGTTTGCCCGGCGAGTGCTTCGGCCGCGGCATGTGCGCCGCCCGCAAACGCCACGTCCGCGCCCAGGCCACGCAGGCGCGCCGCGAGGTCGCGCAGGAGGCGCCCGCCGTCCGCCGCGAGCGCCGCGCCGACGGGGCGAGGCACCGCGACCTCGAAGCGCGCCACCGTCGGCCACGCGACGATGTGGGACGGTGCGCTGCTCGCAACGGTGAAGCTGCGCAGCTCGCGCCCGACCGCTGCTGCGGCCGACGGCACACACGTCACGGCGAGCGCGAGGTCGGTCGCGTCGTCTTCACACGCGACTCGCGCGCGCGCGCGAGTGTCTGCGAGCTCCCGCGCGCGGCGACGCGCTTCGTCGCCTGCGATGTGCTCCGCCGCTGCGCCGAGCGCTGCGCGGGCGAGCGCCGCATCCGCCTCGACCTGCGCCTCACGCCCCGCGAAGTGCAACGCCACGGTGTGCCCATCGCGCAGCACATTCGTCACGCAGACGGCGCGCGGCGCGAGCCCGCTCTGGCGAGCCGCCTCCGCGGCGCCCAATGCTTCGTCGAGGCCGAGCCCATCCCGCCACACGAGCGCCTCGTGGTCCGCGCGCGGCGTCAGGCGCAGCGACGCTTCGACGATCACACCGAGGGTGCCGCGGCCACCGACGTGCAGGCGGAACACGTCGAACCCTGTGACGTTCTTCACGAGGCGCCCGCCCGAGCGGGTGAGCGTGCCGGAGCCCGTCGCGACGACCGCGCCCAGCACGTGGTGGCGCACCGGCCCGCGCGAGGCGCGGTCGGGGCCGCTCGCGGCGGCGCCCAGGACTCCACCCAGCGTCGAGCGCCCCGTGCCGAGCACCACGGAGCCGCCCAGCGCGCTCCACGGCTCGCCGCTCGCGGCGACGTCAGGGGTGAGCTCGTGCCCGCCGCGCGCGACGTGCGCGGCGAGGTCCGCCCAGCTCGTCCCCGCGAGCGCCGTCAACGTCCCGTCGCCGGGTTCGTATTCGACGACCCCGGAGAGGTGCGACAGGTCCACGCACAGGGTCGCCGGGAGCGCCCCCGGTCTGGCGAGGTCGGGCCGCGCCGCGGCGAGCCGTGTGCCGCCGCCGACGGGCACGAGACGCAGCTCCGCACCGCGCCTCGACTCGACGACCGCGCGCGCGGCGGTGATCAAGCGCACGACCGCGTCGGCTTCGCCCGGCTGCGCGCGCCAGGGACCGTCCGCGGCGGCGGGGGCGGCGACGTCGACGCCGGCGCGCTGGGCGCGCTCGGCGACCTCGGCCAGGAGCGACGCGTGCGAGAAGGCGCTCACGGCTTCAGCTCCACCGCGCCGAGCGGCGCGCGTGTGCGGACCTCGCGGCAGCCGCGGACAGGGATCAACTTGCCCGGGTTCCAGCGACCGACCGGATCGAGCGCGCGCCGCGCGCGGGTCATCTCGTCCAGGTCCTCGTCGCGGTACACCATGCACATCTGCTCGCGCTTCTCCAGGCCGACCCCGTGTTCGCCGGTGAGCGCTCCGCCGAGCTCGACGCAGCGTTGCATGACGAGGTCGCCGGCTTCGAGCACGCGCCGCACCTGGTCGGGATCGCGGCGGTCGTACGAGATGTTCGGGTGCAGGTTGCCGTCGCCGGCGTGGAAGACGTTCGACAGCTTCAGGCCCCGCTCGCGCGCGACATCCGTGGCGTATCGCACGATCTCGCGCAGCCGCGTGCGCGGCGCGACGACGTCGGCGACGTAGAGATCCGGCGCGATGCGGCCCATCGCGCCAAAGGCGCCTTTGCGGCCCGCCCAGAGCTTCTTGCGCTCATACGCGTCCTTGGCGCGGCGCAGCTCCGTCGCGCCGCGTGCGCGGCAGATCGCCAGCACGTCTTCGACAGTCGCTTGGACTTCGTGGCGGCCGCCGTCGACCTCGACGAGCAGCACCGCTTCGGCGTCCGTCGGGTAACCCGCGCGCAGCACGCTGGCTTCGACGGCTTCGATGGTGAGGCGGTCCAGGATCTCGATCGCGGAAGGTTCGAGGCGCGCCGCGATCATGTCGCTCACCGCGTCGCAGCACGCGTCGAGGTCCGTGAAGATCGCGAGCAGCGTCTCGACGGACTCCGGCTCGGGCACGAGGCGCACGACGACCTCGGTGGCGAGGCCCAGCATCCCTTCGCTGCCGACGAAGAGGCCGACGAGGTCGAGGCTGCCGTCTTCGGGCTCGGGGCCGGGTCCGCCGAGCTCCAGCACCTCGCCCTCGGCCGTGACCACCGTCAGGCCGAGGACGTGCCGTCCCGTCGAGCCATAGCGGAAGCAGTGCGGCCCGCCCGAGTTGTTGGCGACGTTGCCGCCGATCGTGCACGCCTGTTGGCTCGATGGGTCGGGCGCGTAGAAGAGCTTCGCGTGCGAGCAGGCGCGGGTCAGGTCGACGTTGACGACCCCGGCTTGCACCCGCGCCCAGCGGTCGACGGCATCGACGTGCAGGACCTTGCGCATGCGCGCCGTCCCGACGACGGCGCCGCCTGCCACAGGGGTCGCGCCGCCGGAGAGCCCCGTCCCCGCGCCGCGCGGGACCAGCGGCACACCGGCCTCGGCGAGCAGCTTCAACGCGGCCGCAGCTTCGTGGGTGTGCGCGGGCAGCAGCACCACGGCTGCGTCGCCACGCTCGAGCCCGAGCCCGTCGCTCTCGTACGCGAGCCGCCGCGCAGGATCAGCGATGACAGCCTGCTCACCGAGCAGAGCGCGCAGACGACGCAGAAGTCCGGGATCGAGGGTCACTGGGTCCAAGCAGGGGGAATCGCACGCAGAGAATAGCGATTTGCGCGCTCCGCCGCGTCGAACGGTACCAGGTACGAGTTTGCGGCGCGGCGCGCGGTGGCGGTCCACTCGCGCGCGCCTCGCCGCAAACTCGTACCTGGTACCGTTCGATGCCCAAAACGGCGCAGCCCGGGCTCTCCGAGCGGCTCTGGCGGCCTGCGCGGCACCGCGACCGATCAGCCCGTCGCCGACAGCTTCGCAGCGCCGATCCAGCCCGCGTCCGGCCCCAGCGTCGCGCCGGTGACCTGGGCCGGTGGGCGGCCGTAGGCGCGCTCCTGCAGCACGGCTTCGATGCCCGGGCGCATGGCCTCCAACGCCCCGCCGAAGCCGCCGCCGACGACGAAGAGCGGCACATCGAGCAGCAGCACGGCATCCGCCATCGCCTGGCCGAGGTCGCGGCCGATCGCGTGCATGAGGTCGCGCTCGGGCCCCGGGCCCGCCACCGCGCGCGCGGCGAGGCGCGGCAGGTCGTCCCCGAGGCCGCGGTTGCGCGCGCGGGTCATCGCCGCTGTCGCCGACGCGAGGCGCTCGATGCAACCGAACGCACCGCATTTGCAGCGCAGCTCACCGTCGTCGGGTTGGCGCGCCGCCTCCGGTCGCACGGCGATGTGCCCGAACTCGCCGGCTTTGCCGCTGGCGCCGATGAAGAGCTGTCCACCGAGGATGAGCCCGCCGCCGACCCCCGTCCCGAGCGTGACGAATACGAGGTCATCCGAACCGCGACCGCCGCCGAGCCATTGCTCGCCGACCGCCGCTGCGTTCGCGTCGTTCTCGAGGCGCACGGCCGAGCGCTCGAGACCCAGCGCGCGCGCGATGCCCTCCGTCAGGCTGTGGCCCTCCAGGTTGGGCATGTTCGCGCTGGCGTCCGTCATGCCCGTCTGGCGGTCGAACAGGCCCGCGCAGCCGACGCCGATGCGTCCGGGATGACCGAGCTCGCGCGCGAGGTCCGCGCAGCGGGCGAAGATCTCCGCGGCGGGGGCGCTCGGTTCGAAGGGGCGGGATCCGCGGGCGAGCACCTCACCCGCGGCGGTCACGGCGCCGCCCTTGATCGACATGCCGCCGATGTCGAGGCCGACGAGACGCGCAGCGCTCACTTCTTCTTCGACGGCTTCTTCGCCGCCTTGGGCTCGGGGTCCTTGGCCTTCGCCGCCTTGGCGCTCGGTTTGGTCTTGCTCTTCTCCGAGCTCTTCT
>CAYMSD010000037.1:7056-30327 GCA_964393015.1 uncultured Klebsiella sp.
GCTCTTCTCCGAGCTCTTCTTGGCCGGTTTCGCCGCGCCGTCGTCGCCCTTCTCGGGCTCCTTGTCCAGAGCCGTGGCCTTCTTCGGCGCCTTGGCCTTCTCGCCCGCCTTCGCGGCTTTGTCCGCGGGGGCCTCCTCCGCGCCCTTCTTCGGCGCTGCGTCGGCCTTCGAAGCGGCCTTCTTCGGCGCTGCGTCGGCCTTCGAAGCGGCCTTCTTCGCGTCGGCCTTCGCCTCGGCTTTGTTCGCGCGCTTCTCGTCGCGGGCGTCGTCGTTGTTCGACTGACCGGGCACGATGCGGCGCACGAGGGCGACCTGGCCCGCCTCTTCTTCGTCGAGCCCCTCGAAGTTCGTCGGCAGGTTCGGGTGGATGCGCTTCGGACGCGGCGGTTCCGGCTCGGGGGCCGTCACGACGCGCTTCGGCTTGCGCTTCTTGCGTTTCTCCTGGCCCGTCGCGAGGCGCACGGCGCGTTTGTACGCCTTGTCGTACTCGCGCCCGCACTCCTGCCACGAGAAGTCGAGCTCCATGCAGCGTTTCACCGCCGCGCGCCACTCGGTGGCTTTCTTGTAGAGCCCGCGCATCGCGTCGATGCCTGCGACGAGCGCGTCCGGCTGGTACGCCTCGAACAGGAACCCCGTCCCGGTCTCCGGGGCCGCTTCGAGGTCGGTGATCAGGTCCTCGAGGCCGCTCTGCGCGTACGCGATCGGCGTCACGCCGTACCGCAGCGCGATCGCGCACAGCGCCGTCGATGCGTGGTAGTGCCCCGGCAAGAGCAGCGCGTCCGCAGCGCCCAGCACCGTGTGCGCCATGTTGACGTTGTAACCCTCGATCAGCTTGCAGTTGCCCGCAAACGTCTGCTCCAGCGTCCGGATACGGTCCAGGATCTCGGGCGCGCCCGGGCCCATCATGATGAGCGTGATCTCGCGCTCGAGCATCGGCGTCAGCGCCTCGGCCAGCACGTCGAAGCCGCCGTCCGTGTCGAAGCGCGACAGAATCGCGACCAGCGGCTTCTTCGGGTTGTTGTCGAGCTTCATCGCGTCCTGAAGCGTCGACTTGCACTTCCGCTTGCCCGCTGACGGGTCCGGCTGGTGCGCGAAGTACGTCTGCGCCAGCAACGGGTCGTTCGACGGGTCCCAAGTCCGGTAATCGATGCCACCGCGGATCCCGATCAGCTCGTCGTCGCGGCGCTGGAACGTGTCTTCGAGGCCATCACCCCGGTTCAGCGTGCGCAGCCGCTCCGCCATCGTCGGCGAGCTCGCACCGACCAGGGTCGCGAACTCCGCGCCCGCTTTGAGGAAGTTCACCCGCGCGCTGAGCTCGATCCCCTCCGTGAAGCGGAAATAGTGCAGCGGGATCCCGATCTTCGGCAGGACCTCGCGCTCGAACGGCCCCTGCATCGCCAGGTTGTGGATGCCGAAGAACGTCGCCGTCTTGTCGAGCGCGTGCCCCTTGCCCGAATACTCGAGCTGCTTGATCAGCGGCATCAGGCCCGTCGTCCAGTCGAAGCCGTGCACGACATCCGGCACGAAGCCGAGCGCGAGCAGGCCGTCGAGCACGGCGCGCGTGAACAGCGCGTAGCGCCGCCAGTTGTCGAGGTACGGGCCCCGCTCGTCACCGTACGGGTGGCGCTCGCGGAAGAGCGCGTGATCGACCAGCACCACGGGCAGGTCGCGCACGTGCCCGCGGTGCAGCTTGACGACGGCGAGGCCCTCGCCGTCCTTCACGCGCAGCGTGGCGACCTCGCGCAAGCCGAGGACGCGCACGTCCTCGACGTCGATGGTCCACGGGACGAACACCAGCACCTCGTGCCCCTGCTGCATCAGGGTGCGCGGCAGGTGCTCGGCGAACTCGGCGAGGCCGGTGCGGCGGACGAGCGTGTGGAGCTCGGGGGTGGCGAACGCGACCTTCAAGGTCGATAGTGGGGGGGGCGGGGCCGGGTGGACATGCGGGCACCCCGCACGCGCGGCCGACGCGCGCGGGGCCCGGGGGACGACGCCTCCCCCGGAATGGGCCCGTCACCCTAGTACGGGGACCGCCCAGGAATCGAGGCCGCCGCGCGGCCCACGCTTCTAAGTGCCCGCCCCGCGGGGGGTTACGTCACTTGGATCCCGGGGATTGTGCGTAGATCGCCAGGGCCTCGGGCAGGAGCTCCTCGATCTGCTCGATCCGGCGCCCGTGGGAGGGGTGGGTCGAGAGCCAGTCCGGGCCCGCGGCGCCGCCCGCCAGGGACTGCATGCGGCCCCAGAAGCGCGGCGCCTCGCGCGGGTCGTACCCGGCGTAGGCCATGTACTTGAGGCCCACGGCGTCGGCCTCCAGCTCCGCGTCGCGGCCGAACGACAGGTTCGCGAAGCCCGTCGCGTAGCTGCCGAGGGCCGCGGCGGTCTGCTGCGCGTCGGCGGTCTCGAACAGCAACGTCGCGGCGATCTGCACGATGGCGTTGGCGCCCATCTGGCGCGTCATCGCGCGCGTGCCGTGCCGCCGCGTCGCGTGCGCGATCTCGTGGCCCATCACGACCGCGAGGCCGGCCTCGCTCTCCGTGACCGGCAGGATGCCCGTGTAGACCGCCATCTTCCCGCCCGGCAGGCACCAGGCGTTGACGACGTCGGGTTTGTCGACGAGGCGGGCCTCCCACTCGAAGAGCGCGGCGATCTCGGGGTCGAAGTGCTGCGCAGCGGCGACGAGGCGCTCGGTGACGCGCTGCACCATCGCGGCGTCCTTGCCCGACGTGATCTGGCGGTCCTCGGCGAGGAGCTCGGGGTACGCCTGCGCACCGAGCGCGGCGTCCTGCTCGACGGGGATCAGGTTGAACCGCGAGATCGCGGCGCACGAGAGCGCCGCGGCGAGGGCGATGGGGGCGAGGAGGCGGAGTCGCAACATGGCTCGGGCAGGGGAGGGCCGCGCGCCTACTGTAACCGCGCGGCGTCGCCTCGCTCGGCGCGAAACACGGCTGCGGGCTGCGTCGGACCCCGCGCGTCGGGTATATCCCGCAGGGTCATGACCCGCCGCCCTCTCCTCCTGGTCGTCCTCGACGGCTGGGGTCACCGGACCCAGCCCGAGTTCAACGCCGTCCTCGCCAATGCCCCGTACTTCCACGAGCTCGCGGGCGCGTACCCGCGCGCGCTCCTGACGGCGTGCGGGCGCGAGGTCGGCCTGCCGATCGGCGTCATGGGCAACAGCGAGGTCGGCCACACGAACCTCGGCGCGGGCCGCGTCGTCTACCAGGACGTCACGCGCATCGACAAAGCGATCGAAGACGGCGATTTCCAGCGCAACGCGGCGCTCGTAGGAGCCTGCGACCGCGCACGGGCGAGCGGCAAGGCGCTGCACCTCGTGGGCCTCGTCTCCGACGGCATGGTGCACGCGAGCGACCACCACCTGCGCACGCTGCTGCAGCTCGCGGCGGCGCGCGGTGTGCCCGCGGACCGCGTGTTCGTGCACATCTTCACCGACGGCCGGGACACCCCGCCGTTCTCGGGCGAAGGTCACGTCGCGCGGGTCGTCGAAGCTTGCCGCGCGAGCGGTGTCGGCCGCGTCGCCAGCATCGTCGGGCGTTACTTCGCGATGGACCGCGACAAACGCTGGGAGCGCGTGAAGCGCGCGTGGGACCTCATGGTGCACGGAGTCGGCGCTCGCGCGACGGACCCCGTCGCTGCTGTGCGCGCCAGCTACGCGGCGAAGGTCTCCGACGAGTTCATCGAACCGGTCGTCGTCGGGGAACCGACGGAGGGGCGCTGGCGCAGCGGCGATTCGGTGATCGCCTTCAACTACCGCGCGGACCGGATGCGGCAGCTCTGCGATGTGATCCAGGCCGCCGACTTCGATGGCTTCGATCGCGGCGCGGTGCCGAAGGTCGACCTCGTGACGATGACGCGATACCGCGAGGATCTGCCGTTTCAAGTCGCGTTCGGTCCGACGGACCTCAACGGGATCTTCCCGGAGCTCGTCGCGGCCGCGGGCTTGCGCCAGGAGCGCGTCGCGGAGACCGAGAAGTACGCCCACGTCACCTACTTCTTCTCGGGCGGCCTCGAAGCGCCGTATCCCGGCGAGTCGCGCCTGCTCGTGCCCAGCCAGAAGGTCGCGACGTACGACCTCGCGCCCGAGATGAGCGCGCGCGGCATCACCGAGCACCTGCTCGGGAGCCTCGAGCGCAACGAGACGGATGTCTACATCGTGAACTTCGCGAACGCCGACATGGTCGGGCACACGGGGATCTACGACGCCGCGGCGAAAGCGGTGGCGACCGTCGATGCGAGCCTGCGCCAGATCGTGCCCGCGGCCCTCGCGCGCGGCGGCACCGTCGCGATCACGGCGGACCACGGCAACAGCGAGCAGCTCTGGGACGAGGTCAACCAGCAGCCGCACACCGCGCACACGCTGAATCCCGTGCCGTTCTTGCTCTGCGGCGCCGCGCACCGTGGCGCGCGGCTGCGTGAGCACGGCATCCTCGCGGATGTCGCGCCGACGCTGCTCGAAGTGCTCGGTGTCACGCCCCACGCCAAGATGGACGGCCGCTCGCTCTTGCGCCTGTGAGCTCCGATACACGCATTCCGGTCGCCGTACTCGGCGCGACGGGCATGGTGGGGCAGCGCTTCGTGGCGCTGCTCGAAGGGCACCCGTGGTTCCGCCTCGCCGAGGTCGCGGCGTCGCCGCGCAGCGCGGGGCGCGTCTACTCCGACGCCGTCGTGTGGTCGTCGCCGGGCCCGATCCCCACAGCGGCGCGCGACCTCGTCGTCGAAGCGGTCGATGACGATGCACCGGCGCGCCTGACGTCGCCGCTCGTCTTCTCCGCGCTCGACACGGACCTCGCGCGTGAGCACGAGCCGCGTTTTGCGCGCGCGGGCAAGCTTGTCGTAACCAATGCGAGCGCGCTGCGCATGGACCCGCGGGTGCCGCTGCTCGTGCCCGAGGTGAACGCGGAGCACGTCGCGCTCGCGGCGCGCTGGGACGACGGCCCCGGGGCGATCATCGCCAATCCGAACTGTTCGACGATCGGGCTCGTGCTGGCGCTCGCGCCGCTCGCCGCGGCGTTCGGCGTCGAAGCGGCGCACGTCGTGACGCTGCAGGCGCTCTCGGGCGCGGGCCGCCCCGGTGTGCCGTCACTCGACGCCCTCGACAACATCGTGCCGTATATCGCGGGCGAGGAGGACAAACTCGCGACGGAGCCCGCGAAGCTCCTGGGCCGGCTCGTCGCGGGGCCGCGGATCGAGCCGCACGGGCTCGCGATCAGCGCACAGTGCAACCGCGTCGCAGTGCGCGACGGGCACACCCTCTGCGTCTCGCTGCGCCTCGGGCGCGCTGTATCGCGCGAGGACATCCTCGCGGCGTGGCGCGGCTTCCGGGCCGAGGGCGTGACCGGCGTGCTGCCGTCGGCGCCCGCCCGGCCCGTGGTGTACGACGACGCACCGACCGCGCCGCAGCCGCTCCTGCACCGCGAGATCGAGCGCGGGATGGCGACAGTGATCGGCCGCCTGCAGCCCTGCCCGGTCCTCGGTTGGCGTTTTGTCGCCCTCTCCCACAACACCCTGCGCGGGGCGGCGGGCGGCGCGCTCCTCTGCGCGGAGCTCCTGGTGCAGCGGGGCTGGCGCCCTGGTGCGAGCCTCCGCGCCGCCTCCTCCGTCCCGTTGTAGGACATCAGGGCAGGTACCTGGTACGGGTTGGCGAGCGCGCGCTCGCTGCTTCCTCTCGCCCGCACCGTCGCGCGCGCTCGCCAACTCGTACCTGGTACCGTTCGAACACGCAGCTCGCAGTCTTCCCTGGTACCTCCCCGGCAGAGGACGCGCCGCGGACACCCTCCGGAACCAACCCGCGCCGCACCGACGCCCCCGACGTGCTAGGCTGCCCTAGCTCCTCTAGAGCCCCACCCGGTCTGCGCCGCGCCCCCCGCCCGGCCCCGCCCTGGCGGTGCTCCGCCTTCGACGCCGAGCCATGGTGCCGTCCCTCTCCCTTCGCCTTGCCACTCCCCGCGCGCTGCGGCGCGCCTGGACCGCCATCAGCGGTGCGCTGCTCGCTTCGGCGGCGCTCGCCCAGGGGGCCGTGGACCTCACGCCGCTCTTCCGGCCGCCGTCGCCGCTCGAGCTGCAGAACGTGCGCCTCGATTGGGCTGCGCGCCCGCACACGGTCGAGGGTTTCCAGCGCGAGACGGGCTTCGTCGACCCGACCACCGGCGCCCAGTACGAGATCGTGAGCCACCTCGTCGATGGCCTGCGCCACTACGGGGCCCTGCGGTATCCGCTCGGGTACACCCCCGGCGGGAAGTACCCGGTGCTCGTCGTGTGCCACGGCGGCACGTCCGGGGTCGGCGTCGAAGAGGCGGCGAACCTGCTCGTGCACTTCCCCGGGCAGTGTGTCGGCGACCAGTACTTCATGGTCATCCCGAGCTACCGCGGCGAGCCGCTCGGCTCGGCGACGGCGGGCATCGCTCTGACGTCGGACGGGACCCGTTCGTTCGCGGACCGCGACGTCGATGACACCCGCGCGCTCCTGTCGGCGCTGCTCGACATGGAGCCCGACATGGACCGCGCGCGCATCGCGTCGTGGGGCATCAGCCGCGGCGCGTCCGTCGCGCTGCTGCTCGCCGTGCGCGACGACCGCGTGCGGCGCGTCGTGAACATGTTCGGCTTCACGGACCTCTCGCTCCCGACGCTCGTCGGTTGGGTCGATGCGATCGTGAACCATGGCGCGCCTGTGACGGGCCTCGGTGGGCTCGTGTACGAGGACATCGTCGCGCCGTACCTGGCGGGCCAGGTCTCCCTCGCCGCGGCGCGCAACAACTGGCTGCGCCGCTCGGTGGCCTACTTCGTGTCGTCGCTGCCGCCGCTGCAAGCGCACCACGGCATGCTCGACAACCAGGTCGACGTGACCCACACCCAAGCGCTCCTGGATGCCCTCGCCTCCTTCGGCGCGGACCCCTCGCGCGCCCAGGGCTTCTACTATCCGACGGGCCAGCACGGGCTGAACTCCATGCCGGGCCACGGCTTGCAGGTCGAGCCCTTCCTCTGCGCACTCAACACCGGCCCCCGCGGCTATTGCGGCCCGATGACGCCCCACGGCAGCGGCTTCTTCGCGGGCATCGACTACGCCGGTCAACCCGAGCTGCAATCCGGCAACTTCCGCCTGCGCGCCCATCGCACCCGCCCGAACGGCGCGGGCATCTTCTTCGTCTCTCCGCAGCAGGCGTACTTCCCGAGCGGCGCAGGTTTCCTGTGCCTCGGCGCCGGTTCACAGCGCCTGGGCCTCGCCCTCGTCGACAGCACGGGCTTCGCTCAGCTCGACTTCGGTAGCACCATTCTGGCGCCGGGCGCCCAAGCCTTGCTGCAACCGGGCGCCTCGCTCTACTTCCAGTTCGTCTTCCGCGACCTCGGCAACCCGAACGGCGCGTGGAACTTCACGAACGGCCTCGCGGTGACCTTCGCGCCCTGAGCGGAGGTTCTATCTGCCCTTTGCAGCCGTGGTTGGCCGCTTGCCACGGGGCCAGACTCACGGCTCATGGCGCTCGACTCGCACTCCCTGGCTTCGCGCCTTAGGTTCCTCGATCCCTCCCACCCATCCCACGCGAGCCGGCTCGAGGCGCTCGATCGTCGCATCGACCGTTGGTGGGAGGCGTTCGAGGCGGCGGCAGCCGGTCTCGATGCGGCATTCTCCTCGGGTGCCTTGCGCCCAGCGCTCCAATTCATGCGCCGTGAGTTGGAGCCGTTGTGCCCCGACCTGTGCTGGGAGTTCGGCCCAGGTCAGAGCCACGGTGCTCACTCCCTCGCCATCCTCTCGGACGAGGACCCCGCCCTCCAACCCCTGGTGGATCGAATCGTCGAGCGCGCACCCGTGCTCGCTGGGTGGACTTGGCAGCGCTACCGCCCGTGCCTCGCTGACCTCGACGAGTGCGGTTTCGACGCTTTGGAGCACTCCTTGTTGAAGGGCTCGCTGAAGGCTGCGTCGGTCGCCCCGCGCAGCACGCCGGACGGACGCATCGCGCTCGACTTCGCGTTCCCCGACGGGCCCAGAACCCGATGGCGGGCGAAGGTCCAAGCCGCCGTGTTGTGTCAAGCGCACCTCGGGGGTGAGTGCGTGCGACACTGGGTTGGGGCGATCACCGCAACGGGGCGCCCATGGTGGGGCAAACGCCGTGACGAAGCTCACGGAGGGGTGCCTCTCGCCGACCTTTTGTCCACGGTAGAGCGCCTCATCGAGGACGCTCGAGCCCGGATGCCCGCGCGGCCGTTGTGGTCGAACTCGGAGGAACCTGAGCCGCAACGAAAGGGCGTTCGGCGCGCCGGAAACCACACGGCGCGGCCGTTGGATGTCTGGGAGCGTTCCCGACCCTACGCGGATTTCGACGGGGGGGATCATTCGTACCTCGAGGTACTGAATGCAGCTCTGGGCGCTGGGTTCTCCTCGCGCCGCTTCGGTCGCTTCGGGGAGTTGTTTGCCTTCCTGCGCGTCGACGGGCGCGGTCCGTGGGGGGGCGCCGGCGGCCGCCGCGCGTTGGAGCGCGAGGTCGATAGGGTGCTGCGTCCGGACGAAGTGGGCGCCTGCCTCGGCAGCGGTACGGGCGCCCTCGACACCTACATCGAAGTGGTCCTCCGCGACCCGGACGTGGCCGCGGAGCGGCTCCGCGGCATGGGCGCTGACCTCGGCCTCCCGCGGCGAGCCTGGCTCCAGTTCCATGACGCCGAGCTCGGCGCAGAGTGGGTCGGCCTCACCGACGACGACTTCCCGCCGCACGAATGCAAGCGCGGCTGGTGAGGCCACTCGTCCCCGCGGCGAGCAGCTCACTTGGAGCCGACGCCGCCCTCACGATGCGCTTGGGCGGCGCGTCAGCCCTGCGACTCGGCCCCTAAACGGGTGCCGTCAGAGCGCACCCGGAACCGTTCCGTCGACATTCGTGAGCGAGCGCAGGCGAAGGCGCTGCTGGGCTCTTTCCGCGCCTGGTGCAGACGGTGCGCTCAGTCGCCGGGGGTCGTGCCCAGGCGGGTGCCGACCACGGCTTGTTTCACCACCGCGTCCATCAGGACGGCGGCGAGCGGGATGGAGGCGCGGTCGAGGCCGTCGCGGGCGGCTTGGACCGTGTTCAGGTCCGTGGAGCGTTGGGCGGCTTCGGCGGCGGCGATGGCGTCCGTCAGGTCCTCGTAGGTCTCGCGGTCGAGGTGCTGGCGGGCGGCGTCGAGGTGGGCGTGGGTGTGGCGCAGCATCGTGCCGAGCTCGGCGATCAGGTCGATGCGGCGGCGTTCGTCGAAGTCCTCGCGGGCGCGGGCGTAGGACTCTTCGAGCATGCGGTCGACGTCGGCTTCGAGGAGGCCGTGCATGGGCTTGACCTCGATCGACGCGGTCGTGCCGGTGGACTCCTCTTTGGCGGTGACCGTGAGCAGTCCGTCGGCGTCAATGTGGAACTTGACGCCGATGCGCGGCAGGCCGGCGGGCATGGGGGGGATGCCCTTGAGTTGGAAGCGGCCGAGGGTGCGGCAATCGCGGGCGAGCTCGCGCTCGCCTTGCACGACGTGGAAGTCGATGCCGGTCTGGTTGTCGACGTAGGTCGTGAAACCCTCCTTGACGCTGCACGGGACCGTCGAGTTGCGCTGGATCAGCTTCGCGACGGCACCGCCGACGGTCTCGAGGCCCAGCGAGAGCGGCGTGACGTCCATCAGGAGGATGTCACGGCGGCCGCCCATCAGGACCTCGGCCTGCGCGGCGGCGCCCAGGGCGACGACTTCGTCGGGGTTGAGCTCGGTGTGGGGGCGACGGCCGAAGGTCTCTTCGACGCGGCGGCGCACGTAGGGGATGCGCGTCGAGCCGCCGACCAGGACGACCTCGTCGATGTCCGCCGGTTTCAAGTTGGCATCGTCGAGGGCGCGGCGGCAGCAGGTGAGGGTGCGCTCGACGAGCGGCTCGAGCAGCGACTCGAACTCCTCGCGCGTCACGGCGCGGCGCAGATCGACGCCGAGCTCCGGCAGCGCGACGTGCAGGTCCGCGACGGGGTCCTGCGAGAGGTGGACCTTGCAGCGCTCGGCGGCGAGGCGCACGGACTGCTGGTAGACCGGCTGCTCGAAGGTCTCGGGCGCCACGCGCCCCGCGAGCTCGCGCCGCGCGAGCTCGATCAGCGCGCGGTCGACGTCGTCCCCGCCGAGGTGCGTGTCGCCGTTGGTGCTGCGGACTTGGAACACACCGTCTTCGATCGAGAGGATCGACACATCGAACGTGCCGCCGCCGAGGTCGTACACCACGACGTTGCCCTCTTTCTTCTGATCGAGGCCGTACGCGAGGCTCGCCGCGGTCGGCTCGTTGACGATGCGCAGCACCTCCAGACCCGCGAGCCGCGCAGCATCGCGCGTCGCTTGGCGCTGGGCGTCGTCGAAGTACGCGGGCACGGTGATGACGGCACTCGCGACCTCGGCGCCGTCGAGCGCGCGGCTCGCCTGCTGCACGACGGCGCGCAGGATGAACGCCGAGAGCTCCTGGGGCGTGAATACACGGCCGCGCAGGTGGATCTGGACGAGCTTCGACTCGGTCTCGGTGACGCGGAACGGCACACCGCTGAGGTCCACGTCCAAGTCGCCGAGGCCGCGGCCCATGAAGCGCTTGACCGAGAACACCGTGTGCTCGGGATCGTCCACCGCCAGCGCCCGCGCCGCGCGGCCCACGACCAGCGAGCCGTCCGGGCGCACGTTGATGACCGACGGCACGAGCGCTGGCTCGCCGAGGACCCGCAGCACCTCGGGGCGACCGTCGCGCCAGATCGCAGCCAGCGAGTTCGTCGTGCCGAGGTCGATACCGATGACGACCCGCTTCGGCGCGTTGTCGAGGACGTTGAGCTCGATGTATCCCATGGTCTCAGCTCGGCTGGCCCACGCGCAGGTCGCGCAGACGGCGCAGGGCGCGGTCGAGGTAGCGGATGGCGTTCAGCGTGCGGCGCACGGCGGTCAGAGCGGGCGCCCCCGCGCTCGGCAAGGGCTCGAGCGCGCGCGCGACCTCGGCCAGCGCGGCCTCGCGCTGCGCGAGCAGCGTCTCCTCGAGCGGAGCGAGGGCCAGGCGCTCGGTGCTGCCCGGCGGCGCCGAGGCGCCTTCGTCCAGCACCTCGTTCCACTCGAGGACTTCCATGAGGAACTCCTGCGGCATGTCGCGGAGCTGCTCTTCGCTCGGTCCGCCGAGGTGGCGCACGATCCAGTCGGCGCGGCGCACGTCGTCCTTCAGGACCTCGTGCGCTTCGTTCAAACGCGCGCCGTGGGCCTCTGCGAGCGCGCGCATCGTCGGCCCCGCTGCGGCGAAGAAGTCCGGGTGCACGAGGCGCGCGATCTTGCGCACACGCTGCGCGAGGTCCTTCGCGTCGATGGGGTACCGCACCTCGATGCCGACGACGTCGAACGGCGACGCCTCGGGCGCGGGCGCGAGCATCGTGCCGCAGTCGCCGCACGCGAGCGGTGTCTCGAGGCCCGCGCCGCACGAGGTGCACGCGTGGGGGACGGACAAGCCGTGGCTCGGATCGGGGTTCTTCATGGGCCGGAAAGGATGCCGCCGCGTGGCGAGGTTGGGAACCTCTTCCGCGCGGCGGCTTCGATGAGACCTGGTCTCAGACGCTGAACGACTCGCCGCAGCCGCAGCTCTTCGAGGCGTTCGGGTTCGTGAACTTGAAGCCGCGCCCCATGAGGCTCTCTTCGAAGTCGACGACCGTCCCGTTGAGGTAGAGGAAGCTCTTCGGGTCGCAGACCACCCGCACACCCTCCACCTCGTTGATCTGGTCCGTCGGCTTCGTCTGGTCGTCGAAGCCGAGGGTGTACGAGAAGCCCGAACAACCGCCGCCCTTGACGCCGACGCGCAGCGCCGTCTCGGACGGAAGGTTCTGGTCCGCGACGATGCGGCGCACTTCTTTGACGGCGCGATCCGTGATGCCGATGGCCATGGCTCAGCTCCCTTGGGCCGAGGCCGGCGCCGCGGCGTCCGTTTCGGCCTTCTTCTTGTAGTCCGAGATCGCGGCTTTGATCGCGTCCTCGGCCAGCACCGAGCAGTGGATCTTCACCGGCGGCAGCGAGAGCTCCTTGACGATCTCGGTGTTCGAGATCGCGAGCGCTTCGTCGAGCTTCTTGCCCTTGATCCACTCGGTCGCAAGCGACGAGCTGGCGATCGCCGAGCCGCAGCCGAAGGTCTTGAACTTCGCGTCGACGATCGTGTCGCCTTCGACCTGGATCTGCAGCTTCATCACGTCGCCGCACTCCGGGGCGCCGACGACGCCGGTGCCGACGTTCGTCGCGTTCTTGTCGAGGGAGCCGACGTTGCGCGGGTTGTTGTAGTGATCGAGGACTTTGTTGCTGTAGGCCATGGCGGTGTCCTGGTTCGGTGCGGCGCTCTGCGCGCGCCGCGGTTGTGGTGTGCTTTCGAGGGAGTGCCGGAGGGGAGCTCAGTGGTGGGTCCACTGCACGGTCGTGAGGTCGATGCCCTCTTTGACCATCTCGTACAGCGGCGACAGCTCGCGCAGGCGCTGCACGGCGGAGACCACCTGATCGGCGGCGTAGTCGACTTCGGCCTCGGTCGTGAAGCGGCCGAACCCGAAGCGGATCGAGCTGTGCGCGAGCTCGTCGCCCACGCCCATCGACTGCATGACGTGGCTGGGCTCGAGGCTCGCCGAGGTGCACGCCGAGCCCGACGACACGGCGAGGTCCTTGATGCCCATGATGAGCGACTCACCTTCGACGTACGGGAACGACATGTTGCTGCAGCCCGGGATCCGGTGCTCGCGGTCGCCGTTCACGTGCACGTGCTCGAGGCGCGAGAGGACGCTCTTCTCGAAGCGGTCGCGCAGGGCCTGCGAGTGCTGCATGTCCTTCTCGAGGTCCTCACGGGCTACGCGACACGCGGCGCCCAGGCCCACGATGCCGGGCACGTTCAGCGTCCCCGAGCGCATGCCGCGCTCGTGACCGCCGCCGTCCATCTGTGCGACGAGGCGCACCCGCGGGTTCTTGCGGCGCACGTAGAGCGCGCCGACGCCCTTCGGGCCGTACAGCTTGTGCGCAGAGACGCAGAGCAGGTCGACGTTGTCCTTGTCGACATCGACCGGGATCTTGCCGACGGTCTGCGTCGCATCCGTGAAGAAGAGCGCGCCGTGCTGCTTGCAGAGCGCGCCGATCTCGCGCACCGGGTTGAGCGTGCCGACCTCGTTGTTGCCCCACATGAGGGCGACGAGGATCGTGTCCGGCCGCATGGCTTCGCGGACCTGCTCGAGCGTCACTCCGCCCGTGCGCTGCGGTCGCAGGTATGTGACTTCGTAGCCCTCTTTCTCGAGGTGCTTGCAGGTGTCGAGCACAGCCTTGTGCTCAGCCTGCGACGTGATGATGTGCTTGCCCTTCGCCGCGTACATCTCCGCGACGCCCTTCAGGGCGAGGTTGATCGCCTCCGTCGAGCCCGACGTGAAGACGATCTCCTTGTCGGACGCGCCGATCAGCGCAGCGATCTCCGCGCGCGCGCGCTCGACCGCCGTCTCGGCTTCCCAGCCGAACGCGTGGCTGCGGCTGGCCGCGTTGCCGAAGGTCTGCGTGAAGTACGGCAACATCGCCTCGAGCACCCGCGGGTCGACGGGGGTCGTGGCCTGATAATCGAGGTAGATCGGGAGCTTCATCCGAGGGCTCGTGTGCGCGGGCTCGTGGTGGTGTGCAGGGCGCTGGCCGGGGCGGCCTCGCGGGCCAATCCGAACAGCTCGGTCGCAGGTACGGTGCGGTCGGCGAGGGAGCGCAAGCTCACGCCTTCCAGGAGGTTCCACATGCCCGAGCGCAGGCGCTGCAGCGGCGTGCGGATGGGGCAGACGTGTTCGACATCGCAGTTCCCGGACGGGCTGAGGGCGCCGAGGCCCTCGCAGCTCGTCAGGGTCGGGCTGCCCTCGAGGGCCGTGATGACCTCGCCCAGGGTGATCCGGTCCGCCGGTCGGGCCAGGGTGTAGCCCCCGTGCGCCCCGCGGGTCGAGGTCAGGAGCCCCGCGTGCTGGAGGGCCTTCAGGGCCTCGGCCAGGAGGCGCTTCGGCACCGGGTAGCGCTCCCCGATCTCCGTCGAGCTCACGACCGCGCCCTCCCGGTCCGCCAGGTGGACCAGGGCGATCAGGCCGTACTCGGTGCGCCGGGTGAGCTTGAGCATGGGAGGTGGTGGGGGGCGGTGCCCGTCCAATCGGCACCATTCTAGTGCGGATTCGCGCGGAGGCCAGGGTGGATGCAAAAAATCCCGTCCCGGGCCCAGGCTCAAGCGGCCCCGCGTCCCAGGTCGATGCAAAGCGTGTCATGAGCACCGACCCCGCCCCGACCCGTTGTTTCCGCTGCGGTGGCCCCGCGGACCAACTCAATGAGCTCGAAGAGGGCCAGAACTGCCCGGCGTGCGCAGAGCGGCTGCTGGAGACGATCGGGGGGGTGTTCCACAGCCCATGGGGGCACGAACGTGCGCCGCTGCCGGAGGAGCTCGTCGACGAGTTCATCGCGCGCGGGCCGCGCCGGCTCGGGCCGAGCCCCGCGCCGTTCGATGACGACCCGCCGCGGCGGGCGTGAGGCGGCTGGGCTGCATCGAACGCTACGCAGCGAACGGTGCGCATCGAGCGGTATCGGGTACGAGTTTGCGTCGAGGCCCGCATCGGAGCGCGCTCGCGCGCGCTCCGATACGGGCCTCGCCGCAAACTCGTACCCGATGCCGCTCGATCAGTTGAAGGTGATCCGCAGGCCGTCGGAGAAGTTCGACGTGGCCGCCGAGCCCGCGACATCACGGAACCAGCACTGGAAGTGCCAGGTCTCACCCGCGGTCACGGCGACCGGGCCCGTCGGCTGCGGCAGCGCCGTCAGGTCCGCTGCCACCGAGATCGAGCCCGCAGCGCCCGAGTTCAGGATCGAACCGCCGACGACGCGGCCGATCGCTCCCGCGAGGCACAGGTTGCCCGCGCTGCCGCCCGGGTTCGCGACGAAACCCTGCGTGCGGCCGGCGATGAAGTACGAGAACGCGTTCGCCGTCAGGCCCGACGCGGTCAGCGTCAGGTTGTTGGCGGCCACCGAGGCGCTGCCCGTGGCGCTCATCACGCCCGAGTTCCCGCTCGCGTTGGTCGCGGCCGGGCCGCAGTAGTTCGTGCCGACGTTGGAGGCCGGCATGACCGTGATCGCGCGCGCTGCAACGGTCGGAACGATGTCCGTCAGCGTCCCTGCGACCGGGTCGTACACGCGCACACCGGAGCCGCTGACGAGGTAGTTCCCGTTACCGAGCTGGAAGATCGAGCGCACGCCGCTGACCGAGAACAGCCCCTGGATGTCGACGAAGTTCACGAGCGTGAAGTTCGTGGTCTCGAACTCGTAGCCGCCCGACGGCGCCGACCAGCCCGCGACGAGCAGGTTGCCCGTCGCTTGGCGATCGGTCATGTACTGCGCGAAGGCCATCGACGAGCTCGACTGGTCGACGAGCACCACCGTCGACGCCGGGTTCGCCGGATCGAAGAAGCGGATGTTGCGCCCGCCGTCCGTCACGAGGAGACCATCGACCCCGCCGCGGCGGAACGCCTTCAGGTCCCACGGCGAGAAGGTCTGCGGGTGCACCGCGACCAGGTTCAGGTTCAGGTCGAGCTGGACGATCGCGTTGCCCGGCGCGCCGTTGCCCGTGCCCGCGTTCGCGGCCCAGATGAACCCGTACGCCGACTCGAGGCCGCGCAGGTTGTCGAGCGGCGTCGTCGTCTCACCGAGCGAGGTCGTGCCGTCCGCCGAGAAGCGGAAGATCCGGTCGGCGATCTGGTCCGACACGAGGATGTCGCCGTTCGGCGCGTAGAGCAGCTCCTGCGGCGTGCCCGGCGCGGTGCCGCCCGAGATGTTCAGGTCCAGGAACTGCGGGTTCATCAGCGAGCCGTCGAACGCGTCGAACATCATGACGTCGTCGTTCGTGCTCTCGGGGACGAGCAACTGGGCCGCCGCGTTCGGCGCGGCGCAGAGGCCGAGGGTCAGCCAGAGGGGAGTGCGCATGGATCGTAGAGGTCAGGCGCCGCACGCAGGCGGCGCAAGGGTGGTCGGCGCGGGCGCCAGGCTTCGCAGCGCAAGACGCCCGCTCGGGGAGAGTTTGCGAGTGTAGCCGAAGGTGTGCCGCGCGGCCCCGTGTCGTGCTCTCGGACAGCGGGGCCCGCCGCAGGCTCACTTCGTCTTCACAGGCGGCGCAGGCCGCACAGGCAGCGCCGCGGGCCGTGTCACACAGAGCTTCAGCGCCTCGGCCACCGCGCGCTCGAGCTGGCGGTCGAAGCCGCCCAGGACCGAGAGCGCGTCGTTCTCCACGACGATGTCGGGGTCCACGCCGTAACCCTCGACCGCCCAGTCGCCGAAGCGGTCGTTGTTGCCGAACTCCGGCACGTTGCACGACCCGCCGTCGATCAGCGGGCCATGGTCCGTGATCCCGACGACGCCGCCCCACGAGCGCTTGCCGACGAGCGGCCCGAGGCCCGCCGTTTTGAACATCCACGGGAAGATGTCGCCGTCCGAGGCCGAGTTCTCGTTCAGGACACACACGAGTGGGCCGGTGAACACCGCGCTCGGATAGGTCTCCGTGTAGTCCGAGTTGCGCGCGAAACCCGTCGACAAGAGCGTGCGGCGCAGGCGCTCGATCAGCATCTGCGAGACGTTGCCCCCGCCGTTGTTGCGCACGTCGATGACCAGCCCGTCTTTGCGGATCTGGCCGTAGAACCACTTGATGAACTCACGGATGCCGTCTTCGCCCATGTCCGGCACGTGCACGTAGCCGAGGCGGCCGTTCGAGAGCTCCGTGACGCGCTGCCGGTTGCGCTCGATGAACGCGAGGTAACGCAGCTCGGCTTCGGACGAGATGGGGGACACGGTGACCTTGCGCGCCGCCCCGATGTCGGAGGTCGCTCCGACGAGCAGCTCGATCGGGCGGCCTGCGCGGTGGCGCAACGTCCGATACGGATCTGCGGCGGCGGTCAGTTCGACGCCGTCGACCGCGAACAGGAACTCACCTTCCGCGACCGTGACGCCGATCTCGGTCAGCGGCGAGCGATAGCGCTCCTCTTCGTTCTGGCCGCGCAGGATGCGGGTGATGCGGTAGCGGCCGCTCGCGGCATCCAGCTCCAACTCGGCCCCCAGCAACGCGACCCGCGGGCGCGTCGGGCTGTACCAGTCGCCGCCCGAGACGTACGCGTGCCCAGCGTTCAGCTCGCCGATCAGCTCACCGATCACGTAGTTCAAGTCCGAGCGGTGACCGACGTGCGGCAAGAGCGCTTCGTACTGGGCGCGCAGCGCGTCCCAGTCGTAGCCGTGCATGTTCTCGACGTAGAAGAAGTCGCGGAAGCGGCGCCAGACCTGGCGGAAGACCTCGGCCCACTCTTCGCGCGGGATGCGGTCCACGTATAGGCCATCGGTCGAGATGCTCTCGCTCGATTCGGCGGACTTTGGCGCGGCTTCGCAGCGTTGGAATTCACCGTCAGCCGCCACCAGCAAGTGGGTGCCCTTCGGCGACAGGGTGTAGCCGTCGACGCCATCGACCAGGACGGACGCTTCGCGCTCCTCCAGGTCGAAGACCATCAGAGCGGTCTCGCGCTCGCTCTCGCGGCCGTAGTACGGCGCGCCCGAGCGCAGGTAGAAGAGGTGCTTCGCGTTGGCGGAGAGCCCCGAGAGGTTGTCGGCTGGAATGGGCAGGCGCGCGACGCGCTCGGCGAGGCCCTCGAGGTCGATCCGCACCGGCTCCGGCTTCTCGGTCTTCGCTTCGTCGTCGTCTTCGCCGTCTTCGCCGTCTTCGTCCGCCGAATCATCAGTGAGGGCGACCTCGTCGCTCTCGGGCGGCAACGGGTGCGCGACGTCCTTGCGCAACGCCAGCGCGAACACGCCCGTCGTGCGGCTGACGGCGAAGTTCCACTCGAGCCCCGTGAAGAGCTGCGGCGCAAAATCGCGATTCGAGAGGAAGTAGAGGTAGTCGCCGCTGGGCGCGAAGACGGGTTCGTACTCGCTCCAGAGGTCGCCCGTGACACGGTGCACGGCGCCGTCCGCGGCGTTCCACAGGTGCAGCGAGCGCATCCCGTTCGGGTCCGATAGCGAGAACGCGAGCCAACCGCCATCGGGCGACCAGCTCGCGTCGCCGATGCCGCCGCCCGGGTTGCGCGCGACGTCGCGCACAGCGCCGGTCGACACCTCGACGACGCGCAAACGGTGCGACTTGTCGTGGAACGCGATGTGGGCGCCCGTCGGGGACCACTCCAGGCCGAACAGCATCCGGTCGCCGTCGCTCGTCAGCCGCCGCGGCGCGTCCGAGCCGTCTTGAGCGACGACCCAGACCTCGTCTTCGCCGGTGACATCCGAGATGTACGCGACGTGCCGGCCGTCGTGCGACCAGCGCGCCGCGCGGTCGTGTGCGCCGCTGGTGCGCGTCAGGTTGCGCACCGCGCCCTTTTCGATCGGTGCGCTGAAGACATCGCCGCGCGCGCTGAAGAGCGCGCGCTCGCCCTTGGGCGAAAGGGCGAAGCCATCGATCGCGTCCGACGCGGAGACGCGCATCGGCCTGCTCGCGACGCCGTCGTCCGGGACGCGGATCGGCACCGCGCGATCTCGGCGCGTCTTTGTGTCGTACACACGCAGCTCACCACCGAACTCGTAGACCACCTCGCCTGCTTCGCCGCGCGAGGGCCAGCGCACGTCCCACGTGGTGCTCTCGGTGAGCTGCACGAGCGCGCCGCTCACGAGGTCGTGCTCGAAGAGGTTGAGCGTGCCGGTACGATCGGAAGCAAAGACGATGCGCTCGCCGATCCACATCGGATCGCGCTCGGTGCGCACGTGGTGCGCGACCGGGGTGCTCGCGTAGGTCTCCAGGTCGAACACGAAGAGGTCCTGCGCCCAGCCACCTTCGTAGCGCTTCCACGTCCGGAAGTCGCGTGTCAGCGGCGAATACACGAGCCGCTTGCCGTCGGGTGACAGGTCACCGCCGCCCGCCACCGGCGGCGCGAGCGCTTCGGCAGGACCGCCCGTGCGCGCCACGGTGTAGAGGCGCGTGTCCGTCAGGTCCCAGCCCGCGCGCATCGAGCGGAAGAGCACGCGCTCGGAGTCCGCGGTCCAACCGTAGACCTGGTTGTCGTAGCCCCAGCGCGGCGGCAGCGGCCCGCGCGCCGGGTAGTACGTCAGTTGCTCGGGTACACCACCGGCGAGCGGCATGACGTAGACCTGCTCGTCGCCTTCGTACTGGCCGGTGAACGCGACCCAGCGGCCGTCGGGGGAGACCTTCGGGAAGAGCTCGAGGCCGGGGTGCGACGTCAAGCGCACCGCGTCGCCGCCCGCGGAGGGCGCGCGCCAGAGGTCGCCCGCGTAGGTGAACACGACGTGCTCGCCGTGGATGTCGGGGAAGCGCAGGAGCTTCGTCTGTGCCCCGAGCGGGGCGGCGCCTGCGAGGGCCCAGAGGGTGAATCGGAGGATCTGCATGCGCCCCCTACGGTACGGGACGCTGCGGGGAGCCTCTGCCCCAGAAGCCGGTCCGCGGGGCGGCGCTGCGGGCTGGCTTCTGGGGCAGAGGCTCCTACTCGAAGTGCTGGCGCAGCTCGTCGGGCAAGAGGCGCGGCCGGCCCGAGCGGAGCTCGATGCAGGCGAGCTCGACCTCGGCGTCTGCGATCGCCGTCCCGTCGGCGCGGGTGACGCGGTACGCGAACGTGATCGAGGCGCCCCGCATGCGCGCGACCTGCACCGCGACGTCCAGCTCGTCTTCGTAGCGGGCGGGGGCCCGGTAGCGGAGCTCGGCGCGGCGGACGGGGAGCCCGATCCCGCCCCGCTCCAGCTCCGAGTACGGCAGGCCGAGGGCCCGCAGCCACGCCGTCCTGGCGTCCTCCAGGTAGTGCAGGTACGCCGCGTGGTGGACGACACCCATCTGGTCGGTCTCGCCGTAGCGGACGCGGACGCGGGTCACGAAGGGGGAGGGCTCCGGCACCCCGGGGATGCTACCCCGCCGGACGGTCGCCGCGCGGCCAGAGTCCTGGTACCCTCCTCGCCCTTCCGATGACACCCACCCCCCCGCAACGGACGGGCGACCCCACGGTCGCGACGCTGCTCACCTGGCTGGTGCCGGGGGCCGGGCACCTGTACCTCGGGCAGGCGCGCCTCGCGCTGACGGCGTTCGTGCTGCTGGAGGCGCTCTACCTCGCGGGCGTGCTGCTCTCCGGCGGCATGTTCCTCGAGATCCTGCCAGCGGAGATGCGCGGCCGGTTCGCGGCGGCGCTGACCCCGGAAGCGGGCAACCTGGGCGCGCTCCTCCTGCACGTGCGCCAGTACGGCTTCGGCGGGACCGAGCCCCGGCCGTGGCCGCCGCACATGGACCTCGGGATGGCGCTCACCGCGACGAGCGGGCTCCTGAACCTCCTGCTCGCGAGCCACGCGAACCTCCTGGCGCGCACCCCGGCTGCCGGACCGCCCGCGGTCCAGCGCCCGAACCCTGCGCTGGCGGCTGCGCTCACGTGGGCGCTGCCGGGCCTCGGTCATATGGCCCAGGGGCGCCGCGCGCGCGGCATCGTCGCTCTCGTGCTCGTCGTCGGGCTCTTTGCGCTCGCCACGTTCCTCGCGGAGGGCTCGAACCTCGACCGCGAGCGGCATTTCTATTACTGGGCCGGCCAGTTCCTGCTCGGTCCCGCCGCGCTCGCCGTCGAGTTCGCCCATGGCCACCCGACGCTGACGTCGTTGCCGGATTACAAAGACGCAGGCGTCGTGCTCGGCTCGATCGCGGGGATGCTCAACGTGCTCCTGATGCTCGACGTCTACGGCTACGGCGAGACGAAGTGGTTCCAGCGCCCCGCGGCCCCCGCCCCGACCCCCTGAGCGCCATGCACGACCTGGGCTTCCACGCGCTGCTGTTCGTCGTCTCCACGACCGTCGTCGTCGCGGTGAGCTGCATGTTCTCCGAGCCCGAGGACGCGGCCGCGCTGCGGCTCTTCCCGCGCCGGTTCGCGCGGTTCCTGCTGGGGTCGGGGATCGTGCTCGGGGTGATGCTCGCGCTCGAGCACACCCTCGCGGCCGTGAACTGAGCGCCGCCTGGGATCGCCGGAATTCTTCCAAGGGCCCTGCGGCCCCGTCCGTAGGGTTTCGGCTGGCGCAGGAGTCCCTGTGCCCCGCCCGAGCCATGCGCACCCTCATCGCCCTCTTGTTCGCCCTTTCGGTCGCCTGTGGCGCGCCGACCCCTGGACTCTATGCCGAGGCCTCTTCAGATGCCGCAGCGTGGGAGCCGCAGGGAGACGGTTTCCTGAAGGCTACAGCGCCCATGCCGGAGATGCGGGCGGCGCTCGAGGTCCCCGAGACCCCCGACGTCCCGGAGCTCGCGCGCCAAGTGATCCACCGCGCCGTGCTCGGCCTCGTCGTCGTCTCGCGCAGCGAAGCCGAAGCAGCGGTGATCCAGATCGCCCGCGGGATGGGCGGGCACCTCCAGCAGAGCGACGCGCGCACCATCGTCGTGCGGGTGCCCGCGGCGCGCTTCGAAGAGGCGCTGGCGGCGATCGGGCGCCTCGGCGAGCTCGTGCGGCGCGAGGTCTCGGCAGCGGACGTCACCGAGGAGCTGTTCGACCTCGACATCCGCATCGAGAACGCGCGCCAGGCCCGTGAACGTCTGCTCGCGCACCTCGCCGCGAGCCAGGAGCTGGAGCACACCCTCGCGCTCGAGCGCGAGCTGACCCGCGTGACCGAGGAGCTCGAGCGTATGGAGGGCCGCCGCCGCTTCCTCGCCGCGCAGGTCGCGCTCAGCACCATCACCGTGCACCTCGACTCGAACGACCCGAGCGTCCGGCCGCGCGAGGGGGTCGTGGTGCCGTTCCCGTGGCTCGAGCAGCTCGGCGATGGCCTCGTCGCGGGCAACGTCGCCGCGCGCCCGCGGACGCCTCGTTTCCTCGCGCGCGGCCCGGCGTTCGATACGCCGGAGTCGTTCCTCAAGTACTTCCAGTCCGAGCACCTCGTCGAAGCGATGGACGCCGACGGAGTGCGCATCAAGGTGCAGCGGCACGACAACTTCGACAAGGGCGCGCTCGCGTTCTGGCAGAAGCTGGCGCGGCGCGCGCTCGTCGAAGGGCGCGGCGTGGCGTTGGCGGACGAGCGCGAGCTCGGCGCGGGGCGCGCGCTCTTGCGCGGCACCCGCGAGGTCGCGGGGACGCGTTACGGATACCTGCTCGTGCTCGTGCGCACCGAGCGCCGCGTGCTGACCTTCGAAGCGTGGGGGCCCGAGGCGCAGTTCGATGCGCTCCGCACCGCCCTCGAAGCGAGCGCGCAGTCGCTGCGGCCGTGACGCGCGCTCACAACCCCGTGCGGGAATAGAGCCCGCCGGGCGCGCGCCGCACGCGCCCGTCGAGCTCGAGCTCGACGAGGGCCGCGAGGGTCGCTCCGACGTCCGCGGCGAGGCGCGCTGCGAGCTCGCCCGCGGTCGCGGTCTCTCCCGCCAGCGCGTCGAAGAGCGCCCGCGCGAGGGTGCCGGGCGCGGGGCCCTCCAGCGCGAGCTCACCGTCCGGCGCCGTCGCTGTGACGTTGGTCCCGAAGAGGTCCTGCAGCAGCTCCTCCGGTGAGCCGACGGCGGTGGCCCCCGCGCGGATGAGCTCCAACGTCCCGCGCGCCATCGGATGGTCCACGCGCCCGGGCAGCGCGAACACGGGCAGCCCGAGGTCGACCGCGAAGCGCGCGGTCACGAGCGAGCCCGAGCGCCCCGCCGCCTCGACGACCAGCACCGCCGCGGAGAGCGCCGCGATCACCCGGTTGCGCAGCGGAAAGTGGTGTCGCCGCGGCCCGACGCCCAGGCCGAACTCGGACAGCACCAGGCCGCGTGCGAGCAGCTCTTCGGTCAAGGGTCCCGTCGGCCAAGGCACATCGACCCCCGAACCCAGCACCGCCAGCGTCGCGCCCCCGGCGTCGAGGGCCGCGCGGTGCGCCGCCGAGTCGACGCCGCGCGCGAGCCCGCTGACGACTCCGATCCCCGCGCGGGCGAAGGTGTGCGCAAAGCGCCGCGCTTGCGCTTCCCCGTACGGCGTGGGCGCACGGGTGCCGACGATCGCGATCCTGGGCCAGGCGGACAGGAGCCGGCGGTCACCGCGCAGCCAAAGCGCGGCGGGAGGGTCTTCGACGTGTTCGAGGGCCTCGGGCCAATCGGGCGCGTCGGGGGTGATGCGCAGCGGCACATCGGCGGCTGCGGCGGGAGTGTCGAGTCGGGGTGCCACGGGGGCAGGACTGCGCGGAGGGGGGGTGGGTTGCGCTTGGGGGTGGGGATTCTTGGCGGTGCTTGCGCGGATGGGGGCGTGTGCGCCGAATCAAAGGGTTGCCCGGACCCAAGGGAAAGAGCGGGGGCGG
>CAYMSD010000038.1:0-16974 GCA_964393015.1 uncultured Klebsiella sp.
AGAGCTTGAACTCCGCGTACCAGGGATACGCCGCGTCGATCCCGAGTTCGCTCGGGGGCGCAGCAAGTTCAAGCGTCAGCGCGCCGCTTCCTGGCGTCGGGTCCTTCACGGCGCGAATGACGACGTCCTCGCGCTGCGCCCGCGAGTCGACCTCGCCGAAGCCGCGCTCCGCCAGCACGCCGGCGCCATCGGCGGCGCGCAGGAACTCGGAGGGCGCGGACCGCGCCGACTGCAGCGCGGTCACCGTCTCCCGCTCGGCCTGCATGTCATCGCCCACCGTGCTCGTCCCGATCGACGCGAGCATGGGCTTGCCCGGAACAAGCCTGTTCGCCAGCGCCTTCTGGCCGCGGCCGAGCGTGACCACGACTTCCTTGCGCTCGATCCCGTCCCACAGTCGCACCACCGTCAGCGGCGCCGCACGGTCGGACGCCGCACGCAGGGAGTCCGCGATCTTCTCGAGGGAGTCCACGATCCGCTTCCAGCCTTCCTCCTCCGTCTTCTTGCTGCCGAACTTGCTCGACTTGGCGCGCGCGATGCGTTCGTTCAGGTCCTCGATCTGCCGTTCGATGCGCGCGGCTTCCTTCGGGGAGATCGGGGCGATGGCCCGCGGGTCCGGTCGCCTGATGGTTCCCCCGGCTGAGCGCACTTCGGCGAGAACTCGCGTCTCAGCGTTCCGCGCGGCCGCGCTCCAGTCGGGGTCGTCTGGCAAGTTGAACGACTCGATGACCTCGACCCAGGCATCGCGCTGAGTCACGGCAGCACGCGATCTACCGGCGACACCGCCGAAACCGCCGCCACCACCATCCTGGCGCGCCTCGACCCTTGGTGTCGCAGCATCTGCCCCGTGCGTCGCCGTGACGACACCAGCTCCGATTCCAACGCACATCGCCACGCTGGCCCACGACTTCATCGTCGCCCGCGCGCTCAACCCCGCCATCGACTCGATTCGATTCCCCGACTTCTGCATGACGCCATCTCTCCCAAAGGTGTGCCCGCGAAACGCGGCGCGCGCATGCGGGCGCACCGCCACTCGATCGATTCACCCGCGGCACGATCTCGCGGAAGCAAAAGTCTACAGCGCACGCCAGCCATCCGCCAGAACGAAGTCAGGCTCCACAAGATTTTTGACGCTTCCCCACAGCGGGGCACCGTCAGGCGGTGACAAGCCCCGCCAGTTCCCGCGCGAGGCGCACGGAGTCCGACGCGCTCTTCGCGCAGCCGTCCGCGCCGACCGCCTGCCACAGCCCGTCGACGCGGGCGAAGACGCCGCCGCCGACCATGATCGGCACGCGCGCCTCCGTGCTGGCCGCGCGCAGCGAGGCGATGGCGTGCGCGGTCGAGCGCACCGCGAGCCCCGTGCTCGCGGACAGGAGGATCAGGTGGAACTGCTGCCGGCCCATCTCGTCGACCGCGTGCTCGACGAGGTCCGCCGTCGGCATGTTCGCGCCGAGGCAGTCGACCTGCCAGCCCTCGCTCTCGAGGAGATCGGCCACCATGCGGATCCCGATGTCGTGGAGATCGCCGCCCACGCTCGTCGCAAGCGCGCGCTTCCCGTGCCGCGGCGTCTGCGGCAGCTTGCCGCGCAGGACCGCGATCGCAGCCTGCGTCGCGGTCGTCACATAGTGCTCGTCCGCGACGGTCGCCTCGCCGAGGTGCCACATGCGGCCGACCTCGGCGAGCGCGGGCACGATCACCGTCTCGTAGACCTCTGCGACCGTGCGGCCCGACTTCACGGCATCGAGCAGCGTGTCGACCGCGCGCGACTGGTGCCGCTCGAGGAGATGGCGGAGGTAGTCGCGCGCGCGCGTCGAGTCGGCGTCCGCCGCGTCGAGCGCGCTCGCAAGGACCGAGTCGTCCTCGGTCGTAGCGGCCGCGCTCTGCGCATGGCGCAGCCACTCGATCGCCTCGCCGAGGAAGCGCGAGGTGCGCTCGCCGATCTGCTTCGGAAGCTCGCTGCGCAGCGTCTCCTCGAGCACCACGAGGCTCTCGACGAGATCGTCCTCGTCCATCCCACGCGCCGTGAACGCGGCGCGCGCCCAGGCCACCGAGTCGACGAGAAGCCCGACGCGGTCGGCGGCCACGGCCTCGGCGAGATGCTGCAGCCTGTTCGCGACCTCGCCGCGCCAGAGCGCGCGGCCCTCGGCGCCGTAGCGCGCTGCGAGCGCGGGCTTGCGCTCGTACATCGTGGCCACGGTCCACTCCGCGAGCGCGCGCGAGACGGAGTCGATCGATTCTGCGAACTGGAGGTCGAGGGTGCGCATGGTTCGCGGTCGGTCTGGAGGTGCGGTGCGGCGCGGCGCGTCGTGCGCGTGCGCCGCGCGCCGAGGCCGAAAATGTAGCACCACTCGCCGAGCGAATCGATGCGCGACCGCACAGGAACCAGGCGAGCAGCGCGCTCCGCTGCGCATGCCGCGTGCGCGCCAAGGACCGTTATCGGGAGAGGCGGCCAACGCCCGCAGGCATGATCCGCCGCGCGGTCGTCCTCATCGCGCGAACCCGTACGCGCGCTCCGCGAGGCTCCCCGAGGGGCGCCCCGTCAGCTGCGCGTGCTTGAGCAGGTACTTGATCGTCACGATCATCACCGTTGCGTGCGACCAGGTCAGCGGGCTCACCGAGATCGCGCCGCCCGTGTAGGGATCGAACTGCTCCGCGAGCACGCCCGACGGGAACGCGCGGTCGGCCGTCCAGTGCAGGTACGGCAGCGCCTGCTCGAGTCCTTCCAGCGTGTCGGCGCGGTCGATGAGCCACTGCGCGATCCACAGCGTGCAGATCACCCACGGGTTTCCCGGCACATCCGCCACGTTCGAGTGCTCCACGCGGTGGTAGTAGTCGTTCTCGTATCGGGCGATGCCGCCGATGTGGGTCTTCACCCACAGCCGCTCGCGCACGGCCTCCATGTGCGAGACGACCTTCGGGTCGCCCGCGTTCATCGCGCCGAACGCGAACAGCGCGAACGCGGACGCGTCGATCGTCATGTCGAGGCGGTACGAGCCGTCCGCCAGCGGCGTCGCCATGCGCGCGAAGCGGCCGCGGTCGGGCTCCCACATGTGTCGGATCATCGCGCCGCGCATGCGCTCGGCGCCTTCGTTGAACTCGGCGGCGCGGTCGTAGGCGCCCATGTCCTGCGCGAAGCTCGCGGCCGCCTTCAGCGCGCCGATCGTCGAGGCCACGGTGAAGAGATGGACGCCGCGACGCTCCTCCCACAGGTCCCACGAGGGCTGCGGCAGCCCGTTGTGGTCGCGGTAGCGCAGGATCCAGTTCGCGGGCTCGACGACGAGCGTGTTGTAGGTCGTCTTGATGAACTCGACGTCGCGGAAGACCTGGAAATGGCGCCTGAGCGCCCAGATCACGAGCGAGGTCTCGTCCTGCTGGATCGGCAGCACGCGCTGCCCGTCGAGCACCGACGGATGCCAGCTCGACGCAAGCGTTCCCGTCGGATTGTACTTGTGGAGGAAGTAGCCGTCCTTCGTGATCACCTTCTCGCAGAAGCGGAAGAAGTTCCGCGAGAGCTCGCCGTGGCCCGCGAGGACGAGCGCATGCGACACGAGCGCGCCGTCGCGCGGCCACATGTACGAGTAGGTGTCGCCCGCGAAGTGCGTGATGTCGTAGTCGTTCGCCGCGATGATGGCGCCGTTGTTGTCGATCTGCGTGCGGCAGATCACCTGGCTGCGCACGAACATGTCGCGCAGGCGCTCGGGAAGCGGCGACAGGTCGAGCGGCTCCTTCAGCGCCCAGAGCCGCCAGTACGCCTCGGTGCGGTCCATCATGCGCTGCGGGCTCTTGAGGCGCACCTTCTCGTTGAGGGCGAGCACGGCCTCGTGCGAGCGGCCCGCCGCGAGCCAGCAGTGGAGGCTCCCCGAGCCCCACGGCGCGAGAGCGATCTGGAAGCCCACGGTCGAGTCGACCGAGCCCTGCGCGATCGCGTGACGCGAGAGGAGGCCGTCCTCGGCGTCGCGCCAGGTGCCCTCCGCGTCGCCGATCCGCTTCGCGCCCGTGGCCCAGTGGTCGATGCCGAAGCGCCCCGAGACGCAGCCGTTCACGAGGAAGTAGACGCTGTCCTTGTAGTGGACGAGTCCGCCCGACGACGGGTCGAACATCACGGTGTCGCCCACGGGCGACTCGTTCACGCTGATGTCGTGGTGGAAGAAGACGCGCACATCGCGGGCGCGGCCGAGGAGGTCTGTGACGACCACGCGGCGGAAGTAGACGGGGCTCCAGTAGTCGACCGCGTCGTTGGCGATCACCTCGACGCCGAGCCGCTCGTGCCTCAGCCGGACCTCGGTCACGAGCGTGTCGGGCCGGTAGCGGAGGTCGCGCGTCCACTCGCCGTCGTCGATCCACGCGAACTCGCCGTCCGCCCACACGCCGAAGCGCTGCCGATGCCCGCAGGTGTGGTTCGGCTGGCCGACATGCGGCCAGTAGAGGTCGCGCATCTGGTACTGGTCGTCGAACGCGACGAGCATCTCGCCGTTTCCGACTGGGATGTTGCGGGGCATGCGCGGGTCTTCGGGGTTCGGGGCCAGGGGCGGCGGGGCAACGCGTGAAAGGTACCCCTGCCGCGGGGGTCCTGCGGCGGACGCTCAGCTGCCGAGTGCGCCGACCCGGTCCTTCAGCGAGGCGACCTTCGTCAGGTGCACCCCGAAGTTCTCGCTCACCTTGACCGCGAGGCCGTGCCCGATCTGCGTGTTGTTGATGAGCACATCGAGCGGCTCCTCGATCGACTTCGGGAGCTCGATGATCGAGCCGTGGGTCAGGGCCGTGACCTCGGAAAGCGCCATGCGGCGCTCCGCGATCTGCACGATCAGCGGAACCTCGAGGCTGAGAATGCGTGCAAGATCCTTGGGCACGGGTCGTCTATCGGCACCGAGGCGGGGTGGCCTTGCGAAGGAACCCCGAAATGAGCCTCCCGTGGCGTGGAGGCCCCTGACTGCATCGCTGAAGTCCATGGCGGTTCAGTTGGGCTGGGCGAGGTGGAGACGGCGACAGGGGGCGCCGCACGGGGAAAACCCCGCCCCCGGGGGCGCCCTTTCGACAGGTTGCGGAGTTGGAGCGGCGGGGCTGGCCCGCCAGGCGCCTCGATCGGCGAGGTCACCCGTACCGCTTGAACACGAGCGACACATTGTGCCCGCCGAACCCGAAGGTGTTGTTCAGCGACACATCGACCTTTCGCTCCCGCGCCGTGTTCGGCACGAAGTCGAGGTCGAAGCCCTCGTCGGGGTTGTCGAGGTTGATCGTGGGGGCGAGGACGCCCTCGTAGATCGCCATGATCGCCGCGATCGACTCGATGCCGCCCGCGGCGCCGAGGGCGTGGCCCGTCATCGACTTCGTCGAGCTCATGGAGAGACGGTGCGCATGGGCGCCGAAGAGGCGCTTGACGGCGGTCACCTCCGCCTTGTCGCCCTGCGGGGTCGAGGTGCCGTGGGCGTTGATGTAGCCCACGGTGTCGGCGGACAGCTCCGCATCGCGCAGCGCGAACTCCATCGCCTTGAAGGCGCCGGAGCCCTGCTCGTCGGGCGCCGCGATGTGGTGGGCGTCACCCGTGGCGCCGTAGCCGACGAGCTCGGCGTAGATGCGCGCACCGCGGGCGCGGGCATGCTCGAGCTCCTCGAGGACGAGGACGGCCGACCCTTCGCTCAGGACGAACCCGTCGCGGTCGCGGTCGAAAGGACGCGACGCCCTCTGCGGGTCGTCGTTGCGGGTCGAGAGCGCCTTCATGGACGCGAAGGCGGACAGGGTCAGCGGCGTGATGGCCGCCTCCGCACCGCCCGCGAGCATGACATCGCAGTCGCCGCGCTGGATCGTCTGCATGGCGATCCCGATCGCATGGCCGCTCGAGGCACACGCGCTCGCGACCGCCGTGCTCGGTCCCTTCAGGTTGAACTGGATCGACACATTGCCGGGCGCGGCGTTGACCATGAGCCGCGGCACCACGAACGGGCTGACGCGGCGGGGGCCCGTCTGGAGGAGCTTGGTGTGGCCTTCCTCCATGGTGAGGACGCCGCCGATCCCGGAGCCGATGATCGTTCCGTGGCGATAGGGGTCGCCCGCGTTGCGGATGTCGAAGCCCGAGTCGCGCACGGCCTCGTCGGAGGCCACCATCGCGAGGAGCGCCACGCGGTCGATCCGCTTCTGCTCGCGGCCATCGACCACCGACGACGGATCGAAGTCGTGGATCTCGCCCGCGAAGCGGACGGTCCAGTCCTCGTTCTGCGGGAAGGTGCGCAGCGGCGAGATTCCCGAGCGGCCTTCCTTCATCGCGGCCCATGTCGCGGGCGCGGAGGTGCCGAGATTGCTCACGGCGCCAATTCCGGTGACGACGACTCGACGAAGCGTGACGGTTCTCATCGGTGGTGTTGCCTCGATGCTGGGCCGGGGATCTTCGGGGTCCTTCGTCGGGTCGAATCGCAGCCGAGCCGGCCGGCGGCGGCACGATCGGCCGCGTTCCGCGCCCGCCTCACTCTCCCTTCAGCGCCCGCTCCACATAGGAGACCGCGTCCGCGACGGTCGCGAGCTTGGTCGCCGAATCGTCCGTGATGGAGATCTCGAAGATGTCCTCGAACTCCATCATCAACTCGGCCTTGTCGAGGCTGTCGCAGATCTTGTCGAACTCGCTGTCGCGCGTCACCTCTTCCTTGGCGATGCCAAGCTGGTCCGCGACCGCTTCGATGATCTTTGCCTCGATCTCGGATGCTGAAAGGGATTCAGCCATGGAAAACCTCGGCGGCGCGGCGGGGGAGGCGTGGCCTCCGGTCCGCCCGCGCCGCAAGCGGGCGTCAGCCCTGCGTGCGGTTGGCCTTGATGAAGTCGATCGCCTGGCCGACGGTGTGGATCTTCTCTGCCTGCTCGTCGGGGATCTTGGTGCCGAACTGCGACTCGAACTCCATGAGCAGCTCGACGATGTCGAGGCTGTCCGCGTTCAGGTCGTTGGTGAAGCTCGTCTCACGGGTGATCGTCTCGGGCTCCGCATCGGTGTGCTGGGCCACGATCTCGATGACCTTCTTCTCGATTTCGGCGTCGGTCACTGGCTGACTCCTGAGGTGGATTCGGGGCTCTGTAGGCGTCGGGTCGGCTGATCGAGCCGACCCGTCGGAACTGGGTCCGAAGGGGCTTCGGGCGGCGTCTCCCGCCGCTCGGCAGGGACGCCCCTGCAAGTTCCCGTTCGGGGGGCGGACTATAGCGAAACTGCACGCTTCGTGGCGGGCTGACGGCTCCGAGAACCACCTCGAGGCCGACCTCCTCCGCGCATCCCGCGCGACGGGCCGTCAGCTGGCCATTCCGCCGTCGACCACGATCGTCTGCGCGGTGAGGAAGCCCGCCTCGTCACTCGTCGCATAGGCGACGGCGGCCGCGATCTCCTCGGGCTTTCCGAAGCGTCGGACGGGGATGTTGGGGAGCACCGCCGTCTTGACCGCGTCTCCGAGGATCTCGGTCATGTCGGTCTCGATGAAGCCCGGGGCCACCACGTTGGCGGTGATGCCCTTCGCACCCATCTCCTTGGCGACGGTCTTCGTGAAGCCGACGAGCGCCGCCTTCGCCGCGGCGTAGTTCGCCTGCCCCGCGTTCCCCGAGAGACCCGACACGCTGCCGATGTTGACGATTCGGCCGAACTTGCCGCGCATCATGGGACGGATCGCCGCGCGCACGGCCACGAACACGGACCGGAGGTTCACGTTCAGCACCTCGTCCCACTGCTCGTCGGTCATGCGCAGGAGGAGCGTGTCGCGCGTGATCCCTGCGTTGTTGACGAGGATGTCGAGGCGGCCATGCGCCTCCGCGACCGCGTCGACGAGCGCCGCGACCGCGGCGCCGTCCGCGATGTCGCACGGGCGGACCTCGCACGAGCCGCCCGCGGCCTTGATGGCCGCATCGACCGCGGCAAGCCCGTCGGCGCTTCGGGCGACGAGGACGACATGGCGCCCGTCGCGCGCCAGGCGCTCGGCGATGGCGCGACCGATGCCGCGGCTCGCCCCCGTGACGATGGCGACGCGCTTCTGCTTCTGCTCTGCTTGAACCATGGTGTTTCCTCTCGCCTCGGATCCAGACAGGAGCGCACGGCGTCGTGGGATTCTACAGAAGCGCGCGAACGCTGCCCGCAACGAAACGCGGCGCCCCGAGTGGGGGCGCCGCGCGTGAGGTCATGGGCGTGTCCGGCACGGTCCGCCGGCGCGCGTCACCTGTTGCCGAAGCCGGGCGCGCGCGGACGGTCGATCGGAGCACCGGGAAGACGGCGTCCGGGCAAGCCGCCGGGAGCGCTCGGCTGGCTCACGCCGGGCGACTCTTCCTTGACACTCTGCTCGCTCGTGAAGTCCGTCTGCGGGATCTCGATCACCGCGTCGGGCTCGTCGGCCTTGGCGAGCTCGAGGCGAAGGACCTCGTACCACGCCGCGATCCAGTCGCTGCCGCTCAGCTTCTCCATGATGCCGGGCGGCGTGGCGACCGAATCGAACTCGGCCGCATCGTCGACGCTCGCGCCTGCGGCGTAGACCCAGAGCTGCGGCTCGAAGTCCTCGCCGACATGGAAGACCGCGAGCGCGCAGTCGCTGCCGTCCTGGCGGCCGCAGCGGACATCGATGCGCGTGATCTCCTTGGTGGTGTTCGCGAAGACGCCGCGCTCGACCATGTTCTCGAGCTGGAACTGGTCGGGCGCCGAGAGCATGGGCTTCAGCGCCTCGGCGTTGCCGCGCGCGAAGGCGTCGAAGAAGCGGAGCACGGCGACGCGCTGGACATCGGTCGAAGGCGCGCGGTCCTCGGGGAGGTTCACGCGCGGATCGATGTCGTACTGCGCCATCAGGTCCTTGATCGAGGTGAGCGGCGGCGGCGGCGGCGGCTCGTACTTCGGAGTCACCACGACGGGCGGCGGCGGCGGCGGCGGGGGCTCGCAGCCCGTGGAGACGGCGAGCACGAAGGTCGACGCTGCGAGCGCCGCGGTCAGGGTGAAGCGGGCGGTGTTCCTACGGTGCGTCATGTGGGATGACCTCGCAAGTCTTGTCGATCCGGCGCATCAGGCCCTTGAGCACGCTGCCGGGGGCGAGCTCGTGGAACGCGGCGGAGCCGCGGGTGCCATCTGACTCCATCGCGGCGAGAAGCGCCGCGCAACTCTGGCTCCATCGTACAGGCGACACCAGCTGCTCGACCAGAAGTCGCCGAAGAAGTTCAGGATTCGATTGCCCGTGCGGCCTTGCCGTCACGTTCGACCAGACCTCCGCGGCGAGCGGCGAGATGGCGACCTTGGCGAGGACATCTCCCATTCTGTCGGCCGCGGGCTGCATGAGCGGGCTGTGGAACGCGCCCGCGACCTGCAGCTTCGTGGCGCGCACGCCGACATCGCCCGACACGGCGACGGCGCGGTCGCAGGCCTCGATCGAGCCCGACAGGACGATCTGGCCGGGCGCGTTGAAGTTCGCGGGGACGAGGACGCCGCCCTCGGCCGTCGCCCGCGCGCAGACATCGTTCGCCTGCGCCTCGTCTGCTCCGATAAGCGCGACCATGCCGCCCTTCGAGCTCTCCGCGGCCTGCTGCATCAGCTGGCCGCGGCGCATGACGAGGCGGAGGCCGTCCTCGAAAGTGAACGCGCCGGCGAGATGCAGCGCCGTGTACTCGCCGAGCGAGAGGCCCGCGACGGCGCGGATCGACCGCGCGCGCAGTTCGTCCGGCAGCGCGTGGAAGCACGCGACCGCCGCGGTGAAGAGCGCGGGCTGCGAGAGATCGGTGCGGTTCAGCGTCTCCTGCGGGCCGTTGAAGGCGATGTCGGAGAGCGTGCGGCCGTCGGGGCCGCCCTTGGAGAAGTCGGCGAAGATGCGGTCCGCCTCGTCGAAGACGGCGCGTGCCTTCGGGCTCGCGTCGCACCAGGCCTTCGCCATGCCGACCGACTGCGCGCCTTGTCCCGGGCAGAGAAGAACGATGTTGCTCATGTCAGGTGCTCAGGTGTTCCAGACCGAGGAGGCCCATGTCAGGCCTCCGCCGAACGCGACCATCATGAAGGGCCTGCCCTCCGTGATCTTTCCGGCGCGCCACAGTTCGTCGAGGCACAGCGGCACGCTGCCTGCGCTCGAGTTGCCGTAGCGGTCGATGTTCACATAGATCTTCGACGGGTCGATGTGCAGCTTCTCGCGCGCGGCGTCGATGATGCGCACGTTCGACTGGTGGCAGATGACCTGGCTCACGTCGTCGGGCGTGAGGCCCGTCTTCGCGAAGGCGTCCTCCATCACTTCCTTGAACTTCGTCACCGCGAAGCGGAAGACTTCCTTCCCGTTCATGCGCAGGCAGCCCATCCGGATCGGGTTCTCCGCGTCCTCGGCGGGCACATCGCGCTCGCTGCGCGGAATGTAGAGCGCGTGCGAGCCCGAGCCGTCCGCGCCCATGTGCTGGTAGATGCAGCCCTTGGTCGCGTCGGCGTCGGCGCGGATGACCGCGCAGCCCGCCGCATCCCCGAACAGGATCGAGACCGTGCGGTCGGTGTAGTCGAGGATCGAGCTCATCGCCTCCGCGCCGATCACGGCGGCCGTCCTGATGCGGCCCGCGCGGATCATGCCCTCGGCCATGTTGAGTCCGTAGACGAAGCCGCTGCACGCCGCGACAAGGTCGAACGCGGCCGCATTCCTCGCGCCCACCGCGGACGCGATGCGGCAGGCGACCGACGGACAGGTCATCTCCATGGTGACGGTGGCCACGATGACGAGGTCAAGCTCCTCGGCCTTGATCCCCGCGCCTTCGATCGCGCGCTCGAGCGCCTGCTGCGCGAGCGTGGAGCAGCCCTCGGTGCGGAGGTCGAGGACGCGGCGCTCCCTGATCCCGGTGCGCTGCGTGATCCACTCGTCGCTCGTCTCCATCATGCGGGCGAAGTCGGCGTTGGTGAGACGCCGCTCGGGCACCGCGGAGCCCGTGCCGAGGATGCGGACGCCGCAGGCGCCGCTCGGAAGTGGTCCCATCATGCTGGGAATCCCCTCATTGCGCCGGCTCTTGGATCGTCTCGAGCCGCGCGTTGATGATGTCGTTCATGCCGCTGAGGACGAACTGGCGGGCGCGCAGCACGGCGTTCATCATCGTGCGCGCGACGCTCGACCCATGCGAGATGAGGCAGGTGCCGTTCACGCCGAGGAGCGGCGCCCCGCCGTACTCGTGGTAGTCGTGCTTCGCGTAGATCGCCTTGACGACGGGCTCGAGCCGCACCGCGAGCTCGGGATCCGTCTCGAGCACCTGCTGCGCGATCGCCTGGAAGAGGCCCTTCGACAGGCCCTCCGCGAGCTTCAGCATGACATTGCCGACGACGCCGTCGGTGATGACGACGTCCGCATCGCCGTCGAACACGCCGCGGCCCTCGACATAGCCGATGAAGTTGAGGTTCTCGGCGCCGCGAAGGAGGTCGCGCGCGACCTTCATCTCGCTCGTGCCCTTCTGCTCCTCGCCGCCCACGTTCATCAGCGCGACGCGCGGGTTCTTGATGCCGAGGATGCCGCGCGCGTAGGCGTCGCCCATGACGCCGTACTGGGCGAGATGCACGGGCTTCGGCTCGATGTTCGCGCCGACGTCGATGAGGACGATCGGGCCCGCGAAGGTCGGCACGGTGACGGCGATGCCGGGGCGGATCACGTTCGGCAGGCGTCGCATGTACATCTGGCTCGCCGTGACGCACGCGCCGGTGTTGCCCGCGCTGATCCACGCGTCGCAGCGGTTCGGGTGCTTCGGCCCGGCGTACTCGGCCGCCCGCGAGATCGAGCTGTCGCGCTTCGAGCGGACGGCCTCGACGGGCGGGTCGCTCATCTCGATCACCTCGCTGCAATGGATGACCTCGATCCTGGCCCCGGGGCCGTCCTTCGACAGGCCGCGGTCCTTGATCGCCTCCTCGATGATGTCGCCCTTCCCGAAGAGGACAAGCGTGTCCTCGGCGGGAACCTTGCCGAGCGCGGCGAAGCAGCCCTTGAGGATCTCGTCGGGCGCGTTGTCGCCACCCATGACATCGATGCCGATTCGCATTGCGTGTGGCTTCCTGAAGACGAAAGGGGGAACGGATCCGAGCGCATCTCGGCTGAACCGAGGATTCACAGTCTACGGGATTCCTCCCGTGTCGTGCCGAGCGCGCGGCGGAGTGCGCGTCGTTCGGCGAGCGCCGCAACGACAGCGGCGTGCCTCGTGGCACGCCGCAGGTCGGTTTGATTCGGCTGATCCGAGCGGCTTGCGCGTCTCGTCGAAGCAGGGCTTCGGGTCGCGCGGTGCACCGAGGCGCTGCCGCACGATCAGGCGCGCGATCAGGAGTTCGTGTCCTTGTTCACCTTGATCTGCAGGCCCGGGCGCACGTAGCCGCAGCTCGAGCAGGCGGTGTGCGAGCGCTTCGCCGCGCCGCAGTTCGGGCAGAGCGTCGTGTGGGAGGCCTTGATGGCCTGATGGGCGCGACGGCGACGGGTACGGCCAGGAGAGCAGCGGAACGGAGGAACCATGGTCGATCTCTGTGTGAAACGGGCCGCGCACGCGCGCCGGCAAGGTGCGGAGAGAACGGACAGTCTAGGGAAAGCCCACCCCGTGTCAAGGTTGGCGCGCGCGTCGCGCGGAGGCGAACGCGCGGATCCTGCGGAAAAGGGCCAGATAACGACCCGCGCCGGGCACGACCTTCCCCCGCGCGCGCCCGACCCTGCGCCGCGATCGCGTGGATACGCTGCGCGCGATGCCCGCGCCCCACGCCTCGTCGTCGACCTCACGCCCTGCAGTGGCCTTCGATGCCGAGCTCTTCACCGACGGCGCCTGCTCGGGAAACCCCGGCCCCGGCGGCTGGGGATTCATCCTGCGCGCAGGCGGCGTCGAGCGCGAGGGCTCGGGCGGCGAGGCGCACACGACCAACAACCGCATGGAGCTCCTCGGTGCGATCGAAGGGCTGAAGCTGCTCGAGCGCCCGAGCCGCGTGCGGCTCGTGAGCGACTCGCAGTATCTCGTGAAGGGCCTGAACGAATGGCTCGACGGCTGGAAGAGGCGGGGGTGGCGGCGCAAGGAGGGCCCGGTCCTCAATGTCGAGCTCTGGCAGGAGCTCGACAGGCTGCGGCTGATGCATGCCATCCACGCGGAGTGGGTGCGAGGGCATGTGGGTCACCCTGAGAACGAGCGCTGCGATCGGCTTGCGGTCGCGGTTATCGACCAATTCCGCTGATTGCAGCGGTCCTCGCCGTCTCATGCATGGAGCCGTCTTGCATGCATCGCGCGGCTCGGATACGCTTGTCGATCCCACTTCAAGAGTCACCGATGCCCACGATCAACCAGCTCGTCCGTAAGCCCCGCGTCGTCCAGGCCGCCAAGTCGAAGGTCAAGGACCTCGCTGCATGCCCGCAGCGCCGCGGCGTGTGCCTGCAGGTCCGCACCGTCACCCCGAAGAAGCCGAACTCCGCGCTTCGCAAGGTCTGCCGCGTGCGTCTCACGAACGGCAAGGAAGTCACGGCGTACATCGGCGGCGAAGGCCACAACCTGCAGGAGCACTCGATCGTGCTCGTGCGCGGCGGCCGTGTGCGCGACCTTCCCGGCGTGCGCTACCACGTGGTCCGCGGCGCGCTCGACTGCCTCGGCGTCGATGGCCGCAAGAAGGGCCGCTCGCAGTACGGCGTGAAGAAGAAGGCCGCTGCAGCCGCCAAGAAGAAGTGACCTGAACCGAACCACATAGCCCGGAAGTGGCTCTCGACGGCGATGCCGTCGGAAGAGCCGGGCGACTGAGTAATCGCGGATTCGAACCTTCGGGAATGTCCATCTCCCGTCCGCGGTGAAGAGAGGCCGACAGCCAGCCGGCTCGAGGCCAACAGCCACAGGAGCGTTCACATGGCCCGTCATTTCAAGCGTCCCGACGATGTGTGGCTCAAGCCCGATCCCCGCTTCCAGGACAAGATCCTGTCGAAGTTCATCAACTGCGTGATGATCGGCGGCGAGAAGGCCACCGCGCAGCGCGTGGTCTACGGCGCGCTCGACGCGATCCAGTCGCGTCTCGACAAGGAGCGCAGCGGCGCCGACAAGGAGAAGGCCGAGGCGATGCCGCGTTCGGCGATCGAGCTCTTCCACCTCGCGCTCGAGAATGTCCGCCCCGCGGTCGAAGTGCGCTCGAAGCGCGTCGGCGGCGCGAACTACCAGGTTCCGATGCAGCTGAACCGCCGTCGCCAGCAGTCGCTCTCGTTCCGCTGGCTCATCGACGCCGCGCGCGACGAGAAGGGCAAGCCCATGCACCTCCGCCTCGCGAAGGAGCTGTGGGACGCAGCGCGCAACGAGGGCAAGGCCGTGACGACGAAGGAAAACACGCACCGCATGGCGGATGCGAACAAGGCCTTCGCGCACTTCGCGTGGTGACCTGAGGTCGCGGCGTGCTTGAGCGGTCGCGGCGTGTAGGAGCGGTCGCGGCTGCGGCCGCTCCCTTTGGTGCTTGTCTGAGCGGTCGCGGCTGCGGCCGTTCCCTTTGGTGGAACCGAAGCCGGGGGTGCCCGCATGCTTCAGCATGCGGAACGGGTGATGTCAGCCACCGACCCCGCTCCGTGCGGCGCGTTACCCTTTCCCGCATGTACGGGCTGATCAACAAGGCCGTCGAGGGGCTCGTCCGAAGTCGGTTCGGCGCGGAGACCTGGCATCGCATCCGCGTCCGCGCGGGCCTCAAGGACGAGCCGTTCGTGTCCATGGAGCAGTACGGCGACGATGTGACCTACGGTCTCGTCGCCGCGGCGAGCGCCGAGCTCGGCGTGCCCGCCGAGGCGATCCTCGAGGACTTCGGCCTCTACTGGGTGCGCTACACCGCGGACGCGGGCTACGGCGAGCTCATGAAGACCGCGGGCCGCACGCTCCCCGAGTTCCTCGCGAACCTCGACCAGATGCACACGCGCGTCCAGATCTCGTTTCCGAACCTGCGGCCGCCGAGCTTCACCGTGCGCAACGCCACCTCCGACAGCCTCGAACTGCACTACTACTCCGAGCGCGCAGGACTCGCGCCGCTGGTCGTCGGGCTCCTGAAGGGCCTCGGCGAACGGTTCGGGCTCGTGCTTGAGGTCGCGGTCCGCCGCGTCGACGGCGACCGCCCGCACGACGCGTTCGATGTCCGCTGGAAGGCGGCGTCCGCATGAGCGCTGCGCGGGGAAACGGGCCCGATGGAGGCGACGAGGTGCTTCGCGCCCTGTTTCCGTTCTTCGTGGAGGCGGATGCCGAGGGGCGGATCGTCGCGGTCGGGGCGCGGTGGAGTTCGCTCGCCCCCGAGGTCGCGGTCGGCGCGCGGCTCCTCGATGTGATCGCGGTCGAGCGCCCTGCGGCCGTGACGACGCTCGACGAGCTGCTGGCGCGGCCGAACGACGTGTTCCTCGTCGCGCTGCGCTCACGGGGCGACTTCAGGCTGCGCGGGCAGTTCGTGGCGCGCCGCGCCGAGGGCGGGCGGGGCGCGATCTTCGTCGGCAGCCCGTGGATGACGCGCATCGACGACCTCGACCGGTTCGGGCTTTCGCTCGCCGACTTCCCGCCGCACGACTCGCGCGGCGACTTCCTGATCCTCCTCCAGTCGCAGGAGTCGACGCTCGCGGACATGCATCTGCTCACGCAGCGGCTGCGCGCGACCGCCGAGGCGCTCGAGGTCCGCAACAACGAGATGGCGCGCGAGCTCGACCTGCGCGCGCAGCTCGAGTCGGAGCTGCGGCAGAGCCAGAAGATGGAGGCGGTGGGGCGGCTTGCGGGCGGCGTCGCGCATGACTTCAACAACATCCTGATGGCGATCCAGGGCTACGCCACGCTCTCCCTCTCGCGCCTCGCCGCCGACGACCCCGTGCGGGCGTGGATCGAGGAGATGCGCAAGGCCGCCGACCGCGCCGCATCGCTCACGCGGCAGCTGCTTGCCTTCAGCCGACGCCAGGTGCTTCGTCCGATGGCGCTCGACCTCGTGCGCGAGGTGCGTGACCTCGAGGCGCTGCTCCGCCCGCTGATCGGAGAGCGGATCGAGGTGCGCGTCGTCGAGTCCGGCCCGCTCGGCGCCGTGTGGGCCGATGCGACGGCGATCCAGCAGATCGTGATGAACCTCTGCCTCAATGCGCGCGACGCCATGCCGCTCGGCGGCGTCCTCGAGGTGCGCGTCGGGCCGGCGGCGGCGGGCGACGACGATGCGCGCCGTTTCGCGGAGATCTTGGTGCGCGACACGGGCACGGGAATGGACGAGGCCACGAAGGCGCGGATCTTCGAGCCGTTCTTCACCACGAAGGATGTGGGCAAGGGGAGCGGCCTCGGCCTCGCCACCGTGTACGGTCTCGTCCAGCAGTGCGGCGGCTCGATCGAGGTCGAGTCGGAGCCGGGCCGAGGTTCGACCTTCCGCGTCACGCTGCCGCTGTCGGACGCCGAGGCCGCGGTCGCGCACGCGAAGGCGGAGACGGGCGCGCTCGGAGGCCGCGGCGAGCGCATCCTCCTCGTCGAGGACGAGCCCCTCGTGCGCAGGCTGCTCGAGCAGCTGCTCGTGCGCGCGGGATACGAGGTGACCGCCGCGGCGGACGCGGGCGAGGCGCTGGCGCGGGTGCAGCGGCCGCAGCCGGTCGACCTCGTCGTCACCGATGTCGTCATGGCGCAGATGACGGGGCCTGAGCTCGTGCAGCGGATCACGGCGCTGCGCGGTCCGATCGCGACCGTCTTCATGTCCGGCCACACCGACGACGAGACGGTGACGAGCGGGCGGCTCGCGCGCGAGCAGCGCTTCATGTCGAAGCCGTTCGCGCCCGCCGCGCTTCTCTCGCTCGTGCGGGAGCTGCTCGAGTCGACGCGCGACTTGAGATGAGCGAAGGCGAAAATCTCTCCTGCAGAAATGCGGTGGATCCCGGGACCGTGCGAAACGGGTGGTATGGTCGCGGCGTGGATCGGGGTGGAGGAGGCAAGATGGTTGCTTGGATGAGGGAGAGCGTTCGCGCGGGCGCGATCCGCGGTCGTGTCGCCAGGGCGGGTGATGCCGTTGGCGATGTCGTTGGCGATGTCGTTGGCGATGTCGTTGGCGATGTCGTGCGG
>CAYMSD010000038.1:17074-30255 GCA_964393015.1 uncultured Klebsiella sp.
CGTTGGCGATGTCGTTGGCGATGTCGTTGGCGATGTCGTGCGGCGCACGGCGCGACGGGCGTGGCAGCGGTCGCTCGTGTTGCTTGCGGCGTTGTGCCCGGCGCTGCAGGCGGCGCCCGCACACGGTGCCGCGGAGGGCGTCGCCGACGCGTCGCGCGTGCGGCTCGCGCAGCGGCTCGTCGACTCCGCGGCCGAGTCGATCGCGGCATTTGCGGCGGGGGGATTGCGCATCGGCGACCCGGACGACGGCGTGGTCCTGTCGCCGACGCTTGTGGTCGACCCTGCGCTCGACGAAGCGCTCGACCGCGCGACGGCGCTTGAACTGCTCCTGGTCGAACTGCCGCGTCCGAACCGCGCGGTCTGGCGTGTCATGTCGGCGCCGCCCGCCGCGCCTCCGACGGGTGGGGACGCGCCGCGTGCGTCCGCCGCGGCGGGCTTCCATCCGAGCGCGGAGTCCGAGCTCGAACGGCTGTCGCGGCTGCTCGTGATCGAGGCGCTGCTTTCGCGGCTCGGCGACGGCACGCGGCTGCCTGCGGATGCGGTGCGCGACATCCTCGCCGCGGTTCCCGGGCCACCGATGCACCCGGGCGCCGATGGCGCGCTCCTCTCGCGCGTGCGGGCGCTCGAGCGTGGCGGTCGTTCGACCGCGGCGGCGCGCACGGCCGGCCAGCGGATCGTCGCGGAGTTCGAGAGCGCGCTCCGTCAGACGGAGCCGTGGCGGGAGCGGCATGAGCTTCTCCTCGATCGAATCGCATCGCGCGCCGATGGCGAGGACGGCCGCGCGCTCGCGGCGGTCGCCATGCGCGTGATGGCCGCGCAGGCAGGCTGGCCGCCTCCGCCTCCGCGCACGCCGAGCGGGCGCGTCTCGACGGCGGCACGGCAGGCCGATCCGATCGTGCGCAGCATCCGCCAGTCGGTGCGCGACGGCTGCGGCGGGCATGCGCTCGCGGAGTCGCTCGTCGCGCTGCGGCCGATCAGGGTCGGGCGAATCGACTCGATGGTCGTCGGCGCGGACGGGAGGCTCCGCGTCGGCCGCAGCGATGCGCTGGTGTCGGAGGAGTCGATCGACGACTGGCGTCGCGCAGCGGGGCTCGTGCGGACCGCGGTCGGTTGGACAGGCATGCCCGAACGGCCGCGGCCGAGGCCGCCTCGGATCCGAGACGCACCGCTGGGATTCAAGCCGTTGTAGGTCTTGTCCGACGGCCCGGCGCGCTACCCTCACCGCCATGTCGGTCGACGCAGCGCGGTTCCAGCGCCAGATGCAGCTCCCCGGGTTCGGCGCAGTGGGGCAGGCGCGGCTTGCGCGCGCCCGCATCCTCGTCGCCGGGTGCGGCGCGCTCGGCACCGTGGTCGCCGAGCAGCTTGCGCGGGCAGGTGTCGGCACGCTCGTCATCGTCGATCGCGATCTCGTCGAGTGGTCGAACCTGCAGCGGCAGACGCTCTTCACCGAGGCCGACGCGCGCCGCGGGGAACCGAAGGCGGAGGCCGCGAAGGCACGGCTTGCGCAGGTCCATGGCGGCACCGTCGTGCGCGCGTTCGTCGACGACCTGCAGGGAGCGAACGCGCTGCGATATGCATCGGAGGTCGATCTCATCGTCGATTGTCTCGACAACTTCGAGACGCGCTTCGTGCTGAACGAGTGCGCCGTGAAGCTCGGTCTGCCGCTTGTCTACGGAGGCGCGGTCGGGCTCCGCGGCATGGCGGCCGCGCTGCTGCCGCGGACAGGCGCGGAACGCGACGAGCCGCATGCCGACGGGCGGGAGCGGCTGGTGCGCTGGAGCGCGTCGCGCTCGACGCCGTGCCTGCGTTGCCTCGTGCCGGAGCCGCCTGCCGCAGGAGAGCTCGAGACCTGCGAGACGGCGGGCGTGCTCGCCGCCGCGTGTGGAATCGTCGGTTCGCTCGAGGCGGCGTTCTCGCTCCGGCTTCTGGCGGAGGCGTCCTGCGATGTGCCTCCGATGCTGGTGCGCCTCGACCTCGGCGCGATGCGGTTCGACGCCTCGTCGCTCGCGTCCGCGATGGACGACGCGTGCGCGTGCTGCGTGGGGCTGCGGTTCGCGCACCTCGATGTCGCCGCGTCGCGGCGCGCGCGCGTCCTCTGCGGCCGAAACGCGGTCGAGCTCGTGCTCGACGGCGTGCTTGACGACGCAGGGCTCGACCGGCTTGCGCACAGATTGGCCTCGCTCTGCGACGACTCGGGCGAGGTCGTGCGCGGGTCGCACGGCGGCACCGCATCCGTGAAGGCGCGGCTGACGCGCGGGGCGGAAGGGGCGACCGCCGTCACCGTGCTTGCCGGAACGACCGCGACGCTTGCGATCGTCGAGGGCACCTCCGACCCCGAGCGCGCGCGCACGATCGTCGCGCGCTCGCTTGGAATGTAGGTGCTCGGCGGCGGTGCTCTCCGGCGTGGCTCGATGCGCCGCGATCTTGCCTCTCTTGCCTTTCCCTCCTTCTTCCCGCTTGGAGGCCCGCGGGCGAACGCTACACTTCGAAAGGCGGCGTGTGGATGCGCCGCGGGGACACATCAGGTCGGCGCGGACCCCTCGGACGCGCAGGCGCGCAGGGGCCTCGCGAGGAGATTGCCATGGCCATGACTTTCGCCGAGCTTGTGGGACGAATCGCCGAGATCGGCGTCGATTTTCGCGCCTCCCGCGACCACAACGAGGTCGTGGTCGCCGTGCCGACGCAGCACTACATCGACCCGCACGACGGCGAGCGGAGCATGCTGCTCCATGTGATGCTGCAGGAGGAGGGGCGGATGCTCCGCATCTGCGTCCCCGAGGTCTACGCGGTCGGCGAGTTCGCCCACAAGGGCGCGATGTGCGAGGCCATGCTCGCGGCGAATTGGCGCGTGCGCGTGGCGAGCTACGTGCTCGACGAGTCCGACGGCGAGGTGCGCGTCGTCTGCGATGTGCCGCTCGAGGATGGTGCGGTCTCGAGCGCGCAGATGTCGCGCATGCTCACCCTCGTCGCGTGGACGGTCGACCAGTTCGACCCTGTGATCCGCAAGGCCGGTGCCGACGGGGCCGTCGACTTCCGCGAGATCGACGAGCGAGTGCGCGAGGAGTCGCCCGAACCGCGGCGTCGCAAGAGCCGCTCCCGCCGCGAGCGCCGCGAGCTCGCCGACCTCATCAAGGCGGCGGGCGGCGTCGAGGGGCTGCGGAAGCTGCTCGAGGAGCACGGGCTGTAGGTCCGCGCGATGGGCCTCCTCGATCCGATCATCGAGCTCCTCGGCGAGGTCTGGAACGGCTTCAACAGGATGCACCGCGGCGGGCTCGGCGAGTCGCCGCGCGGGCTGGCGGATTACCGCCGCAACCGCTGGATCGTCGGGGGCGCGCTCGTGCTCCTCGGGATCATCTCGATCGCGGTCTGGCTGATCTCGCGGCCGTGACGAAGTCGGTCCCCCGCATGCTGGCTACACTCGCCGCCATGACCACCACAGCCACCTCCGTCGGAACCGGCGCCCTCATCGCCTCCAGCCTCGCCCTGACCCTCCGCTACGCAGAGGACCTCGTCGGGACGATTCCCGCCGAGCGCTTCTGCGAGATGCCCACGAAGGACATGAACCACCCCGCGTTCTGCGTCGGGCACCTCGCGATCTACGCGAACCGCGTCCTCGAGATGACCGGCCGCGCCGACCTCAAGATCGCCATGCCCTTCGGCGACGAGCACTTCAAGAACGGCGCGCCCTGCGTCGCGCAGGACGGCCGCTACCCGTCCAAGGAAGTGATCTGCGACACCTTCTTCAAGGGCTGGCGCACCGTGCTCGCCGCGCTCCCCTCCGTGGACGACGCGGTCTTCTCCCGCGAGAACCCCGCCGAAGGCCGCTTCAAGGAGATGTTCCCGACCGTGGGCGGCGCCGTGAACTTCCTCGCGGGCGGCCACAACATGATGCACCTTGGGCAGATCTCGACCTGGCGCCGCGCGGCCGGACTCGGCTCGGCGCAGTGATTGCAGCATCGCAGCCCGGTTTGAACGACACCGCGCGGTTCGCGCGCGGGGTGCGGCGTGCCACGCCTGGGTGAAATCACGGGAATCCCGAGCCGAAGGGCTGCGCCCCCTCGCCCCGAGCGTATCTTCGCGCTCCGAAGCAGCCGCGGCTCGTGGCGCGGTGCCCGCCCCCGTAGGAGTCCCGCATGTCCTGTTCGACCGTCGTCGATCGCGCCACGCGCGCGCCGCGCGTCCTTCTCGCCCGCATTCCATCCGTGCGCGCGCTCGTCGTCGCGCTCGCGCTTCTCGCGGCCGCGCTTCCCGCGCAGCGGGCGACCGCGCAGGGGGGGCCGCAGCTGGTGCCCGGGCCCCTCACCACGAAGCGGCTCGAGCGGCTGCTGCGCATCTATGTCGACCCCTCGCCCGCGGAGGCTTCCGCGATCGACGAGGCGCACGCGGGCTACCTCGAGCGCTTCCGCGCGGAGCTCGAGCCCGAGATCCGCGCGCTCTCGGCATCGATGGGCGGCGGCATGCCGTCGCAGCGTGATCTCGACCGCTTCCTTCGCGAGTCCGCAAGGCTCGGCGCGAAGGTCGGCGAGGCAGACGCCGCCTTCCTCGCCGCTGCGGCCACGATGGTGCCGGAGTCGCGGCGCGCGGGCTTCGAGAGGATCCGCGAGGCCCGCGAGCGCCAGCGCGCGACCTCGGGACTCGCGCGCATGGCGCCGATGATGTTCGGCGGAGGCGGAAGCTTCGTCGACCTCGCCGATCTCCTGACGCGCGACGATGTGGTCCGCGCCGTGCCGCTCGACCGACGCGCGGACTTCGACGCGCTTCTGCGCCAGCAGGAGGTGCGGACGCTCGGACAGGCCCGTGCCTACGGCGACGCCGTGCGCAAGTCGATGGGCGAGTTCCTGACGGACATGGTCGCCGTGCAGGCCGAGATGATGGCCGAGGCCGAGGCCGGGGTTGCGGGCGGCGCCGCCGAGCCCGGCAACGCCGACGGCGATGGAGGCGCTGCGGCCGCGCAGTCGAGGATGGCCTCGAGCATGCAGCGCATGATGGAGGTCATGCGCAGGCACGGTGCCGCGGCGCGCAGGCAGGTTGCGGCGAACTTCTCGTCGAACAAGGCCGCGCTGCCGCAGTTCGCGGGCGTCGTTCCCGAGGCCACGGTCCTCGACCTGCGCATCGACCTCGCCACGCGCTCCATGGGCATGTCGCGGTTCATGATGGGTGGGATGGGCGGCCCAGGCGGCTCCGACCCGCGGGCCCTCGCGCGGCGACTGCAGCGCGACGCGTCCCTTCCGCCCGAGGCGCTCGCCGCGCTGCCTTCGATCCTCGACCGCTGGCGACGGGAGCACGCGGCCACCCTCGAGCGCGGCGCGGAGCTCACGCTCGATCTCGATCCCTCGGCCATGATGGGCTTCGCACCAGGGGCCGCCGCTCCCGACGCGGCCACGCAGGCGAAGGTCGAGGAGCTCCGCGATGTCGCGGGCAAGGTCGAGGAGGCCAATCGGCGCGCGTTCGAGGAGATCGCGCAGGTCCTCGGAGACGCGAGTTCGCGCTACCTGAACAAGTACGAGACAAGCGACGACGGATTCGGGGGAGCCGCGGGGGGCACCACCCGCTACCTCGTGGTGACGCCGACCGAGTCCGAGGAAGAGCGTCCCGAGGATGCGGAGGGCGCAATGGACATCATGGCGCTCTCGACGATGCTTGGCACGCCACCGCCGCCGAGCGAGCCCGGGCTCCTGCGCGTGCTCGGCCTCTTCGGCGTCGACGAGGGTCAGAACGAGGTCATCCGCGTCATCCTCGAGGACTGGCGGGCGCGCGAGTGGACGCCGCGCGTCGAACCGATCGGCGCGCGCCTCCAGGCCGCGTGGTCGAAGGCTGCCGAGTCGCAGGGCGATGCCGCGCCGTGGAGCGAACTGGCGGCCATTCGCCGAGAGCTCGCCGCTGCCGTGCTCGCCGCGGACGCCGCGCTCTGCGCGGATCTTGCGCCCGCCCTCGGCTTCACGGAGCAAGGCCCCGAGATGCTCGCGTTCAGGCTCGAGCGGCTCGCGCTTCTCCAGCCGACGCAGTCCTTCGGCGGCGCCGATGCGATGCGGTGGACAAGTCCTGCGCAGATCGTGCTTGCCGCGCGCGTCGAGCAGGCGGTCGGGGCGGATGTCTTCAGGAAGTCGGCGGAAGCCTGGAGCGCGCTCGCTGCCGAGCTTCCTGCGCTGTTCCAGAGGGAGATCGAGCGACAGCGCGATTTCGACGCGCTCTCGCGACGGTGGAGCTCGGCGGACTTCGATGCGGAAGAGGCGCGTCGTGTTGGTGTGCAATACGCAGCACTCCATCGTGAGCACATGCGCGCAGGGGCCGAGTTCGCAGCGCGGATCGACGGCACCCTCGAAGCGGCCATCGCGGCCGCGACGGAGAGCGAAGCCGCCCGCGCGCAGTTGCGCCGCACGCGTCTCGAGCTCGCGCACCCCGCCATCTACCGCAGGAACGACAACGCCTCGCACCAGATCGAGGCGGCGCTTCGCGTGCCCGACCTCGAGCCCGCGGCGCGGACGCGCCTCGAGGCGCTCGCCGCCGACTATGCGGTCGCGCATGCGGCGCTCTCCGAGCAGCTTGTCGCGCTCTCGCTGCCCGCGCCTGGCACGGACGAGTCGGACTGGCGCGAGTACCAGCGCGTGGCGGAGGAAGCCGCGAACACGCGCTTCCAGCGCAACGAGCGCACCGAGAAGGCCCGCGCCGAGGTGCGGCGCATCCTCGGCGACGAGCGCGCGGCGCGCATCCGCGGGCTCGTGCCCGACGAGGACGCCGCGGCGCGCGCCCGCAGTCGGCGCGGGTTCGACCCGTTCGCGGACGACGATGATTGACGCGGGGACTTCGACGGGCACTGCGCAGCGGATCGCGCGTCGCCCCGCGCGTATCCTGCGCGCATGCCCGCCGCATCGCACCACATCCTCGCGCTCGACTGCGGCACCACGAGCGTTCGCGCCATCGTGTTCGCGGTCGACGCTGCGGGCGCGTTCGAAGAGCGCTCCGTCTCCCAGCGCGAGTTCGCGCAGCACTTTCCGAAGCCAGGCTGGGTCGAGCACGACGCGGGCGAGATCTGGTCCGCGCTCCTCGCCTGCATGAAGGATGCGCTCTCGTCGTGCGGGTGCGCCGCGTCCGATGTCGCCGCGATCGGCATCACCAACCAGCGCGAGACGATCGTGGTGTGGGACCGCGCGACCGGCACCCCGATCCACCATGCGATCGTGTGGCAGGACCGCCGCACGGCGTCGAGGCTCGTCGAGCTTCGCGCGGAGGGCCACGAGGAGCGCGTCCGCGCTGCGACGGGCCTCACGCTCGACCCATACTTCAGCGCGACGAAGCTCGCGTGGATCCTTGACGCCGTCCCAGGCGCCCGCGCCCGCGCGGAGGCGGGGGAGCTCGCTGCAGGCACCATCGACTCGTGGGTGCTCTGGAAGCTGACAGGGGGCCGCACGCACGCGACCGATGCGTCGAACGCGGCGCGCACGCTGCTTGCGCGAATCGGCGGCGACGAGGGCTGCGCGTGGAGCGACGAACTCTGCACGCTCTTCCGCGTGCCGCGCGCCGTGCTCCCAGGGATCCGCGATTCCGCAGGGGACTTCGGCGTGTCCGACGCGTCGCTTCTCGGCGCAGCGATCCCCGTCACAGGCATCGCCGGCGACCAGCAGGCAGCGCTCTTCGGGCAGTCGTGCTTCACGCCGGGCGAGGCCAAGTGCACCTTCGGCACGGGGTGCTTCCTCCTTGCGAACGCGGGCACCGCTCCGCCGCCCGCGCCCGCTGGGCTCCTCACCACCGTCGCGTGGCGCATCGGAGGCACCACGACCTACGCGCTCGAAGGGTCCGTCTTCGTGGGCGGCAGCGCCATCCAGTGGCTGCGCGACGGGCTCGGCTTCTTCCGGAAGTCGCCCGAGGTGAACGCGCTCGCCGCGAGCGTGCCCGACGCGGGCGGCGTCGTGGTCGTGCCCGCCTTCGCGGGTCTCGGCGCCCCGTGGTGGGACGCAGACGCGCGCGGCGCCGTGCTCGGCCTGACGCGTGGCTCGACCAAGGCGCATCTCTCCCGCGCGACCCTCGAGGGCATCGCCCACCAGGTCGTCGACCTCGTCGACTCGATGGAGTCTGGCGGAATCGCGGTTCAATCGCTCCGCGTCGACGGCGGCGCCGCCGCGAGCGACCTCCTCATGGAGATCACGGCCGATTTCCTCGGGAAGGGCGTGGTCCGCCCGCGGATTCTCGAGACGACCGCGCTCGGCGCCGCGAGGCTCGCGCTCCTCGGCGTCTCGCGGACGCTCTCGTCCGCATCCGACGCACCCGCGCTCAAGCACGAGGCCGGAGAGGTCGATCGAACCTTCGCGCCATCGCAGGCCGCGGACGCCCGCGATGCGGCGCGCGCCCGCTGGCGCCGCGCAGTCGATACGGTACGCGCGTTCGGAAGCCCCTCATGAAGCGACCCTTTGAACGACCCGCGCAGCTCGCCTCGCTCGAGAGCCTCGAGTTCGATGTCCTCGTCGTCGGCGGAGGCGCAACGGGCCTCGGAGCGGCGGTCGATGCCGCGAGCCGCGGATACCGCACCGCGCTCGTCGAGGCGCACGACTTCGCCAAGGCGACGAGCTCGCGCAGCACGAAGCTCGTCCATGGCGGCGTGCGCTACCTCGCGGAGTGGCAGTTCGCGCTCGTGTCGGAGGCGCTCGAGGAGCGCGAGATCCTCGCGCGCAACGCGCCGCATCTCGTGCACGACCTCGCCTTCGTGGTGCCCCGCTACCACTGGTGGGAGGGCCCGTTCTACGGGATGGGCCTGAAGCTCTACGACGCGCTCGCCGGCAAGCGCAGCGCGGGCCGCAGCCGCTCGCTCTCGCGCGAGGAGACGCTCGCGGCGATCCCGAACGTGAAGGCCGAAGGCCTTCTCGGCGGCGTCGAGTACCACGACGCGCAGTTCGACGACGCGCGCATGGCGATCGCGCTCGCGCGCACCGCCGCCGCGCATGGCGCGAGCATCGCCAACCGCGTGCGCTGCGTCGGGCTCGTGAAGGAGGGCGGCCAGCTGATCGGCGCGGAGCTGCGCGACGAAGAGCGCGGTCGCGTCTTCAGGACGCGCGCCTCGGTCGTCATCAACGCGACGGGCGTCTTCGCGGACGAACTCCGCCGCATCGACGACCCGCGCTGCGCCGCGGGCATCCGCGCCTCGCGCGGCGTGCACCTCGTGCTTCCGCGCGAGTTCCTGCCGTCCGACCACGCGATCATGGTGCCGCACACCGACGACGGCCGCGTGCTCTTCGTGATCCCGTGGCACGGGCGCACGCTCGTGGGCACGACGGACACGGAGGTCGTGCACGCCGACATCGAGCCGCGCGCGAGCGACGAGGACATCGGCTTCATCCTCCGCAACGCGGGGCGCTATCTCGCGCGCGAGCCGAGGCGCGAGGACATCCTGAGCGTGTTCGCGGGGCTCCGCCCGCTCGCGCGGCCCACCGACGAGGTGGTGCGCGAGGCCGAGTCGAAGAAGGTCTCGCGCGAGCACGCCATCGAGGTCTCCTCGAGCGGGCTCGTCACGATCACGGGCGGCAAGTGGACGACCTACCGCCGCATGGCCGAGCAGGTCGTCGATGTCGCGATGGAGACGGTCGGCCTCGAGCCTCGCCAGTGCATCACGGAGGACCTCCCGCTCTTCGGCTTCGACGCGGGCATCGCGAGCGACGCAGGCCTCGCCGACGCACGCCGCCACTATGGAAGCGAGCGCGTGCAGCTCGAGATGATCGAGCGCGCCGACCGCTTCCACGCGGCTCCCATGCACGGCGATCTTCCGCTGACCCCGTCGGAGGTGATCCACGCTGCGCGTCACGAGATGGCGCGGAGCGTGGAGGATGTCCTCTCGCGCCGGACGCGCTCGCTCATCCTCGACGCCCGCGCGGCGATCGAGGTCGCGCCCGAGACCGCGCGCCTCATGGCGCGCGAGCTTGGCTGGAGCGATGCGGAGGCCGAGAGGAGCGTTGCCGAGTTCGTGGAGATCGCGAAGGGCTACATCCCCGCGTGAGCCGCCCGCGCTACCCTCGGGTCATGCCTGCCACGACCAAGCGTCGTCGATCCTCCCTCGCCGGCCTCGCGCTCTGCCCGGTCCTCTCGCTCGGCGCGGGCCAATCCGCGACGGCGCCCGCCTCGCCCGCGCCCGCGGGGCCGCGCGCTGCGGGCCCGGAGCCGACGCCCTGGCCCGTCGTGCTCGGGCAGCGCACGGCGGCCCTCGAGCGTTCGATTCCGATCGTCGACCAGGTCGTTCTCGTCCCCGATGGCCGCACCTATCTCGAGGAGATCGCGAAGTGGGGCCCCGACGGGCGCTGGCCCGTCCTCATCGAGGATGACCTCCACGCCCCGCGCTTCGTGCGCGCGTTCGAGCCGGCGCGGGTGATCCGCCGCGCGTCGGTCGGCGCCATGCCCGAGGCGCGCGCCGACCGCGAGAGGCTGATCGCCGCGAGCGCGGCGGCCGCGATCGCGCCGGGCGCCGTCGACATCGTGGCGGCGGCCAGCGCGCGCGGCGTGGCGCCATCGATGGTGGTGCTCGCGCGCGCGGACGACTCCGCGTGGCCCGCCGCGGCGGCGATCGCAGCGGGCCGCTACGCGCCGATCCACTTCGTCGAGGGATCGTTCGGCGCGCCCAACGACACGCTCGACGCGAAGACCGTCGCAGCGCTCAGGCTCGAGGTCGAGCGCGCAGCCGAACGCACGGGACTTCCATGGAAGGGGCTCGGAGACGCGATCGACGCGTTCGTCCTTTGCCACGACTTCGGCTGGAAGTGCGTGCCCGACCTCCCCGCACAGCTCAGGATCGAGATCCCGAGCGGGCCTTTCCCCACGAGCCCCGGCCAGCCGATCTCGACGCTCGACTATCTCGGTCGCCACGAGGAGGGCGTGTGGTGGTCGATCGGCTCGGGAATCTTCGGCGGCGAGGCGCGCGCGGCGTATGTGGCGATGAGCGCGCTGTTCGCCCCGCGGCGCAGCGTGTGGCTCACGAACGCCTACGAGGCGGGCCCCGGCTGGGTCGCCTACGACGCGCCGCCCGCGCAGCGCGCCTTCGAGAAGCAGGGCTTCCGCAGCCAGTCGTGGACGCGCGAGCAGAACTCGCTCGACGGATGGCGCCGCATCCTGATGGGCGGCTTCGACTGCGACGCGCTCGTCGCGAACTCGCACGGCGTGGCCACGCAGTTCGGGCTCTATGGCGGCGGAACGGCGCGCGTCGACGATGTGCCGCTCTTCGACCGTCCCGCGGTCGTCCACTTCCTCCACTCGTTCTCGCTGCAGTCGCCCGCCGACCCGCAGACGGTCGGCGGCCGCTTCCTCGCGAACGGCGCCTACGCCTACCACGGCTCCGTCTACGAGCCGCTTCTCCAGGCCTTCGTGACGCCCGAGATGCTGGCGGAGCGCGCAGGGTTCCTCGTTCCCTTCGCCGTCGCCGCGCGCGTCTACGAGGGAAGCTTCGCGCGTCCGTGGCGCACCGCGAGCTTCGGCGACCCGCTGACGCTCCTCGCGCCGCCCGAGAGGATCGGCCTGCGCCGCGTCGCGCCTCCGGCCGATGGCGTCGCGACGCTGCGCGACGAGGCGGTCGCGGCGCTGAAGCGCTTCCGCGACGAGCGCGACGACGCCGCGATCGTGCCCGCGATCCGCGCGCTTTCGCTTGTCGGCGACGATGCGCGCACGCTCCAGGCGTGGGCGCTTGCGAAGGATCTCGCGGTCGCAGAGCAGGCGTCCGTGCATGCGCTTGGCGCGATCTTCCGCGCGCGCGACCTCGAGGCGTTCACCGTGGCCTACGCCGCGGGCGGCGCGAAGGCGCCCGCGGCACGCGACATGCTCTGGCATCTCGCGCAGCCGAGGCTCGCATCGCTTTCCGACGCCCGGCTTGCGTCGATTCTCGCCGCACACCCGCGCGGGCCCGACCAGAGCGTCGACCTCGAGGCGATCCGCCCGACCGCAGTGCGCCTGATGGGGCGCGAGGCGTGGAGCCGCGCGGTCTCGGAGGTCGCGCGCGAGGCGACGAGCGACTCGGTGCGTGCGCGCGTCATGTCTCTGCGATGACGGGAGTCACTGGGAGGACGGCGCAGGCTGCGCACTGCGTCGCGAGGGCTTGAGCCCCGCGCGCGCCCGCTCGAAGGTCGCCTTCGGCTCCGGCTCGCAGTCATCGGCGACGGGCGTCTTCGCTGCGGAGGCGAGCGCGTCCTTCAGGTCGGCTGCGATCGCCGACGCAAGCCCCGCGAGCCCGAGCGGGGCGGGGTGCAGCTGATCGCGCTGGAGAAGCGGCGTCTCCGCCGTGCCCTCGAGGCGCACGCCGCGGATCTCGAGCGCGCGCTCCTCCATGAGCTGTCGCTGCATCGAGGCGAGCGGCACCACGACGATGTTCGCGCGCGCGGCGGCCCACTCCTGGAAGCGGGCGTTGGCCTTCGCGAGCGTCTCCTTCGCGGGCATCTGCGCGGGCGAAAGCATGCGGCCGACCGCGGGCGACATGTCGGGGATGTCGCCGACGAGGACGGGCACCGCGAACTTCTCGAGCTCCTTGAGACCGAGCTCGAGCTTGGCGAGGCGCTGCGACTCGCTCGTGACGGCGCCGCCCTCGGGTGCGTCGTCGCCGTAGCAGTACCAGAAGAGGAAATCGAGGGCGAGAACGCAGTCGGGCTTGAACTCCGCGGCGCGCTTCGCGGAGGTTGCGCCGTTCTTGATCGGCGCGAGGAAGAAGAACCCGCTTGCGAGATCGCTCGTCACCAGCTCGAGCTCCGGGCAGGCCAGTCGGATCATGTCGGCGAGGCGGAAGCCAAGCGCGTATTCGCCGTCCTCGCGCGTCTCGCGGAGCACGCAGCCGAAACCTGCGGACGCGCTCGCCCCGATCACGGCGACGCGATGGGCCTTTGCGGGCGTCGCTGGCGCCGTCGCGGCTGGAGCTGCCGGCACAGGCGCGACCTGCGCCATCGAAGGAGCCGCGATGACGAGCGCGAGGGCAAGCGTGCGAAGTGCGAGGCGCATGGCGGGATGGTAGCCGTCGACTTCGGCGATGGTGATCACCCGACACGACACGCAGGGGTGCCCTCGGACGAAGTCCAAGGAACGGATGGTGTCAGCCGTCGACTCCGACGATCCCAATCGCGCGACACGAAAGTCATGGGTGCCCGCATGCTTCAGCATGCGGAACGGATGACGCCAGCCGTCGACTCCGACGATCGTCGTTCCGTGGACTTCGTCCACGGGCACCCTTG
>CAYMSD010000039.1:0-20502 GCA_964393015.1 uncultured Klebsiella sp.
CACTGGCGAGCTGCGAGCGCTCAGATCACCCATTCAATCCGTGCAGATCCGCCGGCACGAACACTCCGTCCTTGCGGATCACCTCGCCGTCGAAGCTGATGGTGCCGCCGCCGTGGTCGGCGCGCTGGATGCAGACGAGGTCCCAGTGGATCTCGCTGTTGTTGCGGTTGTCGGTTTCCTCGTAGCAGCGGCCCGGCGTGAAGTGGAAGCTGCCCGCGATCTTCTCGTCGAACAGGATGTCCTTCATCGCGTGCGTGATGTGCGGGTTGAAGCCGATCGCGAACTCGCCGATGTAGCGCGCGCCTTCGTCGGTGTCGAGGATCTCGTTGAGCTTCTTCGAATCGCCCTGGCACGAGGCCTCGACGATCTTGCCGTTCTTGAAGACGAAGCGGATGTTCTCGAAGCTCTGGCCGTTGTAGACGGTCGGCGTGTTGTACTGAAGGACGCCGTTGATGCTGTCGCGCACGGGCGCGGTGAAGCACTCGCCGTCGGGGATGTTCTTGTCGCCGCAGCATGGGACGACGCCGATATCCTTGATCGAGAAGACGAGGTCGGTGTCGCCCGGGCCCTTGATGTGGACCTTGTCGGCCTTGCGCATGCGCGCGGCGAGCGGCTCGCACGCGGCGGCCATCTTCGCGTAGTCGACGCAGCAGACGCGGAAGTAGAAGTCCTCGAAGTCCTCGGTGCTCTTGCCCGCGAGCTGCGCCATCGACGGCGACGGCCAGCGCAGCACGCACCACTTGGTGTGGTTGACGCGCTGCTCGAAGTGGACGGGCTTCTGGTAGAGCCGCGCCGCGCGCTTCATCTGGTCGCCCGGCACGATCGTCTGCTCGCTGACATTGTGGCCGCCGCGGATCCCGATGTACGCCTGCATCGACTTCATGCGGTGGAGGTCGTTGTCGCCCCACACGGCGAGGCCCGCTTCGTCGTTTCGGTAGAGCTCGGCGACGATGCGGTTCGAGCGCTCGGCGACATGCGGATGCGCGCCGACCGCGCGCGCGGCGCGGATGAGCGCGATCGTCATCTCGACGGGAATGTCGAACGCCTCGATGAGGACATGCTCGCCCTTCTCGAGCTTGGTCGAGTGGCGGACGAGGAGGTCGGCGAGCTTCTGGTAGCGGGGATCCATGGGGTTTCCTTCGGGATTCCGGGCGAGCGTTCGGCGGCGAGTCTACTGGAGCAGCGCGCGCACGGCGGCGACCGTCACTGTCTTGACATCGGGAAAGACAAGATCAGCCTCGCGCTGGCGCTCGACCGTGTGGCCCTTCGAGGTGATGGCGATGCAGCGCATGCCCGCGGCCTTCGCGGCCGTGATTCCTGCGGGCGCGTCCTCGAACACCACGCAGCGCGACGGCGGGATCGAGAGCCGCTCGGCCGCGAGCAGGAAGCACTCGGGGTCGGGCTTCGAGCGCTTGACATCGCGGCCGGTGACGACGGCGTCGAAGCCGGCTACACCAAGTGAAAGACCTTCGATCGCAAGCGCGACATTCGCCGGTGGCCCCGACGAACCGACCGCGGTGCGGAAGCCGTCCGCGCGCAGCGACGCGACGAGTTCGCGTGCGCCATCCATGATCGGGAAGCCGCTTGCGACGATTGCGCGGTACGCGGCCTCCTTCTCGTGGTCGAGCGCAGCGATCTCGTCGTGCGTCAGTTCGCCCTTGCCCGCGCGCAGCCAGCATTCGCGCAGCAGGTCCTCGTTGCGGCGGCCGAAGTGGCTGTAGTAGTCGTCGACGGTGACCGCCACGCCGTGCGTGGCGCTGATCGCGCGCCAGGCCTCGTAGTGGGCGTCGTAGCTGTCGACGAGCGTGCCGTCGAGGTCGAAGATCGCTGCATACATATCAGTTGCCTCCCGCCGCGCGCGCGATCGCCTCGGCGGCGCGGTCGATGTCGGCCGCACCCACATCGAGATGCGTCACGAGCCGCACGCGGTTCGCGCCCATGCCGATCGCGGCGACGCCGTGCTGCGCGAGCCGCGCGCAGAACTCCTGCGCGCCGCCGAGCCGCGCGTCGAGCGTGAAGAACACCATGTTCGTGGGGATCGACTCGGGCGTACCTTCGAGCGAAAGGCCGGGAATCGCGGCAACCGCGCGCGCCAGGCGCTTCGCGTTCGCATGGTCGTCGGCGAGCCGCGCGACATGATGGTCGAGCGCGTGGATGCACGCCGCCGCCAGGAGCCCCGACTGCCGCATCGCGCCGCCGAACATCTTGCGGAAGCGCCGCGCGCGCGCAATGAACGCGGCACCCCCGACGAGTGCGCTGCCGACCGGGGCGCCGAGGCCCTTCGAGAAGCAGATCGACGCGCTGTCGGCGTGCTGCGCGAAGTCGCGCGCGGCGTGGCCCGACGCGACGCACGCATTCATCAGTCGCGCGCCGTCGATGTGAACATGGAGCCCGCGCTCGCGGCCCGCCGCCGCGCACGCCGCGAACTGCGCAAGCGGCCACACCGTGCCGCCGCCGCGGTTGTGCGTGTTCTCGAGGACGAGCATCTTCGAGAGCGGCGCGTGCTGGTCCTTCGGCTTGATCGCCGCGTGGACCTGCGCGGGCTCGAACAGGCCGCCCGGCCCGTCGAGCGGCGCGATCATGCAGCCCGCGAGCGCGGCGGGGGCGCCCGTCTCGTAGTGGATGATGTGGCTGTCCTTGTGGGCGACGATCTCGTCGCCCGGCTCGCACACGGTGCGGATCGCAAGCTGGTTCGCCATCGTGCCCGACGGGACATAGAGCGCGGCGTCCTTGCCGAGGATCGCCGCGATCTTCGCCTCGAGCGCCTGCACCGTTGGCTCGTCGCCGAGCACATCGTCGCCGAGGGGGGCCGCCATCATGGCCGCGCGCATGGCGGGGGTCGGGCGGGTGACTGTGTCGCTGCGGAGGTCGATCATGGCGGTGGGCGTCGTCGGAAGGGGAGGAAGAAGGGGATGGTACGGGTCAGCCACGCGGCCAGCAGCCTCACGGGGTCGCCGCCGAGGCGGGTGGAGCTCTCGGGATCCCCGTCCGACCGCTGCAGACGCTGTCCGAGAATGCCGATGAAGGCCGCGTGACAGCACTCCATCGACACCGCACGGCCCTCGGGTTCGGCGCGCCTGTGGCGTTCGCCGTCGTCGCATCGCTGGCGGGTCTCCTCGCGCGGCCCGCCGCCGTGGGAGCGGCGCCCGTTCCTGCGCAGCAGGCGGCGGGGCAGGCGCAGCGCGACGACGCGCTGCCGCGGCGGCTCGTCGCCAAGTTCGACTTCGAGGAGAGCGAGGAGTTCGCACGCGAGATCCCCGTCGGGTTCTACCGCGCGCTGACCGCGATCGAAGACGACCTCGCCGCGCGGTCGGACCGCGAAGGTCAGGCGCAGGGTGCGTCGGGCGTGCGCGCCTTCGGCCGCATCGAGTCGATGCGCGGCGTCGGCAGGCCTGGCGGCCGCGGCGTCGGGAACTGGGCGGTCCGCTTCACGGTGGACGGCGCGTCGATGCGCCTCGCCTCCGAGCCGAGCCGCGTGCAGGTCGCCGCCGGCGCGCAGCTCCTCGTCCGCGCGTTCGGCCGCACCGAGGGACTTCAGCAGGCGTCCATGCGCCTCAGCGTGCGTTTCCACGACAAGGAGGGCATCGCGCTTCCGGGCGTCTACTCGAGCGCGATGTTCCGCAGCGAGGGCAGCTGGCGGCTCCTTGCGGTCGAGCCGCCGCCGACCCCCGTCGGTGCGACGGGCCTGTCGCTCTGGCTCGAGGTGATCCAGCCGAGCGTGTACCGCGACCGCGACGACCCGTATGCGCTGGCGGTCGACGATGTGGTCGGCGCCGCCTACTTCGACGACATCGAGGTGTGGCAGGTGCCGACGGTCGTCTTCGAGGCCGAGTCGAGCGGGGTCATCCCCTCGGGCGCGCGCGCGGTGCTCCAGCTTCGATGCAGCGATCCTTCGATTCCCCGCACGAGCGCGACGGTTGTCGTGCGCGATGCGGAGGAGGCGCTTGTCCACCAGAGCACGCTCGACGTGCCTGGCGATGGTTCGATCAGGCTCGAGCTTCCGCAGCTCGCGACGGGCTGGTACGAGGCGTCCGTCAGCTACATGCAGGGCGGCACCGAGGTCTCCCAGCGGCGCGCGCGCTTCACGGTGCTTCCCGCCGACGGCCTGGCCTCGGACGACGCGCCCCGCTTCGGCACCAGCTTCGCGATCTCGGACGAGCGCGTCCTTCCCGCGATCGACCTCTCGCGCAGCGCGTTCGCGATCCTGCCGTTCTGGACGGCCTCGACCGACACGCGCGACCCGCAGCAGGACCTCGATCGCTTCCGCGAGCTGCTTCTGAAGCTTCTCGATCGGCAGGTCGGCAGCGTCGGACGCATCGCGCAGATCCCCTCGTATCTCGCGCGGCAGAACCGCGTGGACATCGACGACTCGCTCGCGCTCTTCGCGCTCGAGGAGGAGCGATGGCGCCCCGCGCTCGAGCCGTGGCTGCTCGGCTTCGGCCAGCAGATCGACCACTGGATCATCGGCACGCCGCCCGTCGACGGGAACCGAGGCGATCTCTCCGCGCGCATCGGTTCGCTCGCGAAGGCGATGCGCGCGGCGATCGCGGGCCCGAGCGTCGGGCTCCCATGGTCGCCCGCGGAACTGCTGCCCGCCGATCTCGAGTCGACGGTCGTCGACGGCCGCCATGTGCTCGAGGTCGTGGTCGAGCCGTACTGGCGCGAATCGGGCGGCGAGGCCTTCGAGGGACTCCCGAGCGGCAAGCGCGGCATCGCGCGCATCGTGCCGATCGCGCCCGGCACGGTCGACGACCGTTCGCGGGCGGTCGACCTCGCCGTGCGCGCGATGGACGCGTGGCGGTACGGCTTCGACGCGATCGCCGTCGATGTGCGCGGCGACAGCGTGCAGACGATTCCAGGCCCGCCCATCGAGCTGGCCGCGTGGCGCCAGCTCTCCGTGCGGCTTTCGGGGCGACGCTTCGTCTCGGAGATTCCGCTGCACCCCGACCTGCGCGCGTGGCTCGCGGATGGACCGCGTGGCCCGGTGCTCGTGGCGTGGAGCGACTCCGCGTCGGGCGTCGTCGAGTGCACCACGGATCTCGGCGGCGGCACGCTGACGGTGACCGACCTCTGGGGCCGCAGCACGCGCGTCGCCGCGACCACGAAGGGACATGCGCTCCGCGTCGGACGCGAGCCCGTCTTCATCGAGGGGCTCGACCCCTACCTCGCGCTCCTGCGCCGCGGCCTGCGCATCGATCCGCCCGTCTCGATCAGCAAGCGCGCGCCGCAGGACGGCTCGCTCTACCTCACGAACCCGTGGCCGACCTCGGTCGCGGGCACGCTCACCATCCTCGGCCCCGAGTCGCTCGGCATCACGCCGCGCACGCACACCTTCAGCATCGACGCAGGCGGCGAGGCGCGCCTGCCCATCACCTACAGCGTGCCCCGCAGCATGCCGTCGGGGCCGACGATGGTCAGCGTGCTCATCCAGGGCACCGCGACGGAGCCGTTCCGCCTCGAGCTCGAGACGCCGCTTGTCCTCGGATACAAGGCGATCAAGGTCGAGCCGTCGTGGCGGCTTGCGCGCAGCATCGAGAGCGGGACGCTTGACCTCGTGCTGACGCTGCGCGTGACCAATGTCGGGAAGACGACCCTCGATGTCGAGGCGTTCGCGGTGGCCGACGGCTACACCCAGAGCCGCAAGCCCGTGAGTTCGCTCGACCCGGGCGGCACGGCGGTGCGCGTCTTCCACTTCGCCGACGGCGTGCGCAGGCTCTCGGGCCGCGACATCCGCACAGGCGTCCACGATACGACGCTCGACGCGCGCTACCTCACCCGCGTGCCGATTCCGCCGCTCCTGCCGCCCTCCGCGGCGGTGCGCACCGTGCGCACGGGAGCAGGGGGGGCGGTCGCCGACGCGGCGGGCGAACGCAGCGCCGACGAGATCCTCGAGGAGTGGTGAGCGCTACCGCCACACGCCGGGCGTCGGCGGGTTCATGAAGAGCCGCTCGAAGGTGAGGCGGTCGATGCGCCACTCGCCGTCGACGCGCCGCACGCGCACGATCCAGTCGGTCGGGACGGCCTGCGAGGTCGAGCTCGTCGTGGTCGAGCAGGAGAGCTCGACCTCGCCCGTCTCTTCGTCGAGCGTGACGGCCACGAGGCGGCGGACGCGGTTCGACTCGATCCGATGGCGGCCTTCGAGGGACGAGAGCGCGCGGCGGATGTCCTCGATCGCGGTCCCGGGGTTCTCACGGCGGCCGTAGTTGAGGACGGCGCCCTCCGCGAAGAGTGCGACCGCGGCGTCCGTCTCGGCCCGCTCCGCGTGCCCGACGAGCCGTCGCACGACCAGCTCCGCGTGCTCGCCGGGAGTCGTGACGACGCTTCCGACGAGGAGCGCGGCGAGGGCGAGGGCGACCGCCACCCCGCCGCCCACGAGAAGGGGGCGGCTCCGGTCGCCGAGCCACCGCACGAGGAGCACAGCCCCGACGAGGGCGAGCGCGATCGCGAGGGGCCACGGGTTCTCGAAGAGCCAGCGCGTGAGCATCGGGGGCGATTGTGGCAGCATCGTGCGGCGCGGGTGAATGGCCGAGCCTGATTCGCGCATTTTCTGCATCGAATCCGCCTCCACGGCCGATGAGCGACGCGCGGCGGAGCCGCGTACCCAACGACGAGGCCGAGCGGCGGAGCCGCGCGGACGCCGCCTCGTCGCGGCCGCTCTCCGTGGCAGAGACCACGATGGCAGCCCCACCACACGCCCTCGGACCAGATCCAGCGAAGCCCCAGCCCGCCGCAGCAAGCGGTTCCGCGGAGGCGCGGGGGTTCCCGCAGCATTCCCTCGGCGCCACGGGCCCGCACCGCGCCGTCGAGGTGGAGTGCGTTCGTCCGTCGGTCCTCGAGCGGAACCTCGTCGCACTCGGGCCCCGCAACGCTGACCTCGCGCGGCAGATCCGCGAGGCCGACCCTGCGCCGCTCGAGTGGACGACCGCGGCCGACGGTTCGCGGGTGGCGAGCCTGAACGGGCGCGCGCTGGCGTCGAAGCATGCGCCGCGGCGCGAGGCCGAGACCTTCGCCGACGCGATCGACTACCGCGAGAAGGCGGTCGTCGCCATCATCGGCTTCGGCCTCGGCTACCACATCACGGCCGTGTGCGAGCGGCTGAAGCGCACCGGATTTGCGGCCGTCCTCGAGCCCGATCTCGGCCTCCTGCGCGCGGTGCTTTCCGAGATCGACCTCAGCGAGTCGCTGCGGCACTCGAACATCCTCGTCTTCAGCGGCGCCGAGAACTCCGCCGTGCACGCCGAGCGCTTCGCGGGCACGGAGGGGTTCCTCATCCAGGGCCTGCACATCGTGGAGCATGCCCCGAGCAAGGCGCGCATCGCCGAGGTGCGCGTGCCCGCGCAGGCCGCTGCGGACGGCGCGGAGATCGCCGAGGGCTCGCCCGTCTCGCCCGTGCGCGAGTTCTCCGCGCGCCTCACGGAACTCGTGCGCATCGCCCGCGTGACCGCGTCGACGAACCTCGCGCGCAGCGCGCACACGATCCGCTCCATCTTCCGCAACGCGCGGCGCTATGTCGCGGGCGAGACGCTCGCGCCCCTCGCGGGCACGGCGAAGGGCCGCCTCGGCGTGGTCGTGAGCGCGGGCCCGAGCCTTCGACGGAACCTGCACCTCCTCGCCGATCCTGGCGTGCGCGAGCGGTGCCTCATCGTGGCGACGCCCACGGTGCTGAAGCCGCTTCTCGCCGACGGCATCCGCCCGCACTTCGTGGCGGCGCTCGACTGGCACCACATCTCGACGCGGTTCTTCGAGGGGCTGACCGCGGACGATGTGCGCGACACCACCTTCGTGCTCGATCCGCAGGTGAACCCTGCCGTTCCCGCGCACTATCCGGGCCCCGTGCGCGTCATCTCCGCGCCGCACCTCGACCTCGTGCTCGGGCCGATCGCGCGCGACACGGGCAGGCTTCCCGCGTGCGCCACGGTCGCGCACCTCTGCTACCAGATCGCGCGCTACCTCGGCTGCGACCCCGTGGCGCTGATCGGACAGGACCTCGGCTTCACCGACGGCGTCTACTACGCGCGCGGAACGGCGATCGACGAGGTGTGGAGCCCCGAGCTCAATCCCTTCAACACGCTCGAGAACCTCGAGTGGACGCGCATCGTGCGTCATCGCGCGCATCTCGTGCGCAGGCGCGACATCCACGACCGCTCCATCTTCACGGACGGGCAGATGGAGGCGTACCTGCAGCGCTTCGAGTTCTTCTTCGCGGAGGACGAGCGGCGCGGGCTGCGCACGATCGACGCGAGCGAGGGCGGCGTGCGCAAGCAGTGCACGGAGGTCGCAACGCTGCGCGACACGCTCGACCGCTTCGCGCGCGAGCCGCTGCCCGAGATCCCCGTGCCCGCGCGCGCCCTCGACGCGAACCGGCTGCGCAAGGGGCGCACGCGCATCGAGGAGGTCATCGACCATGTGCGCATCATCCGCCAGGCGTCGCACCGCGCGAGCGACATCCTCGAGCAGCTGACGGGCGCGCGCCCGCGCCGCGAGGCCGAGGACACGCTGTGGAAGTCGCTCGACCGCGAGCGCGACAAGGTCTCGCGGCGGCTCGACATCCTCGCGCTCCTCGACGGCTTCAGCACGCTCGGCGCCTTCAAGCGCGCGAAGGCGGACCGCCGCATCGAGTACACCCGCGACATCGACGAGGCCGGCCGCCAGAAGCTGCAGTTCGAGCGCGACATCGTGAATGTGCGCTGGATCGGCGAGGCGGCGGAGGAGTATCTGAGGCTCCTCGAGGAGCTCAGCCAGCGGCTCGGGCTTCCTGCGGACCTCGAGGAGCGCGGGCTCTCCGCGGATGGCGACGCGATCGAGGACGAGGCGACGGTGGCCGCGCGTTCGGACGGGGCGCTTGGCCGCGCGCTCGGCGAAGCGGACGCCGCCGTCGAGGTGCGCGCCGCATTCCTCGTGCCCGTCGATCCGTCGCGCGGCGGGCTCGGCACGCCGCGGAGCCTCGCGGAGCCGCTTGCGGGGCGCCCCGTCATCCAGTGGACGCTCGAGCGGCTCGGCCGTTCGCGCGAGGCGTCGTCGATCGTCCTGCTCGTGCCCGAGGGCTTCGACGTCGAGCGGCTGGTCGACCGCCGCCGCATCGGGCTGCCGATCGAGATCCACCGTACGCAGGGAAGCCCGCTCCGCGCGGCCCACGCCGCCGTCGCGGCGGGGCGCCTGTGGAGCGACGCAAGCTGGCGCGGCGGCATCGCGGGACTCACGGCCTACGACGAGGTGCTCTCGCCCGAGTCGATGGTGCCCGCGATGGAGCGCTTCGGGATCACGGCGGCCGTCGTCGTCGCGCCCGACTGGCCGCTCGTCTTCGTCGATGGCCAATCGGGCTGCGACGCGCTCGTCCGCCGCCACAGGCTGAAGCCCGACATGCTGCGGCTCGTGTTCAACCAGTCGCCTCCAGGTCTCTCGGGCGTCCTCGTCGAGCGCTCGCTGATGGAGGAGTTCAGGCAGGGCGGGCGTCACGCCACGATCGGCGCGCGCCTCGCCTACGAGCCGACGCGCGCACAGCAGGATCCGATCTCGAAGGACCTCTGCGTGCAGATCGAGCAGCCCGTGCGGCGCTCGCTCGTCCGCGCCGTCTTCGACACGCCGCGCAGCATGATGCGCATGCGCCGCGCCATCGAGCCGCTGCTCTCGGGGCTCGACGCGGAGGCGTCGCAGCGCGCGCTCGATGCGCTCGATGCGCGTGCGGTCGTCGACCTCCTCGAGCACCAGCTCTACGACACGGTGCCGTACTTCACGCCGCAGCACCTCATGGTCGAGCTCAACACCGGTCGGCAGGGCTCCGGCGCGGCGAGCCCGCACCGCCACGGCTCGCTGCAGCGGCCCGTGATGACGGAGCGTCGCTTCGCGCGGCTCGTGGAGCAGGTCGGCGAGAGCCGCGACTGCGTGATCAGCTTCACGGGGGCGGGGGACCCGCTCTTCCACCCGGATCTCCCGCACTTCATCCGAATGGCGAAGGAGCTCGGCGTGCGCGGCGTGCATGTGCGCACCGAGCTCCTCGCGCCGCCCGAGGCGATCGACGCCATGGTCGAGGCGGGCGTCGACGTCGTGTCGGTCGAGCTCGACGCGGAGACGCCCGAGACCTATCGCCGCATGCACGGCGTCGACCGCTTCCGCCAGGTGATCGACAACATCCAGCGCGTCTTCCTCGCGCGCACGCATCTCTCGGGCCCGAACGACGCCGCGGGATTCGCGGTGCCGTGGATCGTGCCGCGCCTGCAGCGGCGCGTCGAGAGCATCGAGGACATCGAGTCGTTCTTCGACCGCTGGCAGCACACGCTCGGCACGCCCGTCCTCGAGGGCGCGCCGCCACACGATCACTCGCCCGAGACGCCTTCGGACGGCCTTGCGAGCGCGCGCGCGCCGTCGCGCGTCATGTTCCGCGAGATGCTTCGGCGCATGCAGGTCCTGGCCGACGGCTCCGTGCCGCTCGGCGAGCTCGACCTGCGCGGCGAGCGCATCTTCGCGCATGTCGAGCGCGCGCCGCTCCTCCAGATCTGGCGCGACCTCGTGGCGCGGCGCAAGCAGATCCGCCGCGACCACGGGGAGTCGCACCCCGACCTGAGGACCCGCATCCCATGACGCCGATTCCTCCGCTCGCGGACGAGGGCAAGGTCCTCGCGGTCGTCATCGGCCGCGCGGGAAGCAAGGGCCTTCCGCGCAAGAACGCGCTTCCCGTGGCGGGCGTGCCGATGATCGCGCGCACGGTCCGGTTTGCGCGGGCGTCGCAGGAGATCGACCGCGTGATCGTCTCGACCGACGGCGACGAGATCGCGCGCATCGCGCGCGACGAGGGCGTCGAGGTGTTCCTGCGGCCCGAGAGCGTGTCGAACGACCAGGCCACCGTCGACAGCGCCGTGCGCCATGCGGTCGAGGCGAGCGCTTCGCGCGCGGCCGTCGTGGTCATCCTCTACGGCAATGTGCCCGTGCGTCCCGCCGATCTCGCAGACCGCGCGGTGCGCGCGCTTCGCGAGACGGGCGCGGACAGCGTGCAGAGCTACTACCGCGTGGGCAAGACGCATCCTTTCTGGATGTCGCGCCTCGATGGCGAAGGCCGCGTCTCGCAGTTCATCGAGAACCGCATCTACCGCAGGCAGGAGCTGCCTCCGCTCTTCATGCCCGACGGCGGCGTGATCGCGGTCACGCGCGCGAGCCTCTTCGATGTGCGCGAGGGCGAGCCGCACGCGTTCTTCGGCCGCGACCGCCGCGGCATCGAGACGCGCGAGGGCGATGTGGTCGATGTCGACAGCGCGCTCGACCTCGCCGTCGCGGAGGCGATCCTCTCCGCGCGCGAGCGCGAAGGAGTCCACGCATGAATCACCCCGGTTCCGCACCCATGCTCTCGATCGCAGGCCGTGCCGTCGGCGCGGGCCACGCGCCGTTCATCATCGCCGAGATCGGCGTCAACCACGACGGCGACCTCTCGCGCGCGCTCGAGCTCGTCCACGCGGCGCGCCGCGCGGGCGCCGACGCTGCGAAGTTCCAGATGTTCGACGCAGCGATGCTCATGTCGCGCGACGCCGTGCTGGCGGCCTACCAGCGCGAACGCGGCGCACGCGACCCGCGCGAGCTCCTGCAGGGGCTCGCGCTTCCGCCCGAGGCGCTCGGAGAACTCGCGGAGGAGTGCGTGCGCGCAGGGGTCGTGCCGATCGTGACGGTGTTCTCGATTCCGCTCGTCGAGATCGCGCGCGCGCAGCCGTGGCAGGCGTTCAAGACGGCATCGCCCGACCTCGTCAACCTTCCGCTCCTGCGCGCCGTCGCGTCGCTCGGCCGCCCGCTCGTCGTCTCGACGGGCGCGGCCACACGCGAGGAGGTCGCGCAGGGCGCGCGCTGGCTCGAGTCGCACGGCGACCTCGCGTTCCTCCAGTGCACCTCGAGCTATCCCTCGCGCGACGACCACGCCGCCATCGGCGGCATGCACGAGATCGCGGCGATCACGGGGCGCGCCGTCGGCTACAGCGACCACACCGCGTCGGTCGACACGGGCGCGATCGCCGTCGCCGCTGGCGCCGCGATCCTCGAGAAGCACCTCACCTACGACCGCTCTGCCGCGGGCCCCGACCACGCCGCGAGCCTCGACCCGAACCAGTTCGCGGCGTATGTGCAGCTTGCGCGGCGTGCGGCGCGGATGATCGGCGCCCCGCGGAAGGAACTGCAGGCCGTCGAGCGCGATGTCCGCACCGTGAGCCGCCAGTCGCTCGTCGCGGCGCGCGACCTGCCGCTTGCGCATCTCGTGCGGCCCGAGGATCTCTGCGTGAAGCGCCCGGGCACCGGGATCTGTGCAAGCCGCTTCGACGAGATCGTCGGACGGCGTCTCGCGCGCGCCGTCGAGGCAGACCGCGTCCTCACCGAGGCAGACATCGCGTGGCCCGTCGCAGCGGGGACCTCGCCGTGAGCGGGGAATCGCGGCGGAAGGTCGCGGTCGTCACGGGAACGCGCGCGGAGTGGGGGCTGCTCGCGCCCGTCTGCGAGGCGATCTGCGCGCGCAGCGAACTCGCGCTCGAGGTCTGCGCGGGTGGCGCGCATCTCCTCAAGCCGCCGGTCGCGGAAGACCGAGCCCTCCACCGCGCCGTCTTCGGCGAACCCATGCCGTGCGAGCCGACGATCATCTGGGTCGAGTCCTGCGGCTACCACCCGCATCGCTTCGAGATGCAGCGCGCGGGCGAGACGGGACGCCTCGCGGACGCAGCGGCGCTTGGGCGCGGCGTGTCCGCGCTGGCGGAGATCTTCGCGCGCCTTGCGCCCGACATCGTGGTCGTCCTCGGCGACCGCATCGAGGCGTTCGCGGCGGCGAGCGCGGCGTCGATCGGCGGCATCCGCGTCGCGCACATCCATGGCGGCGACCGCGCGGAGGGCGTCGCGGACGAGGCGATGCGCCATGCGATCACGAAGCTCTCCCACATCCACTTCGCCGCAAGCGCAGAGAGCGCGGCGCGCATCGCGCGGCTCGGCGAGGACGCGGCGCGCATCCATCTCGTCGGTTCGCCCGCGGTCGACGGGCTCGAGGCGATCCCGCCCTTGTCGGACCACGAGTACGCGGAGCTCGGCGCGCCCGACTTCGTCTTCCTGATGCATCCCGTGGGGCGCCCCGACGGGGACGAGGAGCGCGAGGCCCACGCCGTGCTCGAGGCGCTCGCCGCGCGCGGCCGCGTGACGGTGCTCGCGCCAAACTCGGACCCAGGCCGCGACGGCATCGCCCGTGCGATCGAGATCGTCGCGGAGCGAAGGCGCACGCGCTTCCGCGCCTTCAGGCACATCGGCCGCGAGCTCTTCATCGGGCTGCTCAGGCGCACCGATGTCCGCGCGCTCGTCGGGAACTCGAGCGCGGGCCTCATCGAATGCGCCGCCCTCGGCGTGCGCGCCGTCAACATCGGCGCGAGGCAGGCGGGCCGCGAGCGCGCCGACAATGTGCGCGATGTCGCGTCGGCGTGGGACGGCCTCGCCGAGGCGCTCGACACCGTCGACTCGTGGCGCCCGTCGGGCCGCCACCCCTATCTCGAGGCGGGCGCATCGCGTCGGATCGCCGAGATTCTCGCCACCTGCGACTTCTCGGCCCATGGCCTCGCGAAGCGCTGCACCTACTGAAGGCGCCTGTCCGCGCGACCGCTGCAATCCCGACCTCTGTCACCCGATCGTGTCAGGCAGCGTTCTTTCGTGCGCTTTGTGGGCCTCAGGGTCAATCGGTCCCCCGAACAGACCGATCACTCCATTCGGCGACACGCTGTTTTTCGTGCCGCAATCGATGAATCCGGAAGGCTTCGGATTCAATCCGACTGCAGGAGGTCAGGTCGAGATGCCCGAACAGATCACACCCGCCGCGAGCGCGAGCGACTGCATGAAGGTTGCGAATGCAGCCGTGAAGCAGCTCAGCCACATTGCGACCCTGCCGGAGGTGACGCTCGGGATCATCGAGCTCGTGGAGAACCCCCGCTCGAGCGCCTCGGCGCTCAACGCGCTCATCCAGCGCGACCCCGCGCTCTCCGCGCGCGTCCTCCGCGTCGTCAACAGCGCCTTCTACGGTCTCCCGTCGCAGCTCGGCTCGATCAACCGCGCGATCTCGCTGCTCGGCCTCAACGCCGTCAAGAACATCGCCATCGCCGCAAGCCTCGCGAAGCTCTTCCGCGGCGGCGCGCTCTGCGACCGGTTCGACGCGAAGGAACTCTGGACGCATTCGCTCGCCGTCGGCACCGCCGCGCGCATGCTGGCGAGCGCAAGCAACAAGATCGCGGCCGACGAGGCGTTCCTTGCGGGCCTCATGCACGACATCGGCATCGTCGTCGAGCTCCAGACCGACCGCGCCAAGCTCGCGCGGGTGTTCGCGGACATGCAGTTCGATTCCGAAGGGCAGCCGCTCATCGACTTCCGCGTCGTCGAGCGCGCCGTCTTCGGGGCGGACCACTGCCACTTCGGCCAGGCGCTCTGCGAGCAGTGGAAGTTCACCAAGGGGCTGCGCGCCGCCTGCGGCTTCCACCATGAGCCGCGCGAGGTCGAGGCGGCGATGCAGCCGATCGCCTGGCTGATCTTCGTCGCCGACCGCGTCGCCGCCACGGAAGGCGCCTTCCGCGCCGACATCCTCGGCCACGGCGTGCCGCACGAGGCGCTCGACGCGCTCGGAATCGGCGTCCCTCAGCTCCAGGAGGCGCTTGCGAACCTCCCGAAGGCGCTCGAGGAAGCCCGCGCGACGATGAACGCGTGACGGTGAACGCGTGACGGTGAACGCGTGACGCCGCGCCGCGCCCGCAGGAACTCGCCGATTCGATTGCCATTCCGCGCGACGCGCGCGTAGCATCGCGACATGTCCGCGTCCGTGCGCATCGACTTCTCCCGACCGATCGCGCTCTTCCCGCTTCCCGCGGTCTCGCTCTTCCCGCACACGGCGGAATGCCTGCAGGCGTTCGAGCCGCGCTATCGACAGATGGTCGAGGACTGCCTCCGCGCGCGCGGCGACGGCCCCGTGCTCGGCTCGGCGCCCATCGCGATGGCCACCTATGCAGGCAGGAGCTGGGCGGGCGAGCGGCTCGGCGACCCGCCGCTTCGGCCGATCGTGTGCGTGGGCAAGATGGTCGAGCATGTGCAGCTCGACAACGGCCATCATCGCTTCATCATCCACGGGCTCGGCCGCGCGCGGATCGAGTCGATCTCCGAGCCCGACGGACGACGGCTGTACCGCGTCGCGAAGCTCGTGCCGCTCGAGAGCGCGATGGGCGCGCCGCGCAGGCTTCCGGGCTTCAACCAGATGCTCGGCTCGATCCTCGAGTCGCCCGCGCTGCAGCGCGTCCATCGGTTCGGCACGATTCGCGAGTGGCTCGCCCGCGGAGCCGTGCCGTCGGAGGTGATCGTCGAGCAGCTGCTCGCCATGCTCGCGCGCGACGACGACACGCGCTACGGCCTCCTTGCGGAGCCACGCTGCCGCGAGCGCGCGCGCTTCGTGCTCTCCGAGCTCTCGCACCTCGGGTCGCAGCTCGAGCGCGCATGCGAGCGCACGGCCGCCCCGACGATGCGCGGCGTGACGCTGAACTGAGTCCACCGGCCGCCCGGATCAGCGCCGCGCGGGAATCCCCGCGGCGTCGAGCGCGGCGTTCCATTCCGCGATCCTCGCGGCATGGGCCGCGAGATGCGCGGAGGCGTCGCCCTCGATCTCGACGCGGACGATCTTCTCGCCCTCCTGAAGCGCGGCCGCCACATCGAGCCCCTCGACGATCGTGCCGAAGACGGAGTACTGCAGGTTCCACCGCTCCTGCGGCCGCACGGTGACGAAGATCCTCGTGGCCATGGCGCGGGCGGAGCTCGGGTTGTCCGTGTCGTTCGACGCGCACAACCTGCCGGGCGCATCGAAGAAGAGCTTGCGCGAGAACTCCCGCGGCATGGTGTAGACGGGGTCCTTGCCGGGGTTCCGCCCCGTCTGCCGCACCACGCGCGAGAAGTCGCCCCACGCCTGCCCGTCGTAGTACCCGCGGCCCACGAGATTGATGAAGTTCGCGCAGAGGGTCGGCGCCTCCTTCGTCGCAAGCAGCACGCGGAAGCTGCCCGATTCGCACACGAAGCGCGCGTGGAGCACCGTCTCCGCCGCGGGGGTGGGCGTGAGCGCGGGCGCGGCGGGCGCCTGGGCGGGGCCTGCGGGCGCGGCCTCATCCTTGCCGCACGCCGAGAGCGCGAGCGCTGCGCAGAGGATCGCGACGAGAGGCGTTCGACACGGAAGGGGTGCGCGCAGTGGGCGTTCGGTGCGGTGCGTCGTCATGTTCAGGAAGACCTTCCGTCGCGGGTGGTGTCAGTTTGCGGCGGGTGCCGTGCCATCCGCACTCGCAGGCGCGGCTGCGGCCTTCGCGATCGCCTCCGCGAGCACCGCGGCGAGCGCCAGATGCGAAGCGCGGTCGAACTGGTCGGCGCGCTCGAGGGCGCCGATCGTCTCGAGAAGCTGCGTGAAACGCGCGGCGACGGCGTCGTCGCCCGTCGCCACGACCGCACGCACGCGCGCGACGGCGTCGCGGACCGCGGCGCGGCGCTTGGCCTGGATGTCGAGGAGCCTGATGCGGGCGGCGAGCTCCTCGAGCACGGCGAGGTCGGAGCGGTCGACGAGACGCGGAAGGACGAGGTCCGCTGCGGCCGACGCGTCGCGCGCCAGCGGCTCGACGCGGCGGAACGCGAGGTCGACGGCCTCGAGGATCGCCTCGTCGGTGCCCGGCGCGCTCGTCGGGAGGCCGAGCATGCTCTCGACGAGTTCTCCGAGCAGCCGCTCGTCGTCGAAGAGCTCGGGATGCACCGAGCGCTGCCACTCCTCGACGAGCCGCCGGCCGTCGCGCGCGGGAAGCCGGCCGCGCAGCCGCCGCAGCGACTCGAAGTGCAGGTCGCGGATCGCAAGTTCGTTCGCGAACTCGGCGTCGTCGACCTCCGCGAGACGCGCCTCGGTCGCGCGCACCGCCTCCGCAAGGCCATATCGCCAGAGCGAGCCCGCCTCCGTCTCGATGCGCGCGCGCGCGAGGTCGCCCACGGAGAGCGCCTCCGCGCGCTTCGCGAGGAGCGCGCCGAGCTGCTCGGCGTGGGCGACGAGCGGCTGCTCGATCGTGGCCGCGACCTCCTCGGAAAGCTCGAGCCGCGCGACGAGCTCGAGGAGCGTCAGCTTCGTGGAGGGCAGCAGTCCGTCGCGGGGGAGACGCTCCGTGAACCAGCCGACGCGCTCGCGCACGAAGGCGAGGCGACGCGCGGGGTCGGCAGCGCGCTCGATGGCGGCGAGAAGCGTGCGCTCCGCGGCCGCGAGTCGCGCAAGCGCCGCCTCGCGCAGGACGAGCGTCTGCACGAGCTCGGGGTTGTGCCGCGGCACGAAGAGCTCGCGCGCGCCGTCGAAGCGGTAGGCGGCGGGCAGCCTGTCGCGGATCCTGCCCGACGCAGCCTTGATCGCGGCGTCCGCGGTCTCGCGATAGGCGGTGTAGCTCGCAGCAAGCTCGGCGTTGGCTGCGAGAGCGGGGTCCACCGCGGCGAGGAACGCCTTGAAGCGCGACTCCGACATCGGCTGCGGAAGGGCAGCCGCGTCGAGCTTCCGCTGCGCCTCCGCCCGCGCAAGCTCGCGGTCGTCGCGGGGCGTGTTCTTCTTCGTCTCGGCGCGCGCGGCGGGCTTGTCCGCGGGCGTCGCCTGCGCTCCTGCGGAGGGAGCCTGCGACGCCAGGGCCGCTCCGACGAGCGCTGCCCGAAGAAGCGAGCGGGGGCTGGCCAGGCTTCCGTCACGCGGGGCGTGCATGCGGCGCAGTGTAGAGGGGCGGAGGCTCGGCTACGCTCCGAGCATGGCGCGATTCTGGCTCCTCAAGTGCGAACCCGATGTCTACTCGATCCGCGATCTCGAGCGCGATGGCCGCACGGGCTGGGATTCGGTGCGCAACTACCAGGTGCGCAACTTCATGCGCGACGAGATGAAGGCGGGGGACCTCGGCGTCTTCTACCACTCGAACGCGGATCCCTCGGGCGCCGCGGGCGTGCTGCGGATCGTGCGGCCGGCCCTTCCCGACCCGACCCAGTTCGACCCGAAGAACGAGTACCACGACCCGAAGTCGGCCCGCGAGGCGCCCACCTGGCTGATGTGCGAGGTGGAGTTCGTCGAGCGTTTCCCCGAGGTCGTCCCGCTCGAGCGGCTGCGCGCGGAGCCCGCGCTCGAAGGCATGCTCATCCTCCGCAAGGGGAACCGTCTCTCCGTCACGCCGCTCGAGGAGGCGGAGTTCAAGGTGATCCGCGCGCTGGGCACGGGCGGGGCGCCGAGCGTGCGAAGGAAGTCGCCCGCGAAGCCCGCAAAGGCCGTCCCAAGCCGCAAGTCTCGGTAGAATCCGCCCCGCCAGCCTGAAACCGAGCGGACGACGCGCGGAATCGGGCGGCCCGCCGTCTGTGCGCCGAGGGGATCGATGGCCCCTGGCGAAAGTCGGCTCTCGCATCGCGCACACGCGCCCTTTCGGAGGCTCCTTCGTGCCAATCATCCTTCTCATCGGTTGTGGTGGACTCGCGGTGGTCGCGCTCGTCGTCGGCCTTTGGCTGATGTCCGTCTACAACAACCTCGCGCGCGGCAAGGTCGGAGTCGAGGGCGCGTGGGCCGACATCGATGTGCAGCTCAAGCGCCGCCACGACCTGATCCCGAACCTCGTCGAGACCGTGAAGGGCTACGCGAAGCACGAGCGCGAGGCGCTCGAGGCCGTGATCGCGGCGCGCGCCCGCGCCGTGAGCGCAGGCCCGCTCGACGAGAAGATCGCGGCCGAAGGCGGCCTCAGCGCGGCGCTCGGTCGCCTCATGGCCATCGCGGAGGCATACCCCGACCTCAAGGCGAACACGAACTTCCTGCAGCTCCAGGGCGAGCTCACCTCGACGGAGAACATCATCGGCGGTGCCCGAAGCGGCTACAACACGAGCGTCGGCGGATTCAACCAGATGCTGGTGGTGTTCCCGACGAACCTCGTCGCGGGCATGTTCGGCTTCAAGGAGATGCCGTTCTTCAAGGTCGACGACGAGGCGCAGCGCGTGGCGCCGCAGGTGCGATTTTGAGCGCTCGCGACTTGCCCGCTCCGGTGCTCCTGCCGCCGATGCGGCGCTGGCGAGCGATGTGTCGATCGCTCGAACGAGGAGCGTGACGCTTGACGGTCGATCCTGAACGCCTGCAGCTGCTTCTCAACTGCACCGTGTGCGCGGCCGTTCCGCTCGCGGTCGCGCTCGTGATCGGCTTCGTGGTCATGCGCTGGTTCGGCGCGCAGCGGCGCGCGAGCGACATGGCCACGCTTGCGTCGCAGCTCGGCTTCCAGTTCGTCGCCCACGACGCGACCATCTCCCGGCGCCTCGCGGGCTTCACCGACTTCGAGCGCGGTCATTCCCGCGAAGGCCGCAACATCTGCTGGGGCAACATCGTCTTCGGCGGCGTGCGCGCGGCCGTGATCCTCGGGGACTACCGCTACACGGTCAGCCCTGTGGCGGGAAAGGACAGCTCGACCCGCACCTACGAGATGTCGTTCATCTCGCTCGTGCCCGTGCTCGCGGTCAGGGAGGACCTCTCCGTGCGCCGCGAGAGCGTCCTCGACAGGATCGGGACCTTCGTCGGCCTCGACGACATCGACTTCGAGTCGAGCGAGTTCTCCAAGCGGTTCCATGTGAAGTGCTCGGACCGGAGGTTCGCCTACGACCTCTTCGATCCACGCATGATCGAGTTCTTCCTCTCCGCGCCGCCGCCCGACCTCGAGGCGCGTGGCGGCATCATCGTGATCGACGATGCAGCGACCCGCTGGACCGTCGCGGGCTTCCGAGACAGGCTCGCATGGCTCGACGGCTTCTTCGCGCGGATCCCACGCCATGTGCGCGCGGAGAGATTGCCGCCGGCGGAGCGCGCGTTCGACCCGATTCTCAACCCCGAGGCCCCTTCGGACCGAAAGGTCCAGCCATGACCGTGACTCTGGACGGCGCCGAGAGCCTGGGGATCTTCTGCGGCTCATGTGCCGTGATGATGGGCGTGCCGATCATGTGGGTGATCCTGGTCTACAACCGCTTCTCGCGGCTGAGGCAGGTCGCGCGCGAGAGCTGGTCGGGAGTCGATGTCGAGCTCAAGCGGAGGCACGATCTCGTGCCGAACCTTGTCAAGACCGTGCAGGGCTATGCGCAGCACGAGCGCGAGACGCTCGAGTGCGTCGTGGCGGCCCGCGCGAAGGCGATGGCCGCGGTCCATGCGCCGACCTCGGGCGGCGAGATGCAGCAGCGCGTCGACGGCGAGCGCGAGCTCGGTCGCTCGCTCGGAAGGCTCATCGCGCTGTCCGAGCGCTACCCCGATCTCAAGGGCGACCGCCACTTCCTCGAGCTCCAGCGCGAGCTGGCGCTCACCGAGGACCGCATCGCGGCGAGCCGCCGGTTCTTCAACGCGAATGTGCGCGAGCTGAACGCGCTGCGCGTCGAGTTCCCGTCGAACCTCGTCGGCAGCGCCTTCGGCTTCCGCGAGCTGCGGTTCTTCGAGCTCGAGGACGCGGCCGAGCGGACGGCGCGTGTTTGAGCGCTCGC
>CAYMSD010000039.1:20602-29802 GCA_964393015.1 uncultured Klebsiella sp.
GCGCTCGCTTTGGTGCTGGCATGGTGGGGGATGACTTCAGCGGGCGGTACCCGCTGAAGTCACAGCAGGCTAAAGCCTGCTGGCACCCATCAGTTGCGCGGATGGTGCGGTATGCTGAGATCCATGGCGAAGGAGCGCATCGTCTCGCAGTCGGCGCAGGTGGCGGAGGCCGAGTCGGATCTCGATCCGCAGACGCTCGAGATCCGTCCGCGGTCGCTCGGCGAGTATGTCGGGCAGCGCGCGCTCGTCGAGCGGCTCACGATCGCGCTCACGGCGTCGAAGTCCCGCGGCGAGGCGATGGAGCATGTGCTGCTGCACGGCCCGCCCGGCCTCGGCAAGACGACGCTCGCCCATGTGATCGCGAACGAAATGGGCTCGCGCGCGTTCGTGACGAGCGGGCCAGCGCTCTCGAAGGCGGGCGACCTCGTCGGAACGCTCACGAAGATGGAGGAGAACGATGTCCTCTTCATCGACGAGATCCACCGCCTGCCCGCCGCGGTCGAGGAGTACATCTATCCCGCGATGGAGGACCGCCGCATCGACTTCACGCTCGATTCGGGCATGCATGCGCGCGTGGTCACCATCTCGCTCAAGCCGTTCACGCTGATCGGCGCGACGACGCGCGCGGGGCTCCTCACGCAGGCGCTCCGCAGCCGCTTCGGGATCGCGCATCACCTCGAGTTCTACGGGCACGACGACCTCGTCGGCATCCTCGAGCGCGCGTCGCGCATCCTCTCGATGCAGGGAATCGCCGCCGACGCGTTCGACGCGATCGCCTCGCGGAGCCGCGGCACCCCGCGCATCGCGATCCGCCTGCTGCGCCGCGTGCGCGACTTCGCGACGGTGCGCGGCACGGGCCGCGCCGACCGCGCCGCGGTCGACGGCGCGCTCAAGCTCGAGGGAATCGACGAGCGCGGGCTCGACGAACTCGACCGCAAGTACATGCGTGCGATCGCGGAGATCTACGGCGGCGGACCTGTCGGCGTCGAGGCGGTCGCCGCGACGCTCGCGGAGGATGTCGGCACGATCGAGGACATGGTCGAGCCGTATCTCCTGCAGCTCGGCTATCTCGCGCGCACGCGCCAGGGCCGCAGGCTGACGAAACCGGGCGCGGATCTGATCGGATTCACGCTGCCCGCGGGCGAGGTTTGAGCGCCGGCAACTGAACCGTGGGTTGCGCTCCGCGCAGGTCAGCAGGTCCTTGCTCGCCCTGGCGCTTGTGAGGTCGGCGGCCGCTGCCTCGCCGCGCGTCGCTCAGCGCATGTCGTAGTTCGTGCGCGACGAGCGCGAGCCCGCGGGGATCGACAGCGAGAAGCCCACGAAGGTGTCGTCCTTGATGAGGTCGTAGCCCGCGCTTGCGTTGAGGTCGAAGTCGGGGAAGGTCCGCGTGATGGAGCCCGACACCGCGCGCATGTCGCCTTCGTTGATGTCGTACTGCGGGCTGAAGGCGATGAGATACCGCGGGCCCGCGCGGTAGAGGAAGCCCGCCTGCAGCAGCTCGGAGTTCGTCGGCGCCAGATAGCGGTACTCGAGGTAGGTGCTCGCCACGGGGCTGTGGCGCATCTCGATGCCGAGCGACGCGCGCGCGAGGTTCTCGAGGAACGCGCCCTCGTCCGTGACGAACGCGGCGTCCTCGAGCAGGTAGTTCGCGGTGCCGCCGAGCGTGAGCGAGTCGGAGAGCTGCCACGCGAGCGAGCCGTAGAAGTGGCTTCCCCACTGGGAGAGCTCGGGCCTGAAGGAGTAGAACGCGGGGATCGGCGACTGCGTCCAGCGCAGGCTCGAGAACGGGTTGAGCGGGTCGATCGGCTGCGGCGTGAAGTCGCTGCCGCCGTCGTTGATGACGACGCCCGTGTCGAGCCTGACCCAGTCGACCGACTGCCACGCGCCCGAGCCGCCGCGCTGCGTCTGCAGCGTGTTGCGCAGGCCGAGCTGGACCGCCGCGCCGCCCGTCGTGCCTTCAAACTCCTGGTCGAAGATCGGGAGCGACCCTGCCTCGAGAGAGTCGTAGCCCGCCCACATCGTTCCATAGGGCTCGACGATATGCCGCATGCGGTTCAGGTCGAGAAGCCTGCTCTGGACGGTGTCGTCGATGCGCACGAAGCGCGCCGACGCGCGCACGCCGCCGCCCGCCTGGAAGCGGAGGTTGTCGACGCCGCTGGTGTAGCGGTCGAGCTCCTCGAGGAGGTAGCCCGTGGCCTGGCCCGTCGCGAAGGGCGTCACGGTGATCCAGTCGCTCGAGAGCGGCACGCTGAGCTCGTGGCGCGTGTCGAGGCGCGCCACCGCGTTGTCGTCGTATCCCGCCGCGAAGTAGGCGTCCTCGATCGACTGGCCCGCGCCGATCGCGCCGCCCCACGCGCCGACGGGGACGCCGAGCGACGACGGTGTTCCGCTCGTCGGGCGCAGGCTCATCACGCTCGCCGACCACTGCTGCGTCCAGGTCAGGCCGTCGAAGAGGTTGTCGCCGTAGCGGCGGTAGGTGATCTCGGGGAACTTGTCGACCGTGTAGCCGCGGCTCGCGAGAAGGTACGAGTTCGAGATGAAGTCGTTCAGGTCGTACTTCACGAGCGCCGTGAACGCCGTGTTGTCGCCGAGGCCCACGAGCGAGAGGCTCGTCTCGTACTCGCGGCGGTTCCTGAACTCCGTCTCGCGCCACGAGCTGATGAAGGTCTCGTCGGAGATCGCGGCGAGCTGCGCCTGCAGCCCGAACGCGGGCGAGAGCATCGTCTGCCACGCGAGGTCGACGAACCCGCGCACGCCGCTCTCGACCTCGACATCGCGGCCCGAGCTCGTGCGGTCGGTGCCGCCCGCGTCGTAGAGCCCGTAGAGATCGACCACGCCGTCGCCGAGACCATCGGACAGCCTGAACTTCGTCCCGAGCGCCGCGCCGCGGTCCGTGAAGGCGTCGACCGCGAGTTCCGCGTCGAGCCCCGAGACGGGGCTTGCACCGAGGAGCGCCATGAGGTCCCACTCGGTGCCGATCTCGACGCCGCGCTCGTCCTCGTAGCCGACATCGATCGAGCGGATCGGGATGCGGTCGACGCGGCCTTCGTAGCCAGGGAGCGGAATCAGCCGCGAGCCGCCGAACTCGATGCCCGCGCGCTCCGCGCGGACGAAGACGCCGTCGTCGCCGCGCGCGTCGCCGCTTGGCCGCTGCGTGACGGTGACGCGGTCGACGCCGATCGCGAGGTGCGGCGTGAAGAACTCGCTGGCCGAGACCGTGGCGCGCTCCGCGGTCCACTCGTCGCGGGCGACCTGGCGGAGCTCCGCCGCGCGCGTGTAGATCGGAAGGTCGTCGCGGCGGCGATCGTAGGTCCGCAGCACTGCGTCGACGAGGATGGCCTTGTTGCGGACGAGGTCGTAGTAGACCTGCGAGCCGCGCATGGCGTAGTCGCCGTCCGACGCCTGCACGGCGCCCTCGAGATAGATCCCCTCGATCATCGAGGCGTCGAGCGTGCGCGAGCCGTCGCGCAGGCCGGCGATCGCGCCCTCCGCGAGGTGGATGACACCGCGCTCGGCCGACAGCTGCAGCGCGCGGTCGTCGCCGCCCGCGTTCGACAGGTACTCGAGCTCGACCATGCCCTGCACGGCGATGCGGTTCCGCGGCTCGTCGACGATGATCGAGTCCGCGGAGAAGGAGATCGTGCCCTCGGGCCGGAAGATGGGAAGGGCGCCCGTCTCGGGGAGCGGGACCTCGATCGAATCAGGGCCTTGCGGCGCGCGGGCAGCCGCGGCCGCGAGGCTTCCGCCCGGCTGGGGCGCGGGGTCGTCCGCCGCAGCGGGCATGTCGAGCACGGGCCTGTCGCCGAGAGTCGCTTCGCCAGCCGCCAGGCGGCGAAGGTAGCGCGCGAGCCGCGCCTCGCCGCGGCGGAGGAGCGGCTCGCCCTTCGGGGCGGCGTTCTCGTTGACGACGAGCGAGAGGCGCGTCGCCCCGAGATAGCTCGCCGTCACGAGGAGATCGCGGCCGCTTGCGCCGAGACCGGCGCGGCGGGTCGGCTCCTCCGCGCGCTCGAACCAGATCGCGACCTGCGTGGCGGCGTCCGTCCCGATCGGCAGGCGGTTGATCCACACCACGGCGCTGCGCGCGCTGAAGGAATAGCCGCCGATCGCCACGCGCACATCGCCCTCGAGGAAGAGGCGCTGGGTGTCGTCGGTCTTCCAGCTGGAGCCGCGCGCTGCGGAGAGCTCGAGGCCCCCCGCGATCGGCCGCGTGGGCAGCACAAACCCGCCGAGCGAGGTTCCGTCGATGGCGCGGCGCGTGGTGCGGGGCGGTGCGATGCGGTCGTCAAGCGCGCCCTCCGCGGCGCCACCCGTCTGGGCGGCGGCGGGCACGGCCGTCACAAGCACGGGCGATGCGAGCAGCACGGCGCCCGCGAGCGACGAGGTCGCGAGCGGTCGCAGGCGGCTGGATGGTCGTCGGAACGGCACGGGCGCAGGATACCGATCCTCGGGGGCGCGGGTTGGTTGCGCGGCGACGGGAGCGGCTGCCGCTCGGCGGCTTCACGATCGCCACGAGGCGGGCGCAGAGGCCTGCGGCGCGAGTTCGCGCGCGATCGAAAGGATGGCCGTGATGGCGATCGCGATGCCCGCGATGGCGGCCGCTTCGGTCGCGAGGCCCGCCGCTGCGAGCCAGCCCGCGGCGACGATCGCCTTCCACAGGCTGCCGTAGCGGAGCAGTTTCTCCGCGGCGCGCGGGCCGCGCACGCCGCGCAGCTTCCACAGCCCGAAGAGCGCGCAGACGACGACCGCGAGCACGGGCAGCACCAGAAGGCGCGGCTCGAAGAACGCGGGGAGGAGCGTGCCGCCGTCGAGGCCGCCGTTGCGCTCGAACGCCAGCGCGAAGAGCGCCGCACTCCAGAACACCCACCCTGCGGCGCCAAGCGCGACCGCGCGCCGCGACATCTTGGGCCGCTTCTCGCCGAGCAGGTACGCGAGCGCCCCGACGCCCATCGTCTGGCTCATGGCGAGCCACACGGGAAGGAGCGACGGGCTGTCGGGCGTGAGCGCGAGCATGGACACGGCCGTGGCGAGCCCGGCGAGCACGATTCCAAACGCGGGGATGTGCTTCGCGAAGGCGTCGTAGCCGAGGACGATCGCGGCGAGGACAAGCGCCCCCGCGAGCGCGGCGATTCCGAAGGGGAGCGCCCCGAGCACGCCGACCACGAGCGCCGCAAAGGCGATGTGGAAGGCGCGGCGCGCAGCGATCGAGCCCGACGGAATCGGCCTCTCGGGCGCGAAGGCGCGGTCGCGCTTGGCGTCGAGGGCGTCGTTGAGCGCTGCCCCGAACGCCATGAACCCGACGGCGAACGCCATCGACGCACCGAGCGCGAGCCAGAGCGGCAGCCCCGCGACAAGCTGCGCCGAGCCGCCTTGCACCTCGCCGCCCGATCCCGCCGCAGCCGACGCCTCGACGCGGGCGAGCAGCACCATCAGCCAGACATTCGCCACCACCCCGAAGGCGATGGGGAGCCTGGCGACCTCGACCGCGGCGAGGATGCGTGGGAGCAGGGGGCGCACGGGGCGCATGGTAGGGACTGCCCCGCGGCGCACGCGGCGGGAGGGGCTCGCGATGCTCTCGCCGCAGATCGCGCCCGCGCGTACGATCTCCCCTCCCATGCACACGCTCATCCCACTCGCCTCCGACGCCCGCGGCCTGCGTGTCGGCATCGCCACCAGCCGCTACCACCACGAGGTGACCGGACGGCTCCACCAGGGCGCCCGCAACGCATTCCTGGAGGCGGGCGGTCTCGACGACGACCTCGTCCTCGTCGATGTGCCGGGCGCGTTCGAGCTCGTCGCCGTCGCGCACGCGCTTGCGGCGCGCAGCGACCTCGACGCCGTCGTCTGCCTCGGGTGCGTGATCACGGGCGAGACCACCCACGACCGCTACATCTGCGAGGCGGTCGCCAACGGCCTCGCGGACATCAGCGCCCGCACGGGGAAGCCCGTGGCGTTCGGCGTGCTCACCTGCCAGAACCTCGACCAGGCGCTCGCGCGTGCGGGCGAGGGCGGCGGGAAGGCGCAGAAGGGCAACAAGGGCGAGGAAGCGATGCACGCGGCGCTGATCGCCGCCCACGCCGTCCAGCGCGTCCAGCGCCTGCCGCTCGGGAGGCCCGCATGAAGGGACGCGCACGCTCCATTCGCGCCGACAGGCGCTACGCGCTCCTCGCGCTCTACCAGTTCGACTCGGGTCTCGCGGGCGACCTCGAGTCGGTGCGCGCCGCGCTCGAGGCGATCGACGAGCTCGGCGACGATGGCGAAGGCGTCGACCTGTCGCTTGCCTCCGCGCGCGTCGAGGCGCGCGACCCCGAGCGTCTCGCGGCGCGCGCCGCGGAGATCGACGCGGGGCTTGCGCTCGCATCGCTCGTGTGGGAGTTCCGCAACGACGCCGACCGCGCCGTGCGGCCCTATACGGCCGACTGGCCCGTGCATCGCCAGCCCGTCCTCGACCGCAATGCGCTCAGGCTCGGCTGGTACGGCTTCGCCCACGCCGGTGACCCGCCCGCGCTTGCGATCGACGAGGCCATCGAGCTCGCGAAGACCTTCTCCACCGAGAAGTCCGGCGCGTTCGTGAACGCCGTGCTCGACCGCGTGGCCAAGGAGTCGCTCGGAGGCGACGCAGGCGGGGCGGAGCCGACGCGATGAGCTTCTTCCGCTCCGCGCTCGACGCGATCAAGAAGGGGCTGCAGAAGACCGCCGAGGCGCTTGGCGGACAGCTGCGCTCGCTTCTCCTCGGCCGCACGCTGAGCGAGGAGCTGATCGACGAGATCGAATCGCGCCTGATCGCCGCGGATGTGGGCGTGAAGGCCGCGCGCGAGCTCGTTGCGGGGCTGCGCGCGGAGTTCCGCTCGGGCCGCGTGGCGCGCGGCGAGGACGCGCTCGAGTACCTGAAGACGAGCCTGAAGCAGCGATGGCCCGTGCAGTCGCGCGCGATCGCGACGGCGCCCGCGAAGCCGACGGTGATCCTCGTCGTCGGCGTGAACGGCGTCGGAAAGACGACGAGCGTCGCCAAGATCGCGAAGAGCCTGAAGGACGAGGGGCGCAGCGTGCTCCTCGCCGCGGCCGACACCTTCCGCGCGGGTGCCGTCGCGCAGCTCACGGAGTGGAGCAACCGCCTCGGGATCGACATCGTGAAGGGCAAGGCGGGCGCAGACCCCGCGGCCGTCGCGTTCGACGCGGCCGACGCAGCCCTCGCGCGCGGCAGCGATGTCCTCCTCGTCGACACCGCGGGGCGCCTGCACACGCAGGAGAACCTCATGCGCGAACTGTCGAAGATCCGCGCGGTTCTTGCCAAGAAGATCCCGGGCGCCCCGCACGAGGTTCTCCTCGTCCTCGACGCGACCAGCGGGCAGAACGCCGTGCAGCAGGCGCGGCTCTTCGCCAGCGCGGCGGGGGTGACGGGGCTCTTCCTCGCCAAGCTCGACGGCACGGCGCGCGGCGGGATCGTGGTCGCGATCCGCGAGGAGCTCGATGTGCCCGTGAAGCTGATCGGCGTCGGCGAGCGGCCCGAGGATGTGCAGCCCTTCGACCCCGACCGCTTCGTCGAGGCGATGTTCGCGGCTTGAACGAACGCCGCCCGCCCCGCGTGGGGGGTGGAAATGGCGGTTTCGGGCGCATTCGCGGTTGTTCGCGCCACCGCGGCGGGGCTACCATGCGCGCTCGTCCGCCCGCATCCGTCGTCGTCCACCCGCATGGCCTCCCCGCAGCGACACCGCCTGTCCGCCCGTCGAGCGCCCGCCCCGCGCGGGTTCACGATCGTCGAGCTTCTCGCCGTGATCGGCGTCATCGGCATCCTGCTCTCGCTCATCCTGCCCGCGCTCTCCAATGTCCGCCGCGAGGCGCAGTCGGTCTCGTGCCAGACGAACCTCAAGCAGCTGCACGGCGCGATGGAGATCTACAGGAGCGCGAACAGGGATCTGCTGCCGATGTGCGACTTCCTGCCCGCGTCGACCCCCGAGGGGCCCGTGGGCGGTCTCGTCGAGGTGCTCGAGAACACCGTCGAGTCGAACTGCGCGTGCTGGTTCTGCCCCGCCGACGACGACGAGGATGGCTCGATCGCAGCAGGCACGAGCTACATCTACCTCCCCGGGCTCCTTCGCTATTCGCCGCAGGTGCAGATCCAGGTCGCGTCGCTGATGGCCGCGACGATGGGCAACGCGTCGCTCAACGAGCGCATGCGCGAGCGGCAGCGGCGCGACGCCGAGGCGAAGCTCGTCGGCGCGCTCTACGACCAGAGCCCCTCGGCCTTCGCGATCCTCACCGACAGCCAGGACCGCCACAAGATCGGCAGCCGGAACCCGAGGAACGCCGTGTATCTCGATGGAAGCGTGGGCGCCCTGCGCGATGCGGGCGACGACCCCGATGGCGGGGGATGAAGGTTGGGGGATGAAGGGTGGGGGATGAACGGCGGGCGCGCAGGCCGCGGCGCCTGCGCAGGAGCAATGCATGTCGCTGATCGACTCCATCACCGATTTCCGTGACCGCGCCGACGACGCCCTTCGCGAGGCGTGGGAGACGCGTCGCCCGCAGGTCTTCGCGTCGCTCGGCGCGCTCGCGCTCGCGGGCGCCGTCGGATACGCGGCCTACTGGTGGGTCGAGGTGCGCTTCCGTCCGCCGCCGTCGATCTTCGACTCGCCCGTCGACGATGTGCTCGGATACTTCGCGCTCGACGACTTCTCCCAGCTCCCCGTCGAGGAGCGCATCCGCTTCCTGCGCGAGCTCGCCGACCGCTTCCGCGGCATGGACCAGGCCGAGAGCGCCACGATGGCCGCGTTCCTCGCGGGTCTCGCGGGCCCCGCGCGCGAGCAGGCCACGCAGAACGCGCGCGTCCTCGCGAAGGACATCCTCGCGCAGGGCGCGGACGAGTACTTCAAGCTTCCCGAGAAGGAGCGAGGGAAGTTCATCGACGACTGGATGGTGAAGTGGATCAAGACGGGCGAGCGCATCGCGACCGGCCGCGACAGCGACAAGCCCGACGACGAGCGGCTCGCCGACATCCGCGCCGAAGGTGCGCGAGGCCGCGAACGCGCCACCAACCGCTCGCCCGAGCGCATGCCGAGCCTCACCGAGGATGGAGCGATGCGATTCCTCGATTTCTGGGCGAGCGATGTCGAGAAGGCGTCGAGCCCGAAGGAGCAGGGGCAGATCGTGCGCTTCCTCGGCGATGTGCGCAAGCGCTTCGGGGGATAGGCGAGGTTTGAGCG
>CAYMSD010000040.1:0-10916 GCA_964393015.1 uncultured Klebsiella sp.
CCTCATCACCCTGCGCCACCTCGACAACATGAACAAGGTCATCCTGGTGACCGGTTGCATGGTCGGCTACGCCTACGCGATGGAGTTCTTCATCGCGTGGTACTCGGGCGCGATGTACGAGAAGTTCGCCTTCATCAACCGCGCCTTCGGCCAGTACTGGTGGGCCTACTGGATCATGGTGAGCTGCAATGTCATCACGCCGCAGCTCTTCTGGTTCAAGAAGATCCGCACCAGCATCCCCATCATGTTCGTGCTGTCGATCTTCGTGAACGTGGGCATGTGGTTCGAGCGCTTCGTCATCATCGTGACGAGCCTTGCGAACGACTTCCTCCCGACCTCGTGGGACCTCTTCACGCCGACCTGGGTCGACATCGGCACCATGGTCGGCGCGTTCGGCCTCTTCTTCACCCTGTTCCTCCTGTTCTGCCGCTTCCTCCCCATGATCGCCATGGCCGAGGTGAAGGCGATCATGCCGCAGGCGGACCCGCATGGCGCGGGCGCCGGCAAGCACGGCCACGGACATGATCACGGCCACGGCCACGACGAAGGTCACGGCAAGACCCACGGACATCACTGAGCGACGCACCCGCGAGGCACCATCATGGCGACGATCGTCACCAGCCCCTCTGAAACCAAGCCAGGCCAGCCGGCCAACCCCGCGAAGCTCTACGGCCTCATCGCCGAGTTCGAGACTCCGGGCGACCTGATGGCCGCAGCCGAGAAGGTCCGCGACGCGGGCTACAAGTGGTGGGACTGCCACACGCCGTTCCCCGTCCACGGACTCGACAAGTCCATGGGCATCAAGCGCACCATCCTGCCCGTGCTCGTCTTCGGCGCGGGCGCCACGGGCACGCTCGTGGCGTTCCTGCTGCAGGCGTTCACGAACTCGTGGGACTTCACCATCTGGGCGGGCGTGTGGGTGACGGGCTACCCGTTCCTCATCTCGGGCAAGCCCGCGATGAGCCTTCCCGCGTTCATCCCCGTGATGTTCGAGCTCACGATCCTCTTCTCGGCGCTCACCACGGTGTCGATGATGTTCCTGTTCAACGGCCTGCCGCAGCTCTACCACCCGCTGTTCAGGTCGAACCGTTTCCGCCGCGCGTCGAACGACCGCTTCTTCATCTCGATCGAGGCGCGCGATCCCAAGTTCCTGCCGAGGAAGACGGAGGAGTTCCTCAAGTCGCTCGACCCTGTCGCGGTCGAGGCGGTGGAGGACTGAACCCATGATCCCGATGCCCCCACGCTGGATGATCTTCACGGGCGCCGTCGCCGCCCTCGCGCTCGCGATCCCGCCGTTCGTGATCGCGCGCGTCCGCGCGACGCCCGATCCGAACAGGCCCGTCCACATCTTCTTCGACATGGACTTCCAGCCGAAGTTCAAGACGCAGGCGGTGAACCCGCTCTTCGCCGACGGTCGCACGCAGCGCCCCGAGGTGCAGGGCGTCGTCGCGCAGGGCGAGACGCGGCTCGACGCGCACCTCTATGAGGGCGTCGTCGGCGGCGAGTGGGCGACCACGCTGCCCGCCGGCCTCACGATGAACGAGCAGTTCCTTCTCCGTGGGCAGGAGCGCTACAACATCTTCTGCGCCGTGTGCCACGGCTACGCGGGCTTCGGTGACGGCGCCGTCAACAAGCGCGCCATGGAGCTGATGTCGAACGCCGACGGCCCCGTGCAGGGGACGGCCTGGGTGCAGGCGAAGAGCCTCCACGACCCGCTCGTGCGCGAGCACTCGGTCGGTCTTCTCTACAACATCGTCACGAACGGCATCCGCAACATGGCGGGCTACGGGGCGCAGATCGACCTCGAGGACCGCTGGGCGATCGCCGCCTATGTCCAGGCGCTGCAGCTCTCGCAGAACGCAACGATCCAGGATGTTCCGCCCGAGCTGCGCGACAAGCTCCCGAAGAATGTCGCGCAGGGCGAGGGCGGCTCGTCGGGCACCGAGATGACCACGACCACGACGACGACCACCACGGCCGCGGCCGACACGACGGAGGTGAAGTGATGGCGCACGCCACTGGACATGCGGTCGACCTCGGCGCGAAGAACATCGAGCTTCCCGCTCCCGCGCTCGGCATGCGCAACATCGGGCTCGGCCTCGCGGCCGTCGGCCTCGGCGGCGGCGCTGCCATCGGCTACACGGGCGCGTTCGGCACCGATCCCGCGCACTTCTGGCGCGCCTACCTCGTGGCCTTCCTCTTCGGCCTCACGATGTGCCTCGGCGGCCTCTTCTTCGTCTTCATCCAGCACCTGACGCGCGCCGGCTGGTCCGTGGCCGTGCGTCGCCCGGCCGAGGCGCTCGCCGCAAACCTCCGCTGGTACTGGATCCTCTTCATCCCGTTCGTCATCCTCTGGTTCGTCGGCTTCGGCGACATGGGCCGCGCGAACATGGTGTGGATGTGGGCAGACATGGAGACCCTGAAGGCCAACAACCCCGAGGAGGCCTATGTCGTCGCCAAGAAGCTCGCGTTCCTGAACCCGACCTTCTTCTGGATCCGCGCCGCCGTCTACTTCGCGGTGTGGGCGCTCCTCGCGCACTTCTTCGTGGGCAACAGCCGCGCGCAGGACTCGACGGGCGACATCCGCCACAGCGAGCGCATGCAGAAGTGGGCGGGCCCCGCGGCCATCCTCTTCGGCCTCACGACGACCTTCGCCGCGTTCGACTGGATCATGTCGCTGTCGCCCGCGTGGTTCTCGACGATGTTCGGCGTGTACTTCTTCTGCGGATGCGCCACGGCCGGCTTCTCGGCCATGATCCTCATCACGCTGCGTCTGCGTTCGCTCGGGCTCCTCGAGGGAATCGTCACCGCGGAGCACATGCAGGATCTCGGCAAGCTGCTCTTCGCCTTCGGCATGGTGTTCTGGGCCTACATCGCCTTCAGCCAGTACATGCTGATCTGGTACGCGAACATCCCGGAAGAAACGGGCTGGTTCCTCGCCAGGCAGGTCGGAGGCTGGGGCCCGCTGAGCTTCGCGCTCCTCTTCGGCCACTTCGTCATCCCCTTCGTCGCGCTGATCAGCAAGTGGCCGAAGCGCTTCGCGATCTCGCTTGGTGCGGCCGCGGTGTGGATGCTCGCGTTCCACCTCGTCGACCTCTACTGGCTCGTGATGCCCGAGATTCCGCATGATCTCGCGACCTTCGAGAGCTATCGTCAGGCGAGCGACAAGTACGCGGACACCGCGACGCACTTCGGAAATCCCGTGAACTTCCTCCTCGCGATCGGCGCCTTCGGCGCAGTCGCGGCCGGAACCATCACCGCGCTTTCGCGCTCCTCGCTCGTTCCGAAGCGCGACCCGCGCCTCGGCGAGAGCCTGCGTTTCGAGAACATGTGACTTCGGCCGACGCCCTCAGGACCAACGCCATGCAGCAGACGCCAGCAGCAACCGAACAGATCGACGATCCCGAGATGGGCTCGACCTGGTTCTACTCCATCGTCGGCATGATCATCTTCATCGTCTTCTGCCTCGCGGTGAGCGTGCTCTTCTTCAGCGTGAAGGGCGACTTCATCGAGGAGCGCGTGATCGGGGAGACGCCGACGCTCTCGGCGCCGCTCCGTCTCGAGCAGCAGGGGCTCCTCGGCCAGTACGGCACCTACGCAGAGACCGTCGACGATGCGCCCGTCGAGCGGATCCGCATTCCGATCGAGCGCGCCATCGAGCTGAAGGCCGCCCAGTCGAAGTGAACTCCCCGCACAGGATCGAACGACCATGAATCTCCCGCTCTCGTCCATCGCCACCTCGCTCCGCACGGCCCTCGTCGCCGCGTGCGTGGCGTGCGTGGCGTCCGGCGCAGCGGCGCAGATCAACGACGGCGTCCCAAAGGAACTCCAGGGGATCGACATCATCGAGAAGCCCGACGGGCGTCTGCCGCTCGAGGCGAAGTTCGTCGACGACCAGGGCCGCGAGGTCCGTCTCGGCGACTACTTCACGGGCGAGCGGCCGATCGTGCTGCAGCTTGGCTACAACAGGTGCCCGATGCTCTGCAACCTCGTCCTCAACGGCGCCTTCGACGGCCTGAAGGGGATCGACTGGGTTCCGGGCGAGCAGTACGAGATCCTCTCCGTCTCGGTCGACCCGACCGAGACAGCCGCGCTCGCCAAGGCGAAGAAGGAGAGCTATCTCGCCGAGTTCGAGCGGCCGGGCGCGGGCAAGGGGGTCCACTTCCTCACGGGAACGGAGCTCATGTCGCGTGCCGTCGCGGACAGCGTCGGATTCGGCTTCAGGCTTCAGGAGGACGGCGAGTACTCCCACGCCGCGGTGATCATGCTGATCACGCCCGACGGCCGCGTGAGCCGCTACATGTACGGCACGCGCTTCGAGCCGAAGGACCTGCGCATGGCGCTCATCGAGGCGGGTGAAGGACGCATCGGCACCACGCTCGAGCGCTTCATCCTCTGGTGCCACATGTACGACCCCAACGCCCGCGGCTATGTGCTGCAGGCGCGTCGCGTGATGTCGATCGGCGGTGCCGTCACCGTCGTCGTGCTCGCCATCGGGCTCGGCCTCTTCTGGAGAGCCGAGATCAGGAAGAACAAGACGAAGACCGTGACGAAGGGCGGCTCCGAAGCCGCGACCGTGAACTGAAGAGGCGATCCCCGTGCTGCATCCCATGCCCTCACTTCTCTCGCAGACCTCCGCCGACCCGGGCCCGTCCCCCAAGGACTTCTGGATGCCCGAAGGGGCGTCGAACTTCGCCTCCACGGTGGACTGGGTCTTCCACTTCATCAACTACATCAACTACTTCTTCTTCTTCCTCGTGGTGGGCCTGATGGTCTACTTCGTGTGGAAGTACCGCCAGAAGGGACGCGAGGTCTATGCGCGCGGCCCGAACCACCACACGGCGCTCGAGCTCGGCTGGACCATCCTCCCGACGATCATCGTCGTCGTGATCTTCTTCATGGGCTTCCGAGGCTTCGTCGACATGAAGACGGTGCCCGCCGACGCCTACCAGATCGATGTCACGGCGCAGCAGTGGAGCTGGCAGTTCAAGTACCCCAACGGCGCCACCAGCGCGGACCTCTACATCCCCGCGGGCAGGCCGGTGAAGCTCGTGATGCGCAGCAACGATGTGCTGCACTCGCTCTACATCCCCGACTTCCGCGTGAAGCAGGATGTGGTGCCCGGCCGCTACACCACCATGTGGTTCCAGGCCGACCACGCCACGGGCGAGGAGGAGTATCACCACCTCTACTGCACCGAGTACTGCGGCAAGGACCACTCGCGGATGAACCAGCGTGTGCATGTCCTCGGCGAGGTCCAGTTCGAGGACTGGGTGACCAAGCAGGGACGCTGGCTCGACGAGCTCGCCAAGAACAACCCCGACGATCCGACGATCCTGTGGAAGGTCGGCGGCCCCAAGCTCGTCGGCCGCTGCCTCAGCTGCCACAGCCTCGACGGCAAGCCCGGAACGGGCCCGTCGTGGGGCGACTACGACGGCACGGGCAATGTCTGGGCGCGCTCGCAGCCCGGCTCCCAGCACAAGGTCGACGGCGGCAGGCCGCTCGGCGACCTCGTCGGCCCCGGCAAGAAGTACGAGACCCCCGAGGCCTATCTCCGCGCGTCGATCCTCGCCCCCGGCGAGGTGATCGTCGACGGATACGGCAATGTGATGCCCACCTTCAAGGGCCAGCTCCGCGATGCCGAGGTGGATGTCCTCATCGACATGATGAAGAACCTGAAGGACTTTGACGCCAAGGGCAAGTACATCGGCGGCTCCTCCGCCGCAGCGCAGTGATGCGGACCGAGCGACCGAAGACCAACGCCTGAGACAGAAACGAGCGACGCCATGACGACACTCGACGCACGACCCACGATCGCGGCCGAAGCGCCCGACAACTACCTGACCTTCCGCCGCGGCATCCTGTCGTGGCTCCTCACGCTCGACCACAAGCGGATCGGCGTGATGTACCTCGTCGCCGTCCTCGCGTCGTTCTTCGCGGGCGGCGTCATGGCGCTCCTCATCCGCACCAAGCTCCTCTTCCCGGGCGAGGTCGAGTGGATGACGGCCGAGCAGTACAACCAGGCCTTCACGCTCCACGGCGCGATCATGGTGTTCCTCGTGATCATCCCGTCGATCCCCGCCGCGCTCGGCAACTTCGTGCTGCCGATCATGCTCGGCGCGAAGGATGTCGCCTTCCCGCGGCTCAACCTCTTCAGCTTCTATCTCTGGCTCGCGGGCGCGGCCTGCGCCGTCTACTCGCTCCTCGCGGGCGGCTTCGACACGGGCTGGACCTTCTACACCCCGTACAGCACGAACACCACGCTCGGCGGCGTCATTCCCGTCCTCGTCGGCGTGTTCATCCTCGGCTTCTCGTCGATCTTCACGGGCGTGAACTTCATCGTCACGATCCACAAGCTGCGTCCGCCGGGCATGACCTGGTTCCGCATGCCGCTCTTCCTCTGGGCCGTCTACGCGACCGCGATCATCCAGGTGCTCGCGACGCCCGTCCTCGGCATCACGGTGGCCCTCCTCGTCGTCGAGCGCGTCTTCAACATCGGCATCTTCGATCCGTCGATGGGCGGCGACCCAGTGCTCTTCCAGCACTTCTTCTGGTTCTACTCGCACCCGGCCGTCTACATCATGATCCTGCCGGGCATGGGCATCATCAGCGAGATCATCTCGGTCCACAGCCACCGCCACATCTTCGGCTTCCGCTTCATCGCCTTCAGCTCCATCGCCATCGCGATCTTCAGCTTCCTCGTGTGGGGCCACCACATGTTCACCAGCGGCCAGTCGCCGCTCATGAACGTGCTGTTCTCGGCGATCACCTTCTCGGTGGCCATCCCCTCCGCGGTCAAGGTGTTCAACTGGCTCGCGACCCTCTACAAGGGCTCGATCTCGCTGAACACGCCGATGCTCTACGGCCTGTCGTTCCTCTTCCTGTTCACGATCGGCGGCCTGACGGGCATTCCCCTCGCCGTCCTCTCGACCGACATCCACCTGCACGACACCTACTTCGTCGTCGCGCACTTCCACTATGTGATGATGGGCTCGGCGCTGATCGCCATGATCGGCGGCCTGCACCACTGGTGGCCGAAGATGTTCGGCGTGATGTACTCGGAGTTCTGGGGCCGCATCGCCTGCGGACTCGTCTTCGTCGGCTTCAACCTGACCTTCTTCACCCAGTTCATGCTGGGGTCGCAGGGCATGCCGCGCCGCTACTACACCTACGACGGCACGAGCGCGGGCGTCGCGGGCTATGTCGAGGGCATGGCCGAGACCTTCCGCATCTACCACCACATCTCGACGGGCGGCTCGTACATCATGGCGCTCGGCTTCGTGATCACGGGCATCTACCTGCTCCACTCGCTGTTCGCGGGCAAGAAGGCGCCCGCGAACCCGTGGGGAGGCGCGAGCCTCGAGTGGCAGTGCACCTCGCCGCCACCGCATGACAACTTCTCGAAGACCCCGCGCGTCGGCGACTGCTACGACTTCAGCGCCGTGCACTGGGACGAGAAGCAGCAGGGCTATGTCGTCGACGCAGAGGCGCATGCCTCGTCGACCAAGAACGGAAAGGGCCACTGAACCGTGTCAAGCTCGACTCCAGCAGCCGACGCGCACGCGCATGATGCGCATGGCGGTCACGCCCATGATGATCATGGGCACGGGGATCACTCCAAGTACCCCTTCCTCGCGCATCACTTCGACACCCCGAACCAGCAGTTCGAGTCGGGCAAGCTCGGCATGTGGGTGTTCCTCGCGACGGAAGTCCTCTTCTTCGGCGCGCTGTTCGTGATGTACGCGATCATGCGCTTCCAGAGCCCTGAGGTCTTCTCCTACGCGAGCCACTACCTCGACACGATCCTCGGCGGCATCAACACCTGCGTGCTGATCCTGTCGAGCCTCACCATGGCGCTCGCCGTGCGCGCCGCGCAGACCAACAAGCAGCGCATGCTGGTGACCTGCCTCTCGCTCACGCTCGCGGGCGCGATCGGGTTCCTCGTCATCAAGTACTTCGAGTACACCCACAAGTTCGAGGTGAACCTCAAGTGGGGGCAGGCCTTCTACCAGCCCGCCACCGAGGAGGCGAAGGAGCTCGTCAAGGTCGCGCCGACCCCCGCTGAGAACCCGCGCCTCGCGATCGCGGCCGTGAACCCGTCCGCGGGCGCGACGGCCGATCCGATCGTGCCGCTTCCCGCGGTCGACCGCACGGCGATCGCCGCTCCCAAGGCGGGCCCCGACGGCGTCGCCCCCGCAGCGATGGTCGAGGCTTCGACGAAGCCGCCGAGCCTGGCGCCCGTCGTCGAGGACAACCACATCCTCGACCCTTCGATGCCGCCGAACACGCACCGCTTCTTCGCGATCTACTACATCATGACGGGCCTGCACGGCGTCCATGTCGTCATCGGCGTCGGCGTGATCGGGTGGATCCTCGTCGCCGCGATCCGCGGCGCCTACAGCAGCGACTACTTCACCCCTGTCGATCTCGTTGGCCTCTACTGGCACGTGGTCGACCTCGTGTGGATCTTCCTCTTCCCACTCTTCTACCTCATCCACTGAGCAGCCGGCACAGGACGCGATTCACATGGCAAGCCACTCCCACGCCCATGCGCACGGTTCACACGGCAACGAGCCCCAGCCGCTCGTCGGCCACCTCGTCTCCTACTCGACGCTGTTCGGGACGGGCGCCGCGCTGCTCTTCCTCACCGTGATCACCGTCGCGGCGCGCTACATCGATCTCGGCGAGGCCAACATCTACCTCGCCATCGGCATCGCCGTGGTGAAGGCGACCCTGGTATCGCTCTTCTTCATGCACCTCCGCTGGGACCGCCCGTTCAACCTGATGGTTCTCATCGGCAGCATGCTCTTCGTGGTGCTGATGATGGTCTTCTGCATGATGGATGTCGGCCAGTACAAGAAGGACCTCGTGGCGGGCAACCCGCCCGATGTCCAGGCGTATCTCCAGGAGAACGCCCCGTACGCGCCCGTCGCAGGCAAGTGAGCGGCGGCGCGCGGCACAGCGACACGAGCCGCGATGAAGCAGCCCGAGACACCATTCGACGACCCGGCGGCCCGCTTCGAAGCGGGCCGTTTCGGCATGTGGCTCTTCCTGCTCGTGCTCGCGGTGCTGTTCGTGGCCACGATCCTCGGCTACCTCGTCGTCCGCATCGACAACGCAGCGACCTTCGTGCCCGAGGGCGCGCCTCCGCCTCCGCCGCTCCTGCTCGCAAGCACCGTCGCGCTCATCCTCTCGAGCGTGACCATGCAGCGCGCCCTCTCCGCAGGGCGCCGCGGCGACCCGCGCCAGGGCGGGCTCATGGTTGCGACGGTGCTGCTCGCGCTCGTCTTCCTCGGAATCCAGGCCGTCGCGTGGGTCGAGCTCGTCGAGCAGAACCTGCTCATCACAGACAACCTCTACGCGTGGACCTTCTATGTCCTGACCGGCCTCCACGCGGCGCATGTGGTCGGCGGGCTGCCGCCGATGCTCGTCACCTGCTGGCGCGCCATGCACGCGCGCTACGGACCTGAGAACCACCGCGGCATCGCCTACACGGCGATGTACTGGCACTTCCTCGACGGCGTGTGGCTCGTCCTCTACGCGACGCTCTGGATCGGCTCGCTCCGCTGAGGGCCCCCGCGCGTGGGATGCGTGCGCCCCCTGCGAACGCACGCATCCACACGCCCCCCTGGAAGGGCCCGTACGGTGCGCGGGAAGGGCGACGCCGAGGCGCCGCACTTCTCTATGCGACATCGAGCGGCGCTTCCGCCACAATCCCGTGAAGCCAAGCCGAGATTTGCAGCATCGGCTCGTCTGACCCTACGGCCCGACGAGCACCACGCCCTCGCGCTCCGCGAGGATCGCCTGCGCTGCGAAGTAGAGGAGGGGGATCGCCTCGACGGGAGCCCCGTCCGTCCGCTCGACGCGCGCGATCGCAGGCCCGCTCGGCACCGTGAAGAGGTACTCGACGCCCTCGATCGTGCGCGTGGTGCGGCGGTCGGGCGCGAGTCCCTTCACGAGGTGCTCGATCGGCACGAGGTTCCAGCGCTCCGCGCCGCGGATCGCCAGCACGGGGCTCTTCGCGCGCAGGCCCGCGGCCTCCATCGCCGCAGCGTCCAGCTCAGGCGCGAACGGCGCATCGAACCGGTTCGAGAGGAAGTAGTGCGCGTAGTTGATCTCCTTCATCCTGCGGATCATCTGCGGGTCGCGCAGCGTCACCGTGGTGTCGGGATGGAGCGCCAGCCAGTCGGCCCAGACGGTGATGGCGGCCCCTGCGAGCGGCGTCAGGGTCACGCCCTCGGCCGCAAGCGGCCCCGCGATCGCGCGGCGCTCGAGCTGCGAGAAGAGGCTCGAGGGCTTCCCGTCCGCGCGCTTGTCGCAGAACACGAGGTTCGAGTCGTAGAGGAGCCCGCTGACCTCGAAGGAGCGGACCTCGCCCGCGACCGTGCGATCGAAGACGATGCCCGAATCGCAGAGCGGCGAGTAGGTCGCGGCGACGGGGCGACCTGCCACGGTGTCGTTCACGACCTCGTGCACATTCAGGAGCGACAGCGGCCACGCGTGGGGCTGGCCGTCGATGACGATGCCGAGGACGCGGTCGGTCGAGACCACGAACTTGGGGCGGTTCTGCGTGTTGTAGACCGCCATGTCGCTGCCGCGCAGGTGCTTCGGGTCGTCGAGCGACGGCAGGAAGCCGCGCGGGTTGCCGCTGGCGATGAGCGTGTCGCGCGCGACCGCGAGGTTCGAGAGGTCGAAGCCGTAGCTCTCGATCGAGCGGCCATCGCCGGTCGGCCGGCGCCCGAGCATCACCGGCAGCGTGCTCCAGACGAACAGCGCCACGACGAGCACCCCGGCGAGCGCGATCACCCAGCCTCCGCCCGCGAAGGTGAGCGATGCAGGCTCGCGGCGGGCGGCGCCTTGCTCGGGCGCGGTGTCCGTCCGGTCATTCATCACGGTGTTCCTCCATGTCCATGCTC
>CAYMSD010000040.1:11016-29090 GCA_964393015.1 uncultured Klebsiella sp.
TCAAGCACGGGAGCGCCCGCGGGCGAACTCTCGACGGGCGCCACGGACACGCCTTCGACGCCGCCGCGGCCGCGGATAAAGGCCGTCGCGTCGATCGCGCCACGGTCGATCGTCATCGCGGCGAGGACAAGCGGCAGATAGGTGATGCTTCCGAGGAACAGCCTGCGCGCGCTGGCGTCGTCGCGGCCGCGATAGAACCCGACCGCAAGCCACAGGAACCACGCGCCGAGGAGAACCGACACGAGCGCGCTCCACACGCCCGCGAGCCCGAGGAGCGTGGCGCTCGCGCCGAGCGGAATCAGCGGAATCGTCGAGAGAACGATGGCCTGCGCCGTGATCTCCCCGCCATGGTCGCGCACGGGAAGCATCGCGTGGCCGCCGCGCGCATAGTCCTCGCGGTACATCCACGCGAGCGCGAGGAAGTGGGGGAGCTGCCACACGAAGAGGAGCCCGCCGAGGAGCCACGCGCCCGGGTCGAGCTGCCCCGTCGCCGCCGTCCAGCCGATCACGGGGGGGATCGCCCCGCAGACGGCGCCGATGAGCGTGTTGAAGGTCGTGCGCGGCTTGAGCGGCGTGTAGAGCACCGCGTAGAGCACGATGTTGAGCGCCGCGAGCGCCGCGGGCAGGAGGCCGACCGTGAGGCCGAGCATCGCGGCGCCTGCGTAGCCCGAGACCACGGCCGCCACGAAGACGGTTGCGGGGCCGATCTGGCGCGCGGGCAGCGGACGGCCGCGTGTCCTGTGCATCAGCGCGTCGCGGCGGCGCTCGAAGAGCTGGTTGAAGAGCGAGGCGCTCGCGGCCGCAAGCGCGGTGCCCGCCGCCGTCCACGCGAGGCGGGTCCAGTCGAGCGGGCCCACGGAGCCGAGCGCGAAACCGACCGCGGTCGTCGCGAGCACGAGCGCGTTGAGGCGCACCTTCGTGAGTTCGGCCCAGACGCCGAGCGTGCCACGCGCGCGCGGTGGCGGCGAGCCGCGTGGATCCTGCGAGAGCAGTTCGCGGTCGCGTGCGTCGAGCTCCGCCGCGGCGCTGTCGGCGCCAAGCGCCGACGCCACCGCTCCTGCGGACGCGGCAACCTGCCCGCCGAGGAGCTGGTCCTCTGCGGTTCCGAGGATCTCGGTTGCTCGCGCTTCGTTCGATTCTGGCATCTGTGGCTCGGGGGGAGAATCCTACTATAGACGCCACTTCGGGAGACCCGCCCATGACGATGGAAGACACAGCCCTCGCAACCCTTCCCGCGGCCGTCGAGCCCATGGGCCTCGGCACGCTCTTCGCGATCTTCATAGCGGGTTCATTGGTCGTCCTCGGGGTCGCCTCGCGCATCTCGACCGCGCACCTCGCGCTCGGGTTCGCGACGACCGTCGCGATGTGGGCGATCGGCTATGTCGCGATGCTTGCGCCGGGCCTCTGGATCGGCGAGGCGCTCTTCCTCCTCACGCTCGCAACGCCCGTGCTCTTCGGGGCCATCGCGCGACGCGGCGGCGCGTCGCCTCTCAAGGTGGGCCTCGTCTCGGCGTTCGCGAACCTGCTCGTCATCGGCGCCTTCCTCCGCGACGAGCAGCAGGGTTCGTACATCACGCCCATCGTCTATGTCGTGGGCCTCTTCGCGGCGAGCGCCGCGCTCTCCATGCTCGGCGGCTTCCTCGCGCGCAACGCGCGGTCGATCCGCCTTCCCTCGAGCGCCGGGCTCTTCGCCACCGTCAGCGCGGCGACGGTCTTCATCCTGCTCGTGACGGGCGGACTCGTCACGGGCTTCGAGAGCGGGCTCGCCGTTCCCGACTGGCCGAACTCCTTCGGCCACAACATGCTGCTCTACCCGATCAGCGAGATGAAGGGTGGCATCTACTACGAGCACGCGCACCGCCTCTTCGGCATGCTCGTGGGCGCGACAGCGCTCGTCCTCGTCGCGGTCGTGTGGCGCGAGGAGACTCGCGCCTGGGTGCGCGGGCTCGCGGTCCTCTTCCTCGCCATCGTCTGCGTGCAGGGGCTTCTCGGAGGTCTCCGCGTGACTGGAAGGCTGACGGTCGCCGTCGATCCGCTCGAGCTCTCGCCGAGCACCTTCCTCGCGATCGTGCACGGCATGCTCGGACAGGTCGTGCTCGCGCTCTCCTGCGTCATCGCCTGCGTCACCTCGAACGCGTGGAAGTCCGCCGCTCCGCGCACCGACATCGCCGACGCGGGGCGTCTGCGCGCGCTTCCGCTCATGCTCCTCGCGGCGCTCGTCGTGCAGCTCTTCCTCGGCGCGAGCTACCGCCACCTGCAGATCCCGCCCGCCGACGGAAACGCAGCGGTCCACCCCGCGTGGCCGATCTGGGGCCATGTGATCGGAGCGTTCGTGGTCGTCATCCTCGCGGTCGTCGCGGGCGCGCACGCCTCGAGCCGCGCGCGGGAGATCCGCCCGGTGCGCATCCTCGGCAAGGGGCTCGTGCATGCGATCGGCCTGCAGTTCGCGCTCGGCCTCGCCGCGCTTGTGGTCGTCCTCATCCGCACCGACGCGCGCATTCCCATCTACGAGGTGCTCGTCACAAGCGCGCACCAGGCGTTCGGAGCGGTGCTCCTCGCGTCGGCCGCCATGCTTGCGGCCTGGAGCCTGCGCACGGTCGCTGCGCCCGCGGCCGAGGGCGAGGCCGTCACTCTGCAGTCACGCGCGGCTTGATCGCCTCCTCGAGCGCGAGCACGCAGTAGACCGTCGCGAGATCGGCGTTTGCCTCCTCCCAGCGGGGCACGCTGTTCCTCCACGAGCCGTCGGCCGCCTGCCGCGACAGGATCGCGTCGATCAGTTCGCGCCGCCACGCGCGCTCGCGCCCCTCTGCGTCGCGCAGCGTGTCCTTGCGCGAGGCGTGCAGCGCGCGCGACATGGCGTGAAGGTAGTAGAAATATCCCTGCTGCCCGAGCCCCGGGTTCTCCGCGAAGGTGAAGTGACGCTCGATCCAGGCGAGCGCATCCTGGACGCGCGGGTCGTCCGGCGAAAGCCCCGCGTAGAGCATGCTCTTGAACCCCGCGTAGGTCATCGAGCCGTAGCTGCGGAGGCTCTTCGTCGCGAGCTTCTCGCCATAGCGGCCCTCGCCCGCGTCCTCGCTCGCGAAGCTCTCGCCGCCGTTCGCAGGCGAATAGACGAAGCCGCCGTCGCCGCCGCCCGCCTGCGCCCAGTCCGCGGGGTTCGAGGCCTTCCTGTTCTGCGTGCGCGCGACGAACGCGAGCGCGCGCTGCATCGCAGGGTCCTCTGGCGAGACGCCCGCGTCGTGCATCGCGTCGACCATCATCTGCGTGTTCGAGAGATCGGGCCGCTTGCCGTTGCCGTAGCCTGCGCCGCCGTACCAGTCGCGCGTGGCGGCGACGCCCTCGCCCTCGTCCCACTGGTTGCGCCGCAGCCACTCGACCGCGCGCAGGGCGCCCGCGCGCGCGTCCTCGTCTCCGACCGACGCGAGTCCGCTCGCGACGGCGCTCATCACATAGTTGCCGATGCCGCCTTCCGTCACCCGCGCGCGCGCCGCGTCGTCCGCGAGCGCCGCCTCGACCGCGCGCCGCGCCGCATCGCGCGCCGCCGCGCTCCCAAGATCGCCCGCCTGCGCGAACGCCTTCAGCGCAAGCGCCGTCACGGCGAGGCTCGCGGCGCGCTTGCGCGGCTCCATGTCGGTCGGCGTCACCTCGACGGATTCGAAGAAGGTTCCGCGCGGCGTCTGCACGCTGGCGAGATAGGCAAGCCCGCGCGCGATGGCCTCGCGGGCGCGCACGAAGTCCGCCTCATCGAGGGGCACATCGGAGGCACGCGAGGCGATGCGGTGGACGGGCGCGGGCGGCGTGGTGCGCAGCGCTCCCGCAAGCACCGATTCCTGCGGCGCAGGCAGCGTCGTCATCCGGGCATCGTCGATGCGCGGGTCAATAGGCGGAACCGCGGGCGGCTCGGCAAACGAAACCTGCGCGACGAGCGCGCAGGATGTGAGCAGTGCGAAGAACGGACCTGCCGGCACGGAGCGCACGCGCGCATGAGGAGTCATGCACGAAGTGTACGGCCCGCTGCAGGCGCGAACTCAGCGCGTGGCCGCGGACTGCGCCGTCGACGCAGCCGAGCGGGAGGAGTCCGTGATCGAGCCGCTCGCGGCGGAAAGCGGCGCGGCCGCGTTCGCGACAGACTCAGGCGTCGAGCGGGCGATCGCAAGCAGGGCCTGCGTCGGGAGCGCGGCGACGAGTTCGGGAGCGCGCGCGATCAGGATCTGGAGCAGCACCTCGTTCGTGATGTCGGTCTCGGTCCTGCTGTCCGAGATCTGGACGCGGAGCCCGCGTCGCACGATCGCCAGCACCTCGTCGTGGGTGAGGTGGGTCGAGCGGCTCGTGTCGTAGAGCCGCCGATTCGGATACTTGCGGATGCGAATCGCCTCGGTGGTTGGTGCCTGGAGGATCATGCCGCCCGTTTCGCGGACGAACCATCGTGGATTCGCAGCGGGCGCAAGATCCCCCCCAAACGAGGGAAACCCGCGAGTGTGCATCATGCGGGCGCACAAGGGCTCGGGCGGGCGGTTCGGCCGCGCGCAAGGCCCTGGCGGGGTCAGCGCACGGTTCCGAAGAGCCAGTAGTCGCCGTGTCGGCCGCGCGCGAAGAAGCGGCAGGGGACGAGGAAAGGTCCGCGGTGCTGGCCGAGGTCGGTCAGGCGGGTGCGGACGACGAGGAGATCGTCCTGGTCGCGCTGGAGGACGAGGTCGGCCTGGAAGCGCGGGTCGAGGCTCTGGATGCGCTCGATGCGCGACTTCGCCATCATCTTGATCTCGACATCGAACTCCGTCGAGCCCTTCGGCTTGATCTCGCCGCAGTTGGCGCGGAACTCCGCGAAGCCGAGCGCCGGCGCGATGCGCGTCGTCTCGTGCCGCACGCGGAGGTCGATCACGGGCGCCTTCGGGTGGTCCGTCTCGACGACGAGGAACGGCGGGACGCCCTTTCGGAGACCGCCTTCCGATGTGAAGTCGTAGCGCACCACATGCTTCGCTGCGGGCTTCATGGGCGAACCATCGAGCGTCACAGGCGGCTTGCCGTCGATCGAGAGCACCGAGAACGGCGCGCCGTCCGCCGCCGCGAGCTCGAAGGAGCCCTTCATCCGCTCGGGGGCGAGCGCGTCGACGAAGTTCGGCGTGGCACGCACGGTGTAGGCCGTCTCGGCGCGAAGCTCGACGACGAGAACCTGCCGCACGCCTTCGAACGCCATGTTCACGGCCGCAACCTTGCTGCCGACCGACTGCGAGGTCTTCATCGACATGGGCATCTCGATGAAGCCGCCCGCAGGGATCACCTTGCCCACCATGTCGACCGTGGTGCAGGTACAGGTCGGCTTCGCGGCGCCGATGGTGACGGGCTGGTCGAGCGGGTTGATGAGCTTGATGGTCGCAGAGACGGTCGTTCCCGGCTCGACGAACCCGAAGTCGACGGTCGCGGGCTCCGCCTTGATCGGGCCCGGGATCTCGATGCTCTTCGGGTTCACGACCTGCGGCTGCGCGGGCTGCCTCGGCTGGCCCTGCGGGGGACGCGCGGGCGCTGTCTGGGCTTCGGCGGCCGCCTGGGCTGACGAGAAGCTGGCGGCTGAGACGGCAAGCGCGAGGCCTGCGACGAGGGAAGCGGAAGCGCGAAGCATGGGCGCGATCATACGGGTCTCGCCGACATCGGCTGCGCCCTCTACACTCGCCGCCATGCGCGCGCTCACCATCGAGCGGCAGGGCACCCCTGTCCTCCCCAATGTCGCCTTCGTGTCCGACCACCCCGATCCGGTCGCAGGGCCTGGCGAGGTCCTGGTCCGCACGGAGGCGTCCGCCCTCAACCATCTCGACCTCTGGGTCGGCCGTGGCCTGCCTGGAATCGACATCGGTTATCCCGCGATCTCGGGCTCGGACGGCGCGGGCGTGGTGGAGGCGGTCGGGCAGGGGGTCGACCCGTCGTGGATCGGGCGGCGCGTCCTCCTGAACGCGGCCGTGCCGAAGCCCGATCCGATCCGTCCCGATGCGCGCCCGGCGCCCGCCGACATCCACATGATCGGCGAACACGGGCCGGGCTGCCTCGCGGAGAAGTTCGTCGCTCCCGTGGCCAACATCGTCGAGATCGGCGACGCCGATCCCGTCGCCGCAGCCGCGTTCGGCCTCACCCACCTCACGGCGTGGCGCATGATGGTCACGCAGGCAGGCCTTCGCGCAGGGATGAGCGTGCTCGTCACCGGGATCGGTGGCGGCGTCGCCCTCGCGGCGCTTGCGATCGCGCGCCACTTCGGCTGCGAGGTGATCGTGACGAGCCGCCACGGGTGGAAGCTCGAGCGTGCGCGCGCCCTCGGAGCGTCGCACGCCGTGCTTGACCAAGGGCAGGACTGGTCGCGCGAGGTGCGCCAGCTGACGGGGCGCCGCGGCGTCGATCTCTGCGTCGACAGCGTGGGCAAGGCGATCCACGGCTCCTGCATCAAGAGCCTCGCGCGCGGCGGCACATTCGCCACCTGCGGCGCCACGACGGGGCCCGACGCGACGACCGACCTCACCCGCATCTTCTGGAACCAGCTGCGCGTGGTCGGGTCGACCATGGGCGACATGCGCGAGTTCCGGGAGGTCGTCTCGCTCTTCCGCTCGGGCGCGATCTCGCCCACGATCGACCGCGTGTTCGCGCCGAACGAGGGCCGCGAGGCGTTCGCGCGCCTCGAGGCGGGGGAGCAGTTCGGCAAGCTGGTGGTCGACTGGCGCAAGGCCTGAGGCGGCGCCGCGGCGGGTCGATCCGCGCGCCACCGTGTGGATTTCGCGTGAAGTTCCGCAGGAAACGCGGTTCTCGGGGAGCCGTGCGCCTATACTGCGCGCTTCCGATGCGGCGCGGACCGCGAACGCATCGAGTTTGGCGACTTCGTTTCACCGGCATGAGGAGCGACGGAACATGAGCACCACGAGCAGGGACGATGCACAGTCTGGAGCATGCGCGACGCGGCCTGCGCCGACGCCGCACACCCCGACCGAGACGCTTCCGCCGTGGCATGTCATCCTCCACAACGACGACATCAACGAGATGACCTTCGTCGTGGAGTCCCTCTGCCGGTTCGCGCGCCTGAGCGTCCCCGCGGCCACCCGCTGCACGATGGAAGCGCACAAGAAGGGCATCGCCCTCGTCCTCGCCACCCACCGCGAGCACGCGGAACTCGTCGCCGAGCAGCTCACTTCGCTCCGCCTCACCGTGACGATCGAGCGCGCGCGCTGAGCGCCCCGCGCGGGCTCTTGCGGGGCGCCTCGTTGTCCCTCGCCATCCCTCGCCATCCGTCGCATCGCTCGATCAAAAGCCGTCCATTCGGACGAGTCTGTTTCGTACGGTCCGTCAGGGCGGACAGAGCGCCATGCGCGAGGGATTCCGACACCGAAGCTCGTGTAGTTCTCAGACCTGCTTCGCAACCAACGCGGGTTTGAATCGTACCGCTCGCTCAGGACACCCGAGCGAAGTCGAACGATTTCCGAGTTTCAGCGGGATTCCATTTAGACTCCACAGGCCTTGGATTAGATTAAGAAGTCGCGCTCCGCTCGGGGGCGCCGTGGTCTCACGGCGCGTCCGCGGGGAGCGCGTCAGGTCGTCGGCCGGCCGTTTCGGACCGACGCAGCAGTTCCCCGGACCACACGGTCCAACCCGCAGGCGCGGTCCTGGCGCGCAGTCCGGCCAGGACCCACAGAAGACCCTTCAAGGAGCGATGCGATGAAGATGAATACCGGTACGAGCCTCACCATGGCCGTCCTGCTCGCCGCAGGCGTCACGGTGCCGGCGCTGGGCAACGACGAGTGTTCCACGGCCACCGTGCTCGTGGACGATGTCCCGGCCTCGTTCGACACGACCTCGGCGACCCCGAGCGCAGATCCCGCGCCCGACGACAGCCAGTGCGCTGGCACCTTCCTCGACTGGGGCACCGCAAACCCCGATGTGTGGTTCTCGTTCACCCCGCCTGAGAACGGCCGCGCGAACTTCACGACCTGCACGGGCGCCGGCGCGCTCGACACCTCGATGGTGCTCTACACGGGCACCTGCGGCGCGCTGACCCAGGTCGCCTGCAACGGCGACGGCCCGACCAACGCGAGCTGCCAGGGGTTCTACTCCCTCATCTCCGACTTCGAAGTCGTTGGTGGCACGACCTACTACATCCGCATCGGCGGGTGGCAGGGCGATACCGGCGCCGCCAACATCACCGTCAACTTCATCGGCGCCAGCGAAGTCTGCGGCAACGCGACGGGCGACTGCGGCGAGGCCCACGGCGGCCAGGGCTGCAACGATCCCGTCTGCTGCGCGGCCGTCTGCGCGGTGAATCCGCTCTGCTGCGACCTCGGTTGGGACCAGAGCTGCGTGGAGACCGCCGTCACCGAGTGCGGCATCTTCATCTACCAGTGCGTCGCCTCCGCCTACCCGAACGACTGCGCGCCGAACGCGACCGTCTTCTCGGGTGACACGGTCTTCGCCAATGTCGCCAACACGGGCGCCAACACCGACGGCCCCGCCCACTCGGGCACGACCTGCAACTCGGGCAACGATTTCTTCTTCAACGATCGTTGGTACCGCGTCCAGGCCCAGGCCAACGGCTCGATGCGCGTCTTCACCTGCGACGCCGCGACCTACGACACGAAGCTCGCCGTCTACAACATGGGTGCAGACCCCGCGGCGTTCAACTTCAACACGCTCCCCGATGTCCTCGTCGGCTGCAACGACGACGGCAGCACCGAGTGCCAGGGCAGCGCGGCCTTCACCTCCGATCTGACGGTGAATGTCCTCGCCGGCAACTGGTACCTCGTTCGTCTCGCGACCTACGACAACCCGGGCACCGCGACCATGACGGTCGACATGCCCGAGCCGTGCCAGCTTGACACCGCCACGGGCAACGAGAACGAGGCCTGCGGCGAAGACACCAACGGTGGCTGCAACTCGACGATCCCCGCCACGACCCCGATCAGCCCCGGCCAGACCATCGCCGGCACCTTCTGGGCGGACGGTGGCACGCGCGACACCGACTGGTACGGCCTGTCGGTCGGCAGCGACCAGAGCGTCACGGTCACGGTGAAGTCGGGCCAGTTCAACCGTCTCCTCGTGCTCTCGGGCGCGTGCGAGTCGCTCGGAACCGTTGCCTCGGTCGCAGGAAGCTGCGGCACGACCACCACGGTCTGCCTCTCGAGCGGCAACTACTACCTGTTCGTCGCGGCAACCGACGCTGCGGGCAACGCCATCTTCGAAGGCCTGCCCTGCGGCAGCGGAATCCTCAACAACTACACGATCTCCGTGTCGGCGACCCCGTCGACCTGCCCGGTCGTGATCGCTCCTGGCGCCTGCGCCGACCCCGGCCCCGACACCGCGACGATCAACTCTGCTGAGACGATCGCCGCGGGCATCGTGCGGTGCGCGAGCCAGCCGGCCTTCCCGAACTGCGCCACGGGCTACTCCACCGATAACAGCTACGCCCGCAGCTTTGCGGCTGGCACGGTCGGTGGTCAGATCCAGTGCGTCCGCCTCGGCCTCTACTCGGTCCGTCGCGGCACGAACGCTGCAGGCACGGCTTGCGGTCTCTTCCTCTCGGATCTCCCGCTCCCCGCGATCGTCGGCCTCTACGCCGACACCGACGGCGGCGCTCCGCGCATCCGTGGCGAAGGCGGCGATCTCGTCGAGATCGACTCGCGTCTCGTCCTCATGGCTGGCCAGGCTGCAGTGAGCCCGGTCAACTATGACCCGCCGATCTGCCTCGAGGACTTCGCTGGCCAGAACATCGTGGTGGTCGTCGACTTCCCGTCGACCCAGAACGGCGACAACGGCATCCCCGCGAGCGCCGGCTACCAGATGCTCGTCGCTGGCAACAACCTCGACGCGGGCAGCGAGACCTACTGCAAGCTCGGCCCGTGCGACGCGAACCCTGAGTTCAAGCTCACGGAGCAGATCGGTGCAGCGTTCGTGACCCGCTGGGTCGTCGCCATGAACGGCGACTTCTCCGGCTGCAGCAGCGGCAACTGCCCGACGGACATCGACGGCGACGGCGTGACCGGCGCCTCGGACCTCTCGACCCTCCTCAACGGCTGGGGTACGGCTTCGCCCGACCTCGACGGTGACGGAACGGTCGGCGCGTCCGACCTGTCGACCCTCCTCAACGGCTGGGGCGCCTGCCCGTAAGCCCGCGAAGGGGCGCTGAAGGAGTCCTCGGGCGACTTCAGCGCATCCATCGACCGCGTGAGAACCCCCGCCCCCCTGGCTTCTGCCGGGGGGGCGGTCTTTTTCGCCGCTGCGTGCGCTTCGGGCGGCAACCGCCCGTCCGCGGTTCGGAATACGCTGCCCCTCCGCGCGCCGCGGCGCGGGCACCGCCCTCCGCGGGCGAGCCCCCTCGGCACCTGAGAATCCTCGGCACCTGAGAATCCCTTGCGAACCTTCCTCATCGTCATCTCCTCGATCATCGCCATCGCCATGGTCGGGCTCGTCGTGGCGGGGCCATCCGTCCTCCAGTACATGCCCGACTTCGGTTCGCGCGACGACGCGCTGGCCGTGCGCATGGCGCCCGTCGAGGTGCGCGAGCTCGTCGAGACGATCTCTGCGCCCGGCGAACTCGAGCCGGAGGTCAAGGTCGAGGTCTCCGCTGAGGTCAGTGCGCGCATCCTCGAGCTTCCGTTCCGCGAGGGCGCGACCGTGCGCGCGGGCGAGGTCATCGTCAAGCTCGACGACCGGGACCTCGAGGCCTCGCTCGAGGCGCAGATGGCCCGCCGCGACGGCGAGCGCTTCCGCCTCCGCAGCGAGCAGGAGCGGCTTTCCGCGCCGATCTCGCAGCTGGCGAACGCCAAGGCGAACCTCGAGCGCCAGGAGGCGCTCTTCAAGACGGGCGATGTGAGCCGCGCATCGCTCGATGACGCGGTCGCGCGCGTGCGTGAGCTCGAGGCGCAGATCGCAGCCGCGCGCGAGGGCCTGTCCGTGATCGAGAGCTCGCTCGCGGCCGCGGAGGCCGACATCGAGCGCGCGCGCGAGCTTCTCAAGAAGACCACGATCACAGCGCCCATCGACGGGCAGATCACGGAGCTGAACGCCGAGGCCGGCGAGCTCGTTGTCGTGGGCACCATGAACAACGCAGGCACGCGCATCCTGCGCATCGCGGACCTCGGCACCGTGCGGCTCAAGGCGAGGGTGGCCGAGAGCGATGTGGCGCGGGTCGCGGCCGGCCAGCCGGCGACCGTGCGCGTGAACGCCTACCGCAACCGCGAGTTCGCCGGAACCGTCGAGCGCGTGGCGCTCTCGCGCGGAACCGAGACGGGAATGTCCGCCTCGGGAAGCGGCGGCGGCGGGTGGTTCAAGTGCGAGGTCACGCTCGACCTCGCCGACGGCGAGACGCTTCTCTCGGGGCTCGCCGCGAATGTCGACATCGTGGTCGGCCGCAGCAGCGGGCTGCTCGTCCCGAGCCAGGCGCTGATGGAGCGCAAGCTCGACGAGCTTCCCGAGGCCTTGCGCGAGAGCCCGCTCGTCGACGCTGCCCGCAAGAAGGCGACGATCGTCTTCAAGGTCGTCGATGGCAAGGCCGTTCCCACGCCCGTGCGCACGGGGGCATCGAACCTCTCCGACACGATGATCCTCGAGGGGCTCGCCGCGGGCGACACGGTCGTCACGGGCCCGTACCGCGTGCTCGAGCGCCTGAAGGAAGGCGACCGCGTGCGCGAGGAGACGGCGAAGGACGCAGCCGAACGGCTCGCAGCCGATGGATCGGGGAAGCCGAATGGCTGACGGAAGCGCCCCGTCGGGCAGCGCGCTCATCGAGGTGCGCGGCCTGACCAAGGTCTACAAGGTCGGCGTCGAGACGATCCACGCGCTGCGCGGGCTCGATCTCACGATTCTGCGCAACGAGATGGTCGCGATCATGGGTTCGTCGGGCTCTGGGAAGAGCACGCTGATGAACATGCTCGGCTGCCTCGATCGCCCGACGGCGGGGGCGTATCTCCTCAACGGCCGCGATGTCAGCAGGATGGGCGCGCGCGAGCTCGCGCAGGTCAGGAACGAGGAGATCGGGTTCGTCTTCCAGAGCTTCGAGCTCCTGCCGCGGCAGACGGCGCTCGAGAATGTCGAGCTGCCGCTCGTCTACGCCGCAGGCGGCTGGCGCGGTCGCCGAGCGCGCGCGCTCGCCGCGCTCGACCGCGTGGGCCTCGCGCAGCGCGTCCACCACAGGCCGAACCAGCTTTCGGGCGGCCAGCGGCAGCGCGTGGCGATCGCGCGGGCGATCCTCAACAAGCCTTCGATCCTGCTTGCGGACGAGCCGACGGGAAACCTCGACAGCGCCACCACGACCGAGATCCTCGCGCTCTTCCGCCAGCTGCACGCGGAAGGGCAGACGGTCGTGATCGTCACGCACGAGGACGAGGTGGCTGCGCATTGCCAGCGCGTCGTCCGACTGCGGGACGGCCGCGTCCTGAGCGACCTCCCCGTGGCGCAGGACGCGGCGGGCAGGCATCTTCCGGGAGCATCCGCCTTCACGGCCATGAAGGGCGGTGAGGCATGCTGAATCCGCTGTTCTGGCTGCAGGCGATCTCGCTCGCGTTCTCGCAGATCTGGGCGAACAAGTCGCGGGCGTTCCTGACCGCGCTCGGCATCATCGTCGGCGTGGCGAGCACGACGGCGGTCATCGCCGCGCTCACGGGCCTGCGCGGCAAGGTGCTCTCCGAGTTCGAGTCGGTCGGCGCGAGCAAGTTCTTCGTGTTCCCGAACAGGCCCGACAACGCGCCGCGCAACATGTATCCGTGGGAGAAGATCCGCGTCACGCCCGAGGAGGTGAACGCGATCCGCGACGAGTGCACGCTCGTGAAGGCCGTGACGCCGATCACCGAGGTCGGGCTCACCGTCGAGGCGGGCGAGCGCATGATCGAGGGGATCACGATCTCGGGGATCTGGCCCGACTGGCATGTGGTGCAGAACCGCTTCGTGCAGGAAGGGCGCCCGTTCACGCAGATCGACGAGGACGGCGAGCGACAGGTGTGCCTCATCAACGCGGACGCGATCACAGAGCTCAACCTTCCGCTGAATCCCGTGGGCGACTCGATCATCATCGGCGGCCGCCGCTTCGCCATCGTCGGCGTGGTCGAGACCACGCAGGCGCGCTTCTTCGGCATGAACACCTCGAGCGCGGAGATCTTCATTCCCTTCTCCGTGGCCGCCAAGCTGCAGGACCGCAACTTCTTCATGCGCGTGGAAGGGCTCTTCACGAGCCCCGAGGCGGCCGAGGAGGGGCAGGACGAGGTGCGGTTCGTGATGCGCCGCGCGCGCGGCATCGAGCCCGGCGGCGTCGAGACCTTCCAGGTCGCGGCGATCGACCGCTTCATCGAGCAGTTCAAGGCGCTCGCGACGGGCATCACCGCCATCGCGGGCGGCATCGTGGGGATCTCGCTCCTCGTCGGCGGCATCGGCATCATGAACATCATGCTCGTGTCGGTGAGCGAGCGGACGCGCGAGATCGGCCTGCGCAAGGCGGTCGGCGCGACGCCGATGGCGATCCTCCTCCAGTTCCTGCTCGAGGCCGTCACGCTCTGCCTCGTCGGCGGGTTCGTCGGGATCGCGATCGGACGGCTCGCCGCGTTCGGCCTGACGAAGATCCCGGGGGCGCAGCTCGAGCAGGCGGACATCCCGTTCTGGGCCGTCGCGCTGAGCTTCGCCTTCAGCGCGGCCACGGGCGTGATCTTCGGCATGTTCCCCGCGATCAAGGCCGCGCGGCTCGACCCGATCGAGGCACTGAGGCACGAATGAACCGACGCACGCTCCAACCCCTCGCGCTGGCCTCGGCCGCGCTCGCCGTCGGCTCGATGACCGCATGCCGCACGGGGCTCTTCGACAACAACGACCCGCGCTGGCGCGTGCCGGAGTCTCGGCTGAAGCGGATCGACGGACTCGACCCGCAGGCTGCGTCGGGCGCCGCGCCCGTTCCTCTCGAGGAGGCCGCACGACGGTCGCTCGCCGAGATCGCACTGCCCGCGGCGCCCGCGAAGGAGGACGCGATCCCGCTCTCGATCGCGGATGTGCGAGCGGCGGTGCTCGCGGGAAACCTCGAGCTGCGCGCGCAGCTCGTCGACCCCGCGATCGCGCGGGCGAACCTCTCGGCGGAGGAGGCGAAGTTCGAGGGCGTCTTCTTCGCGTCCTATCGCCGCAACGAGAACAGCCTCTTCGCCGATCTCGCGCAGGGGCAGCCGACGAACTCGGAGTCGATGGAGGTCGGCGTGCGGCTGCCGCTCGCGACGGGCGGCGACATCTCCTTCTCGAGCCCGCTCAACCGCGGCTCGGAGGGGCTCTCGTTCGGCGCGCCCGGCGACGACTGGCTCGCGGCGCTGCGGCTCTCGATGAGCCAGCCGCTCCTGCGCGGCGCGGGCGTGTCCGCGAACACGCACTCGATCCGCGTGGCGCGGTGGCAGGGCGACATCGCCGACGCGCGCACCAAGCTCGAGGCGATCCGCGTGATCGCGAACGCAGACAAGGCCTACTGGAACCTCTACGCCGCCGTGCGCGAGCTCGAGGTGCGGCGCGCGCAGTACGAGGCGGCGCAGCGGCAGCTCGAGCGCGCGCGCAGGCGCGTGGCGAGCGGCGATGCGCCCGAGATCGAGGTGGTGCGCGCGGAGAGCGGCCTCGGCCGCACGCTCGAGCAGATCATCGTGGCCGACGCGAACCTGCGCATCCGCCAGCGCGCGCTGAAGCGCCTCATGAACCGCGCCGACATGCCCGTGGGCGGCGCGATGCCGCTTGTTCCGGCGACCGACCCGAACCCGCTCGGACTCGAGCTCGACGCGTCGGCGCTGGCGGCGCGCGCGGTCGCCGACCGCATGGAGATGCTCGAGCTCGAGCTCCAGCTCGCGATCGACCAGAGCGAGATCGGCTTCCGCCGCAACGCGGCGCTGCCGCTCTTCGTCCTCGACTACGGCTACGACATCCAGGGCGCGGGCGGCGAGCCGCAGGACGCCTACCGAGGGCTCGGCGACTCGGACAGCTTCAATGTCGGCCTCCGTGCGGAGATCCCGCTCGGGAACGAGGCCGCGAAGTCGCGCGTCGATGCGGCGATCCTCGCGCGCGTGCAACGCCTCGGGACCCGCGAGGCGCGTCGCCTTGCGATCGAGACGGAGGTCTACGACGCGCTCGACGCGCTGACGCAGTCGTGGCAGCGGATCCTCGCGGCGCGGCTCGAGACGGTGCTTGCCGCGCGCACGCTCGCGGCCGAGGAGCGGCAGTTCGATGTCGGCCTGCGCACGAGCACCGATGTGCTCGATGCGTCGTCGCGTCTCGCCGACGCGCAGAGCAGGGAGGTCGCCGCGCTCGCGGCCTACGAGGTCGCGCTCGTCGACATCGCGTTCGCGACGGGGAACTCGCTCGGCGCCGCGCGCATTCGCTGGGAGCCCTTCTCGAATGAGGAGCTCGCCGAGCTCGAGCGCCTTCCCGAGTCCGCCGGGCGTGGAGGCGACACGAGTCCGCCGCGTGGCGGCTTCGTGATCGAGGGCGATGCGGCGGGCGAGACCCCTCGCGACACGACGAACGGTGCGTCGAACGGTCCGTCGAACGAGCCTGACGGCGGGGGCTGAACGCGCCCGCCGTCAGACAGAGCCTAGCCGCGCGCGTGGATCTCGAGGGCGAGCACGGCGATCTCCCGCAGCCGCTCCGGCATCGAGTCGTCCTCGGCGAGATCCGTGAACGCGCGCTGAAGCGCCGCAGGGGCCTGCGTCGAGATCGAGGTGTTGTGGCGGACAAGCGCCGCAGCGATCGTGGCCGCATAGAGCCGTGCCGCGAGACTCCGCTCGGGCGCGGTCGCGCCGCTCGTGCGCAGCATCTTGTAGGCGTTCTTCAGCTCGCGAAGCGCGTCGAGCGAGGTCGAGGGCGCGAGGATCGCGTCGAACGGGTCGCGTGCGGCGGGAATGATCTCGCGGGTGATCCAGGTCGCGCCCGCGAGCGCCGGCGACTGGTCGAGCTCGAACGCCCAGCGCAGCGTGTCGCCGAGGCTCGTGCCCACGGGCGAGTTGGGTCGTGGCGTGTCGGGTTGGGTGTTCATCGGAGGTGCCTGGTCGTCGATTCGCGGCGGGAGTGCGGGAGACGCTCCGCATTCACCGCGAGTGAAGCAACGCGAGGAGATCGGCGATCTCCTCCTGAAGGTCGTTCGGGTTGTCGATGGTGGCGCGGAGTTCCTCCATGAGGATCGACGCGAAGCGCCTCTTCACCATCAGAAGCTTCGCGGCGCATGCGCCCTTTCCGAGGCCGAAGCGCGGCGCGAGATGCTCGTAGCTCGCGGCCGTGCCGTCGATCGAGGGCTGCAGCACGCGCCCGCGGAAGATCTCCCAGCCCGCCTCGTCGCCGTCGGCGAGGAGCGCGCGCTGCAGGCGTTCGGTCGACGAGCGGATGATCGTAGCCACATAGCGCGAGTGGAACGCCGCCTCGGGCGTGAGCGCGGGCATGCCCGCAGGCTCCGTGGTGCGCTCGGAGAGGTCGTCGAGGCGGCCGATCGACCCCGACTTCGGCTTGCGGGTCGAGGCCGTCTTGCGGCGGTGCATGTCCGCGAGGTAGTTGCGCACCGAGCCGAGGACGAGCGTGCGGAAGCGCCCGCGCGACTGGTCGGCCTTCTCGAGGAGCCCGCGCGCGAGGAAGACATCGCAGAGGAAGCCCTGCGTGAGCTCGGCGGCTTCGTCGGGGTTGCGGCCCGAGGCGCGGATGAACGCGTAGATCGCGGGCCAGCAGCGGCGCGCGACCTGCTCGAGGCTCGCCTGCGAGGTGGGCGAGCCGCCCGCCGCGTCGCGGATGAGGTCCCAGTTGGTCTGGGTCAGGGAGGCGTTGCGTGAATGGCTCATCTATTCTCGAAGCGGGAAGGGCGCCCGTGCGCGAGCGCTCCCGCGGGTGATACGCACGCCCGCGGCACGGTGTACGGAGGATCTGCGCCCGAAACCCTCTATCGGCACGGAGGTCGGGATTGGAACGGCTTCTCGGCTGCTCTCGGTCCCAGTGGCATTGTGCCAATGCGATTTTCTTTCGAAGAACGCCTGAATCCGATCTGGCCTGCGCGGCGTACTCAGGCGGTCCTGACTCTCGCGAGGGCGAGATGACGGTCAGGATCATTTCTGAATCTCCGCCGCTGTTCCGCGGCAACGGAGAACCAGCCTTTGGGGCGCTCGGATTGGGCCGACGCCCCCCGACCTCGCGGTGACGCCGCGCGGCCTGGAGGGAGAGCGCTGGAATCGTCAGCACAGTTGAAAAGGAGAGTCTGTCATGCGTTTGAACCGCACCGCTATCGCATTGCTTGTGGCAGGAAGCGCCACGACCGCAGCCTCTGCGGGACTCGTCCAGACCGTCGGAGGTCAGACGAATGTCCTTCTCGATCTCGCGCTGCTGCAGGCAGCCGCGAACCTCCAGCTCACGGGCGTGAGCGACGGCGTGATCACGCCGGGCAACCTCGGCCCGAACTCCGTCGCACTCGTGATCACCCCGCCGAGCTCGGCGGAACTGCCGACGACCTTCCGCTACGACACGGCGGATTTCCTCGGCACCTTCGCGGGCTCGATCAATCACCGCGGCTCGATCACCTTCAACAGCGCGTTGACCGTCGGCAACTTCGAGATCCTGTTCGACGACGGATTCAAGGTCGCGGACCGCGTGGGCGGGCTCGGCGTGCTGTTCGACATCGCGCTGACGGGCGCGAATCCGACGGCCGACACCTTCAGCGCGACGGGCAACCTGCTCGTGTCGTCGAACTTCGCGGCGCTGCTCCTCCAGCTTGGCCTCGCGCAGACCAACCTGACGGGCGCCGATGTCGGCGACGCGTCGATCGAGGGCTTCAACAGCGCGGTGCCCGCGCCGGGCGCGATCGCGATGCTCGGAATCGCCGCGGTCTTCGGCGCTCGCCGACGCCGCTGAACGACAGACTTCGCCGTTGGGGCGGAGAGTAAACGTGCGGAAAGGGACGCACACACCACGGGCGCTCGAAAGGGCGCCCGTGGTTTTTGGGTTCTCCGTCTTGGACGGTGGCGGTTGCGAGGGTTTCTCCTGCGGTACGAGTGCGACGGGTGACCGTAGATGAAGTTCACGGAACGACGATCGTGGGAGTCGACGGCTGGCGTCATCCGTTCCTTGGACTTCGT
>CAYMSD010000041.1:0-26328 GCA_964393015.1 uncultured Klebsiella sp.
CGTGCGTCCAGCAGCACCAAAGGGAGCGGCCGCAGCCGCGACCGCTCAAACCACGGACACCCGCGGACTACATCGCGATTTCGACGATCGTGTAGCGCCGCGCGCCGCGCGGGAGATCGACGCGGATCGTCTCGCCGACGCGTGCCTTCATCAGCGCGACACCCATCGGGCTCGTGGTCGTGACCTCGATGTAGTCGAGGTCGAAGCGGCCCGTCGACTGTCCGACGAGGCGGTAGAGGTCCTCGTCGCCGCCGTCGTCGTCGCGGAGGCGCACGATGGCGCCCACGAAGACCATGTCCTGCGGCAGTGCGCTCGAATCCGCGACCTGCGCGGTCACGAGGCGCTCCTCGAGGTCCTTGATCTTCGCGTCGTTCATCGCCTTGTCTTCGCGCGAGGCGTGGTACTCCGCGTTCTCCCTGAGGTCGCCGAGGGCGCGCGCCTCCGCGATGCGCTGGATGAGCATCTTGTCCATCGCGCGCAGCTCCGCGAGCTTCTCGATCAGCAGGGCCTTCTCTTCAGAAGTGATGAAGTCCATGGCAAGTCCTCGCAACGGTCTCGGGAAAACAGGCGACGCGGGAGGGGGCTCCCGCGTCAGATCATCAGTCTAGCGGAACCGCCTCCTCAGGTCGACCACGGGCGATCCGCCTCACCCGCCCCGTCAGGAGCACCGTCCATGCGACCACGGCGACGACGAGCGCCGTGCGCAGGATCGCGAGGTCCGCGCTCGGCGGGTCGAGCGGCGTCGGCGAGGCGAATCGCCCGAGAAGCGCGGGTGCGCTGACGGGAACGACGGCGTCGAGCCAGCCGCGTGACTCCGTCACCATCGAGCCCGGGCTGCCGAACGACGGGTCCGCGGTGGGCGCGAACCACTCGGCGACGACCGCGAGCGCGAACGGGAGGAGCGCCGCGGCGGCGGCCAGTGCCATGCCCGCCGTCCGTCGCCGCTGCGACCGCGCGCCCTGCACGGCGCCGAGGATCGCGGCCGTCAGCGCGACCGCGGCCGCGAGCGCGCCGATCACGCAGAGCGTGCGCGTCAGCGTCCAGCTTGTCACGAGACGCAGCGGCCACACCACGACCTGCACCAGCACGACAAGCGCGACGCCGTCGAGCACCGCCTGGAGGATCGGCGCGCGCGAGGGGCGTGCGGAGAGCCGAAGGAGCGGCCAGCCGATGGCCACGCCGACGCCGATCGAGACGAAGAGGATCTCGAGCGTGGGGCCGTAGCTTGCCGACTGCGGCTGCACGGGCGGGCGGATGCCGAAGAGGATCACCCACGAGAGGAAGATCCAGAGCGCGGCCAGCACCACGAGCCCGCGCGGGACGGTGAGCGGCTGCATGCCGTCGTCGACGGGCGTGCGCATGCCGCGCCCGCGATCCTCATCGTCGTCGAGCGATGGAATCGCGGCGGCAAGCGCGTCGCGATCGTCGGTGTCGGCGCTCGTCTCGGCGCCCGCGCCAATCTCTGGAAGCGGGAGGTCGAGCGGGTCGCGCTCGTCTGTTCGGTTCGGGTCGCTCGTCACGGAGAACCTGCGCCCCTCGGATCCGCGCGGAAGGCTATTGCTCGCCAGGCGCGGCGTCCGCGCGCAGTGTGACGAGGTCGCCGCGGAGATCGATCACGCGGCCCTGGCCGCTGTCGATGCGCCGCTCGGTCGCATAGAGGTAGTCGAGCGTACGCAGCTTGGCGTCGGGCGTCACCTCCGCCACGGAACGGTCGTTCGGGGCGCGTCCCCACAGGACGCGGCCATTGTGACGGGTGACGAGCACGAGCTCCCGCGCATCGGTCGAGCGCGAGACATCGATCGCGCTCACCTCGCCGAACCACGCGCGTCCGGCGAAGAGCCGCGCGAGCTCGAGGCCCATCGCCACATCGGCGCCGGGCCACTGCGTTCCATAGCCGCCTTCGGGGGGGGAGGCGCTGCCGATGACCGCGACAAAGTGCGGCGACGCGGGGCGGTGGCCCGCGGTCCACTGCATGGGCAGCAGACGGCCCTCGTCGTCGACGAGATAGTCGAAGGTCCCGTGGCGCACCACCGCGAACGGGCGCACGAAGGTGGCGTCGACGAGGAAGCCGCCGTGGTCCGCGAGGCGGACCTGCTCGACCGAGCGGAACCAGCCCGTCGAGAGCAGCGCCTCGCGTGCGGTCGCAAGCCTGCGCTGGTCGAGCGGCGATCCGTCGCCCACGGCCGCGAGCACGCGGTCGCGCACCTCGGCGTGGCGCAGCCCGTCGAACCAGCCTGGCGTGTTCGTGAACTCGAGGTCGAACGACGCAGCCGCCACGCTGGCGCGCTCGGCGAGGCGCGTCTGCAGCCTGGGGACGCCCCACCAGAGGAGCGCGACGCACGCGGCGAGGACGCCCGCGGCCGCGATGTTCGAGGCCGCGTTGCTGCCGGGGGCGAAGAGCCCGCGGAGGCCGTCGAGGCCGTTGGCGATCCGGCCTGAAAGCGCGGAGAGGAAAGATCGTTTGCGGGCGTTCCTGGCCATCCGTGGCCGTCCTTCTGGCTGAAAGGGGGTTCGTTCGCGTGGTCGAGCGTTGGCGCCGCGCATGAAGCCGCGTGGCCCACGCCTTCTTTCGACCTGACGCGGCCGCGGACTGTACCTGTTTCCGACGGGGGATGACCGTCCTCCGACGGGGATGACCGTCATCCGACGGGGACGGCTTCCGGCGCGCGCTGCGTGCGGTCGTCGTCGCGCGTCAGCGCCACCCGCGCCAGGCCTGTGCAGAACTCGGGCATCTCGACGCCCGTGCGGAGCGCCGCCATCGGCACGAGGGAGTGCGTGGTCATTCCGGGCGCGGTGTTGATCTCGAGGAACCAGGAGCCCTGTTCGTTCACGATGAAGTCCGCCCGCGCGGCATCCCGAAGGCCGAGCGCGGAGTAGATCGCCCGCGTCGCGCGCCGCATCTCCTCGGCGACCTCCTCGTCGAGCTCGGGCTCCACCACATAGCGCGTCTCGTCGCTGTTGTACTTGGCGTCGTAGTCGTAGTACTCGCCAGGGGGGATGATCTCGATGATCGGCAGGACCTCGCCGTTCACGATGCCGACGGTCATCTCGCGGCCCTCGATGTACTCCTCGGCCATGAGCGAGGGGCGCTTCACCTCGAGCTCGGCGCGCGCGATCATCACCTGCTGCTGGTCGCGGCAGATGCGCAGGTCGACGCTCGATCCGTCGTTCGAGGGCTTCAGGACCAGCGGCGGGTCGATGTCGATCAGCTCCCGCCGCAGGACCTCGCGGGCGCGCGGCGTGCGGATGTCGAGCCGCATGGCGTGCATCTTGGTCGCGAGCTTGTTCATGGCGATCGCCGCGGGCCGCGACTTCGGGCCGACGAACGGGACGCCGTCCTCCTCCTCGAGCTGCTCGAGGATCTTCTGCAGTTCGCCACCCTCGCCCCACGGCCCGTGGAGGACGGGGTAGACGAGGTTCGGGCGCTGGGCTCGGAGCCCCTCGATGTCGATGCGGTCGATGACGAGCGGCACGACCTCGAACGCCCCGCCTTTCTCAAGCGCGCGCGCAACCTCCGCGCCCGAGCTCAGGCTCACCTCACGCTCGGCGTCGGGCCCGCCCATCAGGACGAGGACGCGCGGCCGGTGGTCGTGGGGGCGGTGGGGGCGTGCGTTCGAGGGGTTGCTTGACTGGGACACGGGGGGACTCCTCTTGTAACCGTCGGTTCCACCAACACAGTCAGTCCGCCGCCTCGCCGCGACGCCAGAAGACGACCTCCGTCGCGAGCTCGACGCCGAACCGACGCAGGACTTCCGCCTGCACACGCTCGACCAGTCGCCGCATGTCTGCGGCGGTTCCGTGGCCGGCCCCCTCCACACGATCGAACGCAAGGAAATTCCCGTGTTCCTTGCTCACCACGGCCGCGCCGATGCGCGTGCCCTTCAGGCCCGCGAGATCGATCAGCCTGCCTGCGCTTTCCCGCGAGCCGTCCGGCATCGTCGGATTGCGGAACATGCAGCCCGCGCTCGAGGCGCCCATTGGCTGCGTCGACTTCTTGTAGGAGAAGATGTCGAGGACGCGCTTGCGGCAGGCGACGGGGTCGTCCGGCTCGACCCGAAGCACCGCCCACGCGACGACGCCGGAAGGCAGGTTCGTCTCGCGGTAGCCGAAGTGCAGTTCGTCGCGGCCGTAGACGCGCAGCTCTCCGTCTGTTCCGACGAGGGCGACCGCCTCGACCGCGTCGCCGATCGCGCCGAACTTCCCGCCCGCGTTCATGCGGATCGCGCCGCCGAGGCTCGCGGGGATTCCCGACATCTGCTCGATGCCGCGAAGGCCGCGGCGCGCGCATTCGGTGACGAGCCGCTCCATCGACGCGCCGCCGTGGACGCGCATCCGCTCGACGAGGCCGTCCGCGTTGAACTCGACCGCCTTGAACGCGGGGTCGTCGAGGAGGACGACCACGCCGTCGACTCCCTCGTCGTCGACGAGGAGGTTCGCGCCCGAGCCGAGGACGCGCAGCGGAATGGCGTCGCGGCGGCAGCGCTCGACGAGCGTGGCGAGCGCGTCGACCGAACGCGGATGGATGAGGACATCCGCGGGGCCGCCGACGCCGTACCAGGTGAGGGGCCCGAGCGGCCGATCGAGCTCGGCCACGACATCGAGGTCTGCGTAGAGGCTTGCCGGACCCGCCACGGTCATGCCACCGCCTCGGAGGCGACGCCTCCGGCGGTGCGCGAGCGCCCGCGGGCGAGGAAGTCGAAGGCGATCTTGTTCACGGGCCCTGCGCCCATCGTCACCACGAGGTCGCCGTCGCGGCAGTGCGCCTCGAGGTGCTCGACGATCTGCTCGAACGCGCCGATGTGGAGGGCGCGCGTCCCCTTGGCGGCGAGGCGGTCGACGAGATCCTGCGCGGAGACGCGGGTCTTCTCGACCTCGCTGTCGCGCACGAAGTAGATGTGCGGAACGATGACCTCGTCCGCCTCGCGGAAGCTCGACGCGAACTGCTCGAGCAGGAAGCGCGTGCGGCTGTGCTGGTGCGGCTGGAAGACGCAGATCAGCCGCTCGGGCGCGTGCGCGGAGCGCAGCGCGCGCAGGGTCTTCTCGCACTCGGTCGGATGGTGGCCGTAGTCGTCGAACACCTCGACGCGCGCGCCCGACTCGAGGACGCGCGTGCCGAGCAGCTGGCTTCGCCGGTCGAGGCCGTCGAACTCCGAGAGCGCGCGCTCGATGTCGTCCCAGTCGGCGCCGAGCCAGTTGTTGATGATGCCCGCGGCCGCGCTGTTGAGCGCGTTGTGGCTTCCGGGCATGCGGTTCGTCCAGCTGCCGACCACATGGCCGCGCCAGAGGACGCCCACTCGGCTCGCGGCGGCGTCGTAGATCACCTGGTAGTCGGCCTCGGGCGAGAAGCCGAAGGTGACGACCTCGCAGTCGATGCCCGCGCAGACCTCGCGGCGGTGGGCGCCGTCCTCCGCGATGAGGAGCTTGCCGCCGTCGGCGGCCGAGGGAAGGAGCCGCGCGAAGTCGTGGAAGCTGGCGATGATCTCGTCGAGCGAGCCGTAGTAGTCGAGGTGGTCTTCCTCGATGTTGTTGATGAGGCCGACCGTCGGGTGATGCTGGTGGAACGAGCGGTTGAACTCGCAGGCCTCGCACACGAGGATTCCCGGCGTGCCGCGCAGCCTGCCCGTCGGGATCTCGAGCGCGCCCGTGCGCGAGCCGCCGCCGAGCTGGCCGCAGGTCGCGCCCACGATCACGCTCGGGTCGAGCCCGCAGCGGATCCCGACCCACGAGGTCATCGCGGTCGTCGTGCTCTTGCCGTGGGTGCCCGCGATCGAGACGCCCGTCGTCCCGCGCTGCGCGCGGCCAAGCGCCTCCGCGTAGCTGACCCAGTCGACGCCCTCCGCGTTCGCGGCGAGGATCTCGGGGTGGTCGCCCTTGATCGCCGCGGAGGCGACCACGAGTTCGGTGCCCGCGGGGATCGACTCCTCGGCGGCGCCCGTGCGGACGGGGACTCCCTCCGCGCGCAGCCGCTCGATGACCTCGCCTTCGCTCTGGTCGGATCCCGTGATGCGCGCGCCGCGGCGTGCCAGCATCAGTGCGAGACCGCTCATGCCGCAGCCGCCGATCCCGACGAAGTGCATGCGGAGATCGAGCAGCGAGACGCCGCCCCGCGGGGTTCGGGTGGTTTCATCCATCGTCGTCGCGTCCTGTTCGGGCTTGCTCACGCGCAGCGCTCCGTGCTTGGTGCCCAAGGCCGGCCGAGCCCGCCGCGTCCTCTTTCGCGGGACAGGTCGACAGCGGGAACTCTATCGGCAGACGATCGAACTTGACCCGATTTTCCGACGGGTTCAGCGGCGGACCTTCGACGGGGCGCGGCGGGCCTTCGAGTTCGTGCGCGTGCGCGGCGCGACGGGCGCCGGGCGCGTCGCCTCCGAGCAGAAGCGCGCGCAGATCGGGTCCTCCGCGCAGGCGCCGCCGCGCGCCTTGCACGCGCGGCGCCCGTGGAAGATCAGGAGGTGGGAGAGCAGGCACCAGTCCTCGCGCGGGAAGAGCGCCATCAGGTCGCGCTCGATCGCCTGCGGAGTCTTTCCGCGGGAGAGCCCCAGGCGCGCGGAGAGGCGCCCCACATGGGTGTCGACCACCACGCCCTCGTTGATCCCGAAGCAGTTGCCGAGGACGACATTCGCCGTCTTTCGCGCAACTCCCCGCAGGAGAAGGAGTTCCTCCATCGTGCGCGGCACCTCGCCGCCGAAGCGCTCGACGAGGAGGCGGCAGGTCTCGTGGACGGCCTTCGCCTTCGCGCGGAAGAGGCCGATCGAGCGGATGAAGGGCTCGATTTCGGCCGGCGTGGCGCGTGCGTAGTCCGCGGGCGTCGGGAACGCCTTGAAGAGCCCGGGCGTCGCCTTGTTGACGGCGACATCGGTGCACTGGGCCGACAGGATCGTCGCGATCAGGAGTTCATGGGGCTTCGACCAGTCGAGCTCGCAGTGGGCGTCGGGGTAGCGCGCCTTGAGCAGGGCGAGGAGTTCGGCCGCGCGCGCCTTCTGGGCAGGGGTCTTCCGCGGGAGCTTGGGGGCGCGCTCAGCCACGGGCGGGTCCGTCCTTCCCGTCGCCGTCGCGCGAGCCGCTCCAGCCGCGCCCCGCGCCGAGGAGCCCGACAAGCGCGACGAGCGCGAGCGCCTCCGTGGAGGCGAGGCGCGAGGCCGCGTCGTGGGCGCCATCGACCGCAGGCTTCTTCGCGCGCGCCGCCTCGATGTCGCCCGACAGCGCAAGCGCGCGGTAGGCCGCGTCCTCGCTGCGGAAGTCGCGCTCGCTGACGAAGCGGCCGACGAAGAGTCCGGTCAGGGCGATCCCGAGCGCGAGCGCCGCCGCGATGTGCACGGGGCGCAACGAACGCCACGGAAGCGCCGCGACGACGAGCGCCGCCGCGACAAGCCCGAGCGCCGTGCGAAGCGGCCCCGTCAGGTCGAAGACGCGCTCGGCGAGGTGGCCTGCGACGAGCATGCGGCCGAGCTCGGGCTCCGCGGCGAGGAACGCCTCGTAGCCTGCCAGCGAGAGGTCGAGTTCACGCGCCGCGGGAAAGATGGCCGCCGCCGCGACACCGCCGGCGATCGCAAGGCCGAGCCAGAGCCCGACTGCGATCGTGGCGAGCGACTGGATGGTGAGGCTGAGCGGTGGAGCGCGCATCGCGCGCATGGTAGAGGCCGTCCGCTCGCCCGAAGCGCGCGGACCCTACACTCGCGCCCATGCCCTCGGGCGACCAGGATCCTCGGCCGTTCCTCGCCGCAACCGTCGCGCCGCTCGTCGAGGCGGGCGCCGCGGGCGGCGATGGCGCCGCGCTCCGCGACACGATCGCGTGGATGGCGGGGCTCGGCCTTCGCGGAGTCCAGCTCTCCGCTGCGTTCGCAGCGACGCGGCCGCGCGACCTCGACCGCTCGGCGCGGCGCGACCTCGCCGCGACGCTCGCACGCCACGAGCTTCTCTGCTCGGGAATCGACCTCTTCATCCCGCCCGCCCACTTCACGGATCCCGCGCTTGTCACGCGTGCGGTCGATGCGATCCTGGGCGCGATCGGGCTCGCCTCCGATCTCGGCCGCGTGCCGCTGACGGCGCCGATTCCAACGGAGGGCGCCGCGGAGGCGCGCGCCGTCGCCGCGGAGAGCGCGCTCAGGCTGGGAGTGACCATGCTCGAGCCCGTCACGACGGGCGGAGACGCGGGCTCCTTGCGCCGCGAGCCGCCGTTTCTTGCATGCGTCGACACGGCCGCGGTTCTCGCGGCGGGCGGCGACCCTGTCTCCGTCGTGGTGACTCTCGGGCGATCGCTCGGCGGAGTCCGCGTGGTCGACCTCCTCCGCAGCGGGCTGCGCGGCCCGATCCTCGAACGGGGCGAGTCGCGCCTCGACGCGGGCGCGCTGCGCGCGGCGCTCGAGCTTGCCGAGCCGCTTTCCCCCACGGCGGACGGGGCAGGGCGCATCCTTCCTGTCCTCGACGCGCGTCAGTGGACAACCCCCCGCGAGGGCGTCGCTTCGAGCGTCGCGCGATGGCGCGCGCTCTGAGTCGCGTGGCGGCGCTTCCCGACTTCCTCTCTCTTCGTCGCCCTCTTCCTCGACGGAGCGCCGCGCAAGTCCCTACGATGGCCGCGACGCGGGCGACGCGTGCATCGTTCGTCACGGGTGGATTCCCCACGGACAGATTCCGACTGAGAGGCACGGCATGGCACGGAAGGGCGGACCAGCTCTGTATGAACTCATGCGTCGCGGCGGCGCGGCCTCGGACCCGGGCGCCGCGCGCACGACCTCAGGCGGCAGGATCCGCGGCGGCGGTCTCCAGCCGTTCGCGGGCAGCGACGCGAAATGGCTTGCGTGGGCAAGCGTGTTCGCGGTTGCCCTGGTCGCCGCCTACTTCGTCGGCGTCACGCGGGGGGAGCGTGTCGGCAGGGCGCAGGCGATCGCGGAGCGCGAAGAGGAGCTTCGCCTCCTCTCGGAAGGCAGGCCGTCCACGCCGCCGCCCGCACCGGCCGCGGCTCCTCAGCAGCCCGATCGCTCGCTCGGGAACGCTGGCGCGTCCGAAAACCAGCCGACGGGAGCAACCGCACAGAACGGCCTCTCCGAGCCGATCGACCCGAACTTTCCGCCGCTTCCGCCAGCTCCCGCAGGCCTTGATCCGCGTCAATCGGGGCTGAACTACTTCGTGATCGCCTCGCCCCCCGAGGGCAGGGCGGACGACATCGTCCGCTTCTGCCGCGAGCGAGGGCTTGACGCGTACGCGGTTGTCGGAGACACTGCTCGACTTCGCGAAGTTGTCGTGCTGCCTGGGTTTCCGAAGTCGGAGCTCAGCGGACCGGCCGCGACGCAGCTGAAGAAGCGGATCCGCGCGGTCGGCGTCCTCCACAAGGCCGCAGGCAGAGGAAACCCCGACTTCGGCGACATGTACCCGAAGCTCTACCAGCGCTGATCGGGTCTCGACGGCGTTCAGACTCAAGACGGCGAACCAACAGCAGGCGACCTATGGGCATCCACACCTCTCTCAAGACCAAGTCAGGCGCGCTCAACCAGCACCGCAACGTCCTCACCCGCGACGAGCGCATCGCGCGCCTCTCCGCGTCCGAGCGCTTCGCTGCGGACAAGAACTCGCCGCTCGGCCTCCCGAAGGTCCTGAGCATCAAGGTCGCCGCCGGCAAGAAGCCCAAGAAGGAAGCGGCGGCCGCCGGCGCGGGCGACGCCAAGGATGCGAAGAAGGACGCGAAGAAGAAGTAATCCTTCGCTTCGTGCGCCGCGAACTCCGCGGCGGCCCATGCCGCGGCTCCTGTCGCGGTATCCTCCGAGCAGACGAACACATCCGACGCCCCCTCGCATCGAGGGGGCGTCGTGTTCTTCTCTCGGCATTCTGCTGCGCTTGCTCTTCCCGTCCGCCCGCACCGTCCCTCGTCTCACGCCTCGGAGTTCCCTGCGATGGAAACGGCCCTCGATCTCTCCAAGCTTCTCTCGCGCCGCGCCCGCTCGATCGACGCGAGCGGGATCCGCAAGGTCTTCGACCTCGCCGCGCATCTCAAGGACCCGATCAACCTCTCGATCGGCCAGCCCGACTTCCCCGTGCCCGACGAGCTGAAGCGCGCCGCGATCAAGGCCATCGAGGAGAACCGCAACGGGTACACGCAGACCCAGGGCTGCCCCGAGCTCCTGCGCGCGATCTGGTCGCGGCTCGGTTCCGAGATCGGCTGGACGCCCGAACCCGCGGGCGGGCTCTCCGCGATCGTGACGAGCGGAACGAGCGGGGCGCTCCTCCTCGCCATGATGTGCCTTCTCGACGAGGGCGACGAGGCGATCGTGCCCGATCCCTACTTCGTGATGTACCCGCAGCTCGGCGCGCTCACGGGCGGGCGGATCGTCACCTGCGACACCTACCCCGACTTCCGCATGACGGCCGAGCGGATCGAGCGCCTGATCACGCCGCGCACCAAGGCCGTGCTCGTGAACAGCCCCGGCAACCCGACGGGCGTCGTCCTCGGCGAGCGCGAGCTCGCCGACATCGTCGACCTCTGCCGCGCGCGCGGCATCCTCCTGATGTCCGACGAGATCTACGACGAGTTCACCTTCTCGGAGTCGCTCGAGGGCGGCCGCTTCCCGACGCCCGCGCGCATGAGCAAGGACTGCCTCCTCATCCGCGGCTTCGGCAAGACCTACGGCTGCACGGGCTGGCGCCTCGGCTTCGTCGCGGGCCCGCACGACCTCGTGCAGTCGATCGCCAAGCTCCAGCAGTACACCTTCGTCTGCGCGCCGAGCATGGCGCAGCATGCCGCGGTGCACGCCTACGACATCGACATGCGCCCGTGGGTGAACCGCTTCGAGAAGCGGCGCGACACGGTGCTCGCCGCGTTCGACGGCGTGGCGCGCGTCGCGCGCCCGGGCGGTGCGTTCTACGCATTCGTCGAGGTGCCGCCCGCGCTCGGGCTCACCGCCTCGCAGTTCGTCGAGAAGGCGATCGCGGAGAACGTGCTCGTCATCCCCGGCAAGGTGTTCTCGACCCGCGACACGCACTTCCGGCTGTCGTTCGCGGCGAAGGAGGAGGCGCTCGAGCGCGGCCTGTCGGTGCTGCGCGGACTGATGACGCGCTGATCGGCGGGGCCCGCACGCGGGACGGCGGATTCGCGATCAAAGGCAAAACCGCCGTTCGGATTATTCATCCGAAGCGGCGGCGGGTGGATGGCCTGAACTTGGGGGCGTCGGGCGCTCCATGCGGAGCCTCCCGAGCCGCACTGTTCATCAGCCGAATCGCGCTTCGACTTCACATCGGGCTGCAAGAATTCGAATGTGCCGCGCGCGACGCGGTCGGGTCGCGCGGTCTCGGTGGTCTCTGAGGGCTGTGCGGGCGAAGAAAAACCGCGGCGCCCCGAAGGGCGCCGCGGTTGAACGCGCGGGGCGTGCGATCAGTTGCCGGCCGCTGGCGGCGGGGTGCCCGAGTTGCCGCTCTTGTCGCTGCCGAGCTTCACGCTCGAGCCGGGGGCGGGGAGCTGCTCCGACTCAGGGGCGGGCGGGCGGATCTGGTTCGCCTCGATCGTCTGGACATTCGAGTCGCTGCAGGCGACGAGCAGGGCACAGGTGCAGAGGCACCCAAGTGCGAGGATGGACTTCATCGGCGGTCCTTTCGAAATGCGCGGTTCTCGGCCGTGCCCCGTGTTGCGCCGAACGCCGGCGCCGGGCACTCCGGCCGTGATCAGTCGCGCGACTGATCGGGAAATGGTTCGCAGCGTCTCAGGAATCGACGCCAACTGCGGCTGATATTGAACGGGGTTCTTCCCTTGCGGTCAAGTGCCCCCGACCGACCGGATCGACGGCCGGCGTCATCGCCCGTCGTCGCCGAGGCGAAGGAGGGCCGGGATCGACCTCGGCGCGAGCCAGCGCCATTGGGTGTGGTAGGTCTCGTCGTTGTCGGCGACGCCGAGGTTGAAGGCGAGGTCGTCGAGGGACGACTCCCCGCGCGCCTCGCCCTTCGGCAGTGCGGTCGGCGACACGGAGACCTGCAGCGACCACGCGTCGTCGACGCGGACGAGCACGGCGGAGACTCCTGTGGCGCGCTCGAGCCGCTTGCCGTCCGCCGCGACCGTGCGGATACGCGGTTCCGAGGACTCCGCATCGAAGGTGACCAGGAGTTCGCGGGCCTCGCCACCCGACCCGAGCACGAGCCGCACGGCGTCGCCGAGCGGGTCATCGAGCGTGCCGCGCGCGTCGTTCGGCCGCGCGTCGGGCGAGAAGACGCGGTCGGGGACGCGCACGGAGACGAGGAGCCCGCCGTCGTCCGTGCGGGCGAGGCCAGCGGTCGGGTTCGCGTCGGGCGTGTCGTAGGGCGTCCACTCCCACACGCCGATCGGGTAGGGCGTCGCCGCAGAGAGGCTTGAGCCGAGCGTGATCGTGCGCGCGATCGGGAGGCGCTCCCTGAGGACGATCGGCACGAGGCGGCCCTTCGAATCCGCGAACCGCGCCACCACATCGAATGGCGGCGGAGCGGGGGGCGTGATCTGGAGGTCCGCCGTGGCCCGCACGCGCACCGAGGTCGAGGCTCCCGCCTCGAGCGTGATCGGTTCCGTCGGGAACTCGAGGCGATACGGGCTCGCGAGGTCGGTGGTGCTCTCGTTGAAGGTGTCGATCGCGGTGCGGCTCGTCCAGACGCGCGTGATCGGCTCGCCGCGCGGGTCGCGGTCGTCGACGAGCCAGGGCTCCGGCGCCGAGGTCGCTGCGAACGAGAGCGTGATCGCGCGGTCGAGCGGGTTCTTCAGCGCGATCTCGACCGTGCCGTCGCTCGGCCCGCCGAGCGCATCGGGCACCGCGCCCCGCACGACGACCGCATCGCGCGCGCTCTTGAGGCGATAGGCGCGGTCCTGGTCCTCCTTCGTGATCCAGTCGACCGGCAGCGTCGTTCCGGCGACCTGGTGATAGGGCTCGATCGCGCCTGTCTCGTCGACCACGACGAAGGTCGTGTGCTGCAGCTGCCCGGCGAGCGGGTGCTGGTCGATCGCGCCGCCGCAGGTGCCGAGCACGAGGAAGGGAATCCCGTCCTTCGGCGGAAGCACCTGCAGCGAGTGGTAGTGCCCCGCGATCACATAGTCGACGCCGTGGCGCACGAGCATCGGCTGCACGCGCGCGTCCCAGTTCGTGGCGCGGTGGTCCCAGAGCGGCCTGTGGAAGAGGAGGATGATCGGGCGACCGCGTGCCGCAAGGCGCGCGAGCGTGCCGTCGAGCCACGCGAGCTGCGCGTCGGAGAAGCCCGCCTGCACGAGTCCATCCCCATCCTCGGTGTTGAGGATGACCACGCTCACAAGCTCGAGCTCGACCGCGTAGTAGAGCGGGCCGAACATGGCGCGGTACTCGTCCTCGAAGGCGCGCTCGCCGCGCTCCCGGTCGCCGCTGACGACATCGTGGTTTCCCGCGGTCGGATAGAACGGCATGCGCAGGCGCCGGACGATCGCGAGGAAGTCGTCGCGCTCCGCGCGCACGGTGGCGCGGCTTCGCGAGTAGCCCTGCACGAGATCGCCCACGCAGAAGACGGCGTCAGGCTGGATGCGGTTGAAGTCGTCGACGGCCTCGGCGAGATAGCGAAGCCCCCAGTCGCGGCCCGTGGTGCGGTCGGGGATGATCGCGAGGATCTGCTTCCTCGGGCCGGCAGGCTGCGCGACGGTCTGCCCGTTCGTCGCGAGGCCGTCGCCATCGCGGGCGAACTCGGGCGGGGCGCTCGCGGGGGCCGGGGATGCGGCCGCGAGGAGAACGGCCGCGCCCGCGACAAGGGCTCGGGCGGCCTGGAGAAAGGTCGGACGGCGGCCCATCGCAGGGCCTGTGGATGATCGGACTCGGTCGATTGCCATGGCCGAGAGGGTAGCGCGGGGGCGTTTGTGCCGCGCAAAGGCGTGAATTCTCGAGACCTGCCCGAAAAATCCGCGCCTTTGGCAAAGTCGGAGGAAAAAACTCAGGAGACCCTCTCAAGCAGGCCGAATAGAGGAGGGCAGCGGAAGACTTCTCTTCTGCAGCAGCCGTTCGACGCGGGTGGTGCGCGGTCGAGGCCAACAGGAATCGGTCGAACGGTGGTGGCGCGTTCCTTGTGCGTCATGCATCGGACCGGCTCCTGGCGCACATCGCGCTTCACGAGGCTCAAGAGCCGCGTGGGCGAGGGTGCGCGAAACCAATCTCGTCATCTTTCTCCCCTCCGCCCCGTCCGCTCAGACCTCTGATCGAACGGGGTTTTTCTTTGGCGTTTCCCCGTTCGCGCGCGCATCGCCGTTCGGCGGCGCGGCGCCCGTAAGGCGGGCGAGCACTGCGGCGGGAATCGCGCAGGGGCGTCGCGTGGCGAGGTCGACGAATGCCCAGCGGCTGCGCGCGCGAGCGACGGCCGTTCCGTCGGGCCGCACGATCGCCGTCGCGCGCACGAGGCTTGTGCGCCCCGCGCGCTCGACCCAGGTCGCGAGGACGAGCCTGTCGCCCACGAACGCCTCGGCGAGATAGTCGATCTCGTGGCGCGCCACGAACCACATGCGCCCCTCGCGCGCGATCTCCTCGCGTGCGGCGCCCGCGTGCGCGCCGTGCAGGCTCGCCGCGAGGTCGACCCACCCGAGGATCACGATGTTGTTCGCGTGCGGAACGAGCGCGCTGGTCTCGTCGGGCGACACCTCGATGCGCACCGCGAAGATGGGCGCCGCGCCCGCGACGGGCGGCGCCCCAAGCGACGCATCGAGCGGCGGGAGCTCGTGCGGCGCCATCGGGGGAAGTCGGTCCCGCGTCATGGCGCCGAGCGTAGCATGGCGCCCATGACCGCTCCGTCCGACACCCCGAGGCCGATCCACATCGAAGTCGAGCGTGAGCGCGGGCTTCTCCTTCGCTGGAGCGATGGAACCGAGCGCTTCCTCGCGGTCGGGCTTCTGCGAAGGCAGTCGCCGTCGGCGGACATGCGCGAGCTCCGCGCGGCGATGGCGCGCAACCCGTTCACGGTCCTTCCCGCGAACGCGGCGGCGCAGGGGCCGCTCAGGATCGATGCCGTCGAGCCCGTGGGGCACTACGCGCTCCGCATCCGCTTCAGCGACGGGCACGACACGGGGATCTACACCTGGAGCTACCTGCGCGGGCTTTGCGAGGCGCACGGAACGGCTCCGTGACGCCTGGCCGCGCGGCGCCGCCTCTGTCGTTCACCCACCGTACAATCGCCGCCCATGTCGGCGAGCTCCGTGTCACCATCTCCCGGCGCAGCGCGCGATCGAACCGCCTCCATGAACGACGCACATCCAGCAGACCGCCTCCTCGCCCGCGTCCGAACGGTGGGGGCGGCCACATGCGTCGGACTCGACCCCGTGGTGGAGCGTCTGCCGAGCGCCCTGGCCCCGTCCGATCGCGCCGATGCCGCCGCGTGCGCGCAGGCGATCGAGCGTTTCTCGATCGGCGTCGTCGATGCCGTCGCCGATCGCGCTGCAGCGGTGAAGATCCAGGCGGCGTGCTTCGAGCGATACGGCGCGGAGGGCTTCGCGGCCATGGCGCGCGTGCTGCGCGCGGCGCACGGCTCGGGCCTCGTCGTCGTCTACGACGCGAAGCGCGGCGACATCGGGATCTCCGCCGAGCACTACGCTGCCTCGGCGCGCGCGTTCGGAGCGGACTGGACGACCGTGAACGCGTATCTCGGCGCGGACGGCCTCCGTCCGTTCCTCGCGTCGGGCGGCGCCGCGTTCGCCCTCGTGCGCACGAGCAACCCGTCGGGCGACATCCTGCAGGGCGCGCGTCTCGCCGATGGGCGAAGCGTCGCCGAGATGGTCGCGGACCTCGTCACCGAGGTCGGCCGCGAGTCGCTCGGCGCATCGGGCTACTCCGCGCTCGGCGCGGTGGTCGGCGCCACGAAGCGCGCCGAGATCGCCGCGCTGCGCGCGCGCATGCCGCACGCGGTGTTCCTCGTGCCGGGGTATGGCGCGCAGGGCGGGACCGCGGACGATGTCCGCGCGGCGTTCACCCGCGGCAGCGAAGGCGCGCTCATCACGGCGAGCCGATCGGTCATCTACCCTGCCGCGCAGGGCGGCGCCGACTGGAAGTCCGCCGTGCGCGATGCGGCGAAGGCCTTCGCGGACGAGATCCGCGCGATCGCCGCAGGCGCGAAGTAGGAGAACGCGATGCGGCTCAAGCCCTTCATCCTGCCCTTCCTCCTCGTCGTCCTCGCGGCGCTTCCCGTCGTCTTCGCCGACCGCGGCGACCGCGCGCCGCGATCCGCGCGCCGCGTGATCATCTACACGCCGCACAACGAGCAGATCCGCAGCGAGTTCGGACGCGCCTTCCGCGCGTGGCACGAGCGGAACTTCGGCGAGCCGGCGACGGTGGTGTGGAACACCCCCGGCGGCACCAGCGAGATCCGCCGCATCCTCGATGCGAACGCGGCCGCCGCGCTGCGCGAGGGCAGGCCGATCGGCGGGAACGCCGACCTCGTCTTCGGCGGCGGAAGCTACGAGTACGGCCAGCTGAAGCGCGAGACCGTGGTCGGCTCGGGCGAGGACCGCCGCAGCGGCCGCATCCTGGCGCAGCCCGACCTCGACGCCTCGTGGCTCTCGGAGACCTACGGCGCAAACTCGATCGGCGACAACACGCTCTACGACCCCGACGGCTACTGGTTCGGCGTCGCGCTCTCGGGCTTCGGCATCGTCTACAACCGCGACCGGCTTGCGGACCTCGGGCTCGACGAGCCGACGGAGTGGTCGGAACTCGCCGATGCGCGGCTTGCGGGCAGCGTGACGCTCGTGAACCCCGCGCAGTCGGGCTCGGTGAAGACCGCGCTCGAGGCGATCATCCAGCGCCTCGGATGGGAGCGCGGGTGGCAGATCATCCGCCGCATGAGCGCGAACGCGCGCAGCGTCGCGTCGAGCGCGCCGAAGGTTCCGCTCGATGTCTCCTCGGGTGACAGCGCCGCGGGGCCGTGCATCGACTTCTACGGGCGCTACCAGGCGCAGGCGATCCGCGACGCGGGCGACCCCGACCGCCTCGGCTATGTCGATCCGCCCGGGCAGACCGTGATCGACCCCGACCCGATCGCGCTTCTCGCCAATGCGCCGAACAAGGAGACCGCGGAGCGATTCATCCGGTTCGCGCTCAGCGACGAGGGACAGGCGCTGTGGCAGTTCCGCGCGGAGAAGCGCGAGGACGGCGCGCTCGGGCCGCGGGAGTTCGAGCTTCGCCGCATGCCCGTGCGGCGCTCGTTCATCGAGCGCCACGGCGCCGAGTTCATCGACCAGGTCGACCCGTTCGCGCTGGCGAGCGCCGTGCGCGACCCCGATCCGAACGCCCGCAACTTCATCGCGCCGCTCTTCAGCGCGGTCTGCGCGGACCGCCGCAGCGAGCTCGCGCGCGCGTGGCGCGCGATCCGCGAGCATCCCGCCTATCCCGCGCCCTCCTCGGGCCGCGGCATGCTCGTGACCGCGGCGGATGTCTCCGACCCCACGCTGAAGGCGATGCTCGAGGCCTTCGACGCCATGCCCTCCGTGCGCGCGCCCGACGGCACGCTCCACGACCTCGCCACGCGCGAGGGGCGCGCGGCCGTCGCCGCGGGCTACCTCGCGAAGAATCCCGCGTGGGCGGGGACGGGGCTCTGGCTCGAGGGCTCGTCGCCCGCCGACGAGCTGCGCCGCCTGCTTGGCGCGGCGGTCGCCGAGCGCTACGCCGAGGTCGTGCGCCTGTCGGAAGAAGGCGTCGGCGGAGCGGGCGGACGGTGACCGGCGCATCGGACGCCGCAGGGGCTGCGCGCGCCGCGCGCGTCGCCATCCTCTCGGTCGGCGACGAACTCGTGCTCGGCCAGATCGACGACACGAACGCGCGGTGGATCGCGCAGGAACTCTGCGCGCTCGGGGCCGCGCCGGGCGAGCGCCGCACCGTGGGCGACGACCGCGCGGCGCTTGCGGACGCGATGCACGCGCTCGCGTCGACGCACGACGCGCTCGTCGTGACGGGTGGCCTCGGGCCCACGCTCGACGACCTCACGCGCGAGGCGCTCCGTGACCTCGTCGACGGCGCAGATGCCGCGCTCGTCGAGGACCCGGCGGGTGTCGCGCATCTCGCCGGCTGGTTCGCGGCGCGCGGCCGGCCGATGCCCGCGTCGAACCTGCGGCAAGCGCTGCGCCCGCCGTCCGCGCGGCTCCTCGAGAACCCGCACGGCACCGCGCCGGGCCTCGCCGCGCCGGCGCGCGACGGCCGCGCGGGCGTCTTCTGCCTCCCGGGACCGCCCAACGAGATGCGCCCGATGTTCACGCGCTTCGTGGCGCCCGCCGTCGCGCGCGGCGACACCGTCGTCGCCACGACCGCGCTCCACACGATCGGCCTCGGTGAGAGCTCGATCGGCGAGATGCTCGGCGACCTCATGTCGCGCGGCCGCGAGCCTTCCGTCGGCACGACCGCGAGCGACGGAATCGTCTCGATCCGGATCCGCGCGACGGGCGCGGGCGATTCGGCGCGGGCGGCGCTCGAGGAGACGGTCGCGCTCTGCCGCGCGCGCGTCGGCTCGATCATCTTCGGCCGCGACGGCGAGTCGCTCGCGTCGGTCGTCGGAGCGATGCTCGCGGAGCGCGGGCTCATGCTCGCGACCGCGGAGAGCTGCACGGGCGGCCTTCTCGGCGCGCGCATCACCGATGTCGCGGGCTCGAGCGCGTGGTTCGCAGGTGGCTTCATCACCTATGAGAACGCGCGCAAGGTCGCGGACCTCGGCGTGGGCGAAGCGACGCTCGCCGCGCACGGCGCGGTGAGCCACGCGACGGCGATCGAGATGGCGCGCGGCGCGCTCGCTCGCACGGGCGCCGCGCTCGCGCTTTCGACGACGGGCGTCGCTGGCCCATCCGGCGGAAGCGAGGCGAAGCCCGTCGGCACCGTCTACATCGCGCTCGCGGAGCGCGGCGCCGAGGTGGTGTCGCGGCGCTTCCACTTCCCCGGAGACCGCGCCACCGTGCGGAGCCGTACCGCGCACCTTGCGCTTGCGTGCGCGCGCTTCGCGCTCCTCGGCGAGGCCACGCGGCCGCTCCTGTGGGCGGAAGGGGAGGCCTGCCGTGTCGAGCGCACCTGACGGACTGCGCGAGGGCGAGGCGCACGCCCTCGTCGCGCTCGGCGCGAACCTCGGCGACCGCCTGGCGAACCTGGCGTCCGCGGTCGAGGCCCTGCGTGCGCTGCCCGCCACGCGCATGGTCGCCCTCTCGGGCGTCTACGACACGGCGCCCGTCGGTCCGCCCGACCAGCCGCGCTACCTGAACGCCGCCGTGCTGCTCGCGACGGCGCTCGCGCCGCGGGATCTCCTCGGGCGGCTCCTGGCGATCGAGCGCGACCTCGGCCGCCGCCGCAGCGAGTCGCGCTGGACGGCGCGGGAAATCGACCTCGATCTCATCCTGCACGGGGAATCGACCGTCTCCGACGGCGACCTTGCGCTGCCGCACCCACGGTTCCGCGAGCGCGCATTCGTCCTCCTTCCCGCTGCGGAAATCGCGGGTTGGATGCGCGATCCCGTTTCGGGGGAACGGCTAGAATCCCTGCTTCGTGCTTGCCCCGGCCGCTCGGATGCGGTTCGGATCGGCCCGCTCGACGAGTCGGAACGCGCCTAGGGCGCGCACTCGCGGGCAGGCCTCGGCCGCTTCGGCCGATCGCACGGCGGGGCGCGCGTCACACGCGCGTTTCCCTCAGGAGTCGAACATGACCACCCTCACCCTGCGTGCCCGCGCCTCCATCGCCGCCGGCCTGTTCGCCGCGATCCTCGCGGCGCCCTCTCTCGCACAGGACGACGCGCCGCCGGCCGGTGGCGAGATGCCCGCCTTCGAGATGCCCGCCGTTCCCGACATCGCGAAGGACTTCACCGACGCGATGAAGTCGCCCGAGTCGATCAAGGCCGCCGAGGAGGCGCTCAAGGCGACCGCGGAGGCGTACCGCAGCGCGAAGGCCTACTCCGACACGCTCACGATCGTCGTCGACATGATGGGGCGCCGCAACGAGCAGTCGATGTCCGTCGACCGCGACGCAGCGGGCACGCGCCTCGGCATGGGCCCGATGTCGATCCTCTCGGTCAACAGCAAGGTCTATCTCCTCAGCGACGAGGCTCCGAGCAAGTTCGTGGCCTATCCGCTCGAGGGCTCGATCGTCGACACGCTCGGCAAGGCGCTCGGCGGCTTCGACCTCCCGTTCCCGAAGTGGACCTACGACCCCTCGGAGCCGAAGGACCTCGGGCTCGAGCTCGCGGGCGGGTTCATCCCCGGCGCGAAGATCACGGGCTTCGACCCGGCCGACGGCGGTCGCGTCCTCGTGGCCGGCGAGGGAAGCTCCGTCGGCGTCTACTCGATCGACGCGGCCTCGAAGCTCCTCTCGGGGGCGAAGCTCAATGTCGCTCCCCCGGGCGCCCCTCCGGGATTCATGTTCGCGCTCGAACTCCAGATGAAGCCCGTCGTCTCCGACGCGCTCGCCACTCCCGTCGCCTTCGACGAGGCGGGCAAGAAGCAGGTCGCCTCGCCCGACGAGCTCGGCCCGCAGGCGATCGAGGTCGGTGCGGCCGCTCCTGGCTTCTCGCTCGTCGACCTCGACGGCAAGACCGTCAGCCTCGAGGGCCTCAAGGGCAAGGTCGTCGTGATCGACTTCTGGGCGGAGTGGTGCGGCCCGTGCAAGCGCGGCCTCCCGCACATCTCCGACTTCGCCAAGTGGGCGACCGAGTCGGGCAAGCCCATCGTCGTCTTCGGCATCAACACGCTCGAGCAGAAGCAGGGCGAGGAGCGCACCAAGTCGGTGGGCGAGTACTGGACGAAGCAGGGCTTCGCCATGCCGACGCTCATCGACATGGACAACTCCGTCATCCAGGCCTACGGCTTCAGCGGCATCCCCGCGACCGTCGTCATCGGCCCGGACGGAACCGTCGCCGCGATCCACCAGGGCATCGACCCGAACAATCCCGCCGTGATCGTCGAGCAGCTCAAGGCCGAGACCGAGAAGGCCCTCGCCGCCACGGGCGGATGATTCCGGCACGCTTGCACCCCGAGGCCGCGCGCGAGACCCGCGCGCGGCCTCTGTCTTTTTCCACTCCCGCGCACGGCGTGGCGCCGCGCGGCGCGGGTACAGTGGACGCGCTTCGCGCTCGTTGACCTGAAAGGAGCTCCGCCGCCATGCCGTCCCCTTCGAACAGCCGTCTCCGTGCGACCGTGCGCCGTCTGCTCGCGTCCACGCTCGCGGCCATGCTGCTTCAGGCCGCGGCCCCCGCAGCGGCCCTTGCACAGGACGGGGTGCCTCAGGCACCCGCGGCGGCGAAGGCCGACCCTGCGGCCGCCGAGGCGGTCCTTCGCAGGATCATCGACGCCTACCGCGACGAGAAGGGCGTCGAGGTCAGCGTGACCGCCACGGTCGAGGCCGTGCGCGCCGATGAGGCGGCGGGCGGCGGTGCCCAGCGCTCGCAGCCCATGCAGGCGCGGTTCCTCTTCGGGTCGGGCCGCCGCGCGATCGTGTGGATGCGCGACTTCGAGCTTCGGTTCGCCGAGGAGAAGGTCCGCGCCACGCACGCGTCGAGCGCGCTCACCTACCTCGAGGTCTCCGACCACGGGTCGCCGTACTACTCGCTCTTCAATGCGTTCCAGAACCTGCCGTTCCCCGAGCTTGCGCTCGCGCTTGGCGAGGAGGATCCGTTCGAGGTCTGCATGCAGCTGATGCCGCAGATCCCGAATGTCGTCCCGTCGCGGGTCGAGAAGGAGGAGGTCGACGGCCAGGTCTCCGATGTGCTGGTGCTGCTTTCGGACGACGGTGCGGAGGAGCTCAGGCTCTCCTACGACCCCGAGACCCATCTCGTCGAATCCGCGGTCGGAACGATGCACAGCGGGCCCGATGTCGAGGAAGGCGCGAAGCTGCGCTGGCGCGTCGAGTCGAAGGCGCGGCGCCCGAAGGACGCGCCCGCGGACGCCACCTTTGCGCTCGATGTCTCGTCGCGGCAGAAGGTCGATGGCCTCGCGGCGCTCATCGACACGACGCCCGGCGCGGGCGAGGACGAGGATGTGCCGTCGCTCAAGGCGGGCGAGCCTGCGCCTGAGCTGGCGCTGCCGAAGGTCGGCGGGGGCGATTGGAACCTCGTCGATGCTCGGCCGAAGCCCGTGGTCGTCGATTTCTGGGCGACCTGGTGCGGCCCGTGCATCGCGGCGCTCCCCGAGCTCGCGAAGCTGGCCAAGGAGTTCGAGGGCCGCGCGGTGGTTCTCCTCGTGAACACGGCCGAGCGGGGCGAGCGCGCCGAGCGCGAGACCCGCATCGCGGGCGCGCTGAAGGCGTTCTCCGACGCTGGCGTGCCGTTCGCGAGCACGCTCGACATGGACGGCATGGCCGCGCGGCGCTGGCTCGTGCGTGCGTTCCCGACCACATTCCTCGTCGCGCCGGACGGGCGCATCGCGGGAGTGTGGGAGGGCGCGTCTCCGCGCAGCCATCGCGAGCTCCGCGAGAAGCTCGAGGAGCTCTGCGGCGAGATCGCTGCACCCGCGGAAGAGAAGGGGCCCGCGGCGCCCTGAGGGTTTCGCCGCGCGCGATTATGCTTCGCGCATGACGGCGGCGCGCACCACGGACCACCACTCGACGAGCCTCCCGCTGGCCGAGCGCGGCGACGCGCTCGACGCGCTGCGCCTGTCGCTCTCCCGCGCGCTGCGATCCGTCGCGCGGGCCGACATCCGCTTCGGTCGCCACGACCGCATGCTCTACGCGACCGACGCGAGCATCTTCCAGGTCGAGCCGATCGGCGTGGTCGTGCCGCACTCGGTCGAGGACGGCGCGGCGGTGGTCCGGCACCTCGCCGAGGAGGGCGTGCCCATGCTGCCGCGCGGCTCGGGCACAGCGCTCGCCGGGCAGAGCGTGAACCGCGCGGTGATCGTCGACTTCTCCCAGCATTGCCGCGCGATCCTCTCGATCGACCCCGAGCGGCGCCGCGCAGTCGTCGAGCCCGGCGTGACGCTCGACCAGCTGAACGAGGCGCTGTCGCAGCATGGCCTCATGTTCGGCCCGGATGTGGCCACGAGCTCGCACGCCACGCTCGGCGGCATGATCGGCAACAACTCCGCGGGCGCCCATTCGATCCTCTACGGACGCACGGTGGAGAGCCTCGTGGCGCTCGAGGTCGTGCTCGCCGACGGATCGGTGCACCGCCTCGAGGAGGGGAGCTGCGACAGAAGCCCCGCGCAGCGGGCGATCGCCGACGCGGTCGCGGCCATCGTGCGGCCGATCGCGGGCGAGATCAAGGCGCGTTTTCCGAAGATCCTGCGCCATGTCGACGGCTATTCGCTCGACATCTTCCTCGACCAGCTCGAGCGCTCGACGCCGGGGACCTACGACAAGGTCAACCTCGCGCATCTCGTCTGCGGCGCGGAAGGCACGCTCGCGACCACGCTGCGCGCCGAGCTTGCGCTCGTGCCGAAGCCGAAGGAGCGGGGGCTCGCGATCATCGGCTTCGCGAGCGTGCGCGAGTCGCTCGCGAACCTCAAGGCGATCCTCGCGACGAAGCCCGCGGCGGTCGAGCTCGTCGACGATGTGGTGATCGATGTCGCGCTGCGCAACACCGAGTACCGCCAGTATGTCGAGCTGATGCCGAAGCCCGCCTCGGGTTCGCTCGGCGCCGTCCTCTATGTCGAGTACTTCGCAGACCGCGCCGACGAGCTGCCGGGGCGCTTCGACGCGCTGCGCGCGGCGCTGCCCGGCGCCGCGATGTCGACCTACACGGGCGCCGCAGAGCGGCTGAAGGCCTGGAAGCTGCGCAAGGCGGGCGAGCCGCTGCTGCACGGCGTTCCGGGCGCGCGCAAGCCGTTCACCTTCGTCGAGGACACCGCGGTCGACCCCGCGAAGCTGCCCGACTTCGTCGAGGATTTCCGCGCGATCGTCACGAAGCATGGCACGACGGCCGCGTACTACGCGCACGCGTCGGTGGGGTGCCTCCACATCCGTCCGCTCGTCGCGATCCACGATCCGAAGGACCGCACGGTGATGGTCGCGATCGCGAAGGACATCGCGCAGCTCGTCGCGCGCTACGGCGGCGCGCTGTCGGGCGAGCACGGCGACGGCCGCGTGCGGTCGCCGCTTCTCGGCGAGTACTTCGGCGAGACGATCTGCGGCGCGCTGCGCGCCGTGAAGTCCGTGTTCGATCCGAAGGGGCTGCTCAACCCGGGCAACATCGTCGACACGGGTCCTGCGGAGAGGATCGTCGACAACCTGCGCGTCGCGCCCGGCGGGCACGACCTCCATGCGGAGCCCGTGCGGACCTTCTTCCGCTACGACCGCGAGGAGGGCTTCGAGCACGCGATCGAGAGCTGCAACGGCGCAGGTCTGTGCCGACGCATGTCCGGCGGCACGAGCATGTGCCCGTCGTACCGCGCGCTCAAGGACGAACGCCACGCGACGCGCGGCCGCGGCAACGCGCTGCGCCTCGCGGTGACGGGGCAGCTGTCGAAGGACCGCTGGAACGATCCCGAGACGATCGAGACGCTCGATCTGTGCCTCTCCTGCAAGGCGTGCAAGACGGAGTGTCCGTCGAACGTCGACATCTCGAAGCTGAAGGCCGAGTACACCGCGCAGCGCTACGCGCGCGACGGCGCGCCGCTCTCGGCGCGGGTCTTCGGACATGTGCGGCGGCTGAACGCGCTCGGGTCACGCTTCCATCGAATCGCGAACATCGTGAACGCCACGCCGATCGCGAAGGCGCTTGCGCACGCCGTGCTCGGCGTCGACCCGCGGCGGTCGATCCCCGCGTTCGGCGCGTCGCTCTTCGACTGGTTCCGCGGGCGCGAGCCCGCGGCCGCGACGCGATCCGTGATCCTCTTCGGCGACTGCTTCGCCGCCTACAACGAGCCGGGCATCGGGCGTTCCGCGGTGCGGCTCCTCGAGGCCTTCGGCTACCGCGTCATCCTCGCCGACGTGGGCTGCTGCGGCCGAAGCCTGATCTCGACGGGGCTGCTTGCGGAAGCCCGTGATGAGATCGCGCGCGCCGCGGGCGCGCTCGGGCAGCTGCTCGCCGACTCCTCGGCCGATGCCGTGCTCGTGCTCGAGCCGAGCTGCGCCAGCGCGATCCGAGACGACTGGCTCGAGCTGCTTCCGCCGGGACTCGGCGGGGGCGCCGCGACGGATGCGCGCGCCGCACGCGAGGCGCTCGCGCGGAAGACCTTCCTGGTCGAGGAGTTCCTCGATCGCGCGTGGGACGGGCATCCGCGGCGGCCCGCGCTTCCCGCGCAGCACGACCGCGTCGTCCTGCACGGGCACTGTCATCAGAAGGCTCTTTGGACGACTGAAAGTTCCGCGCGCTTCCTGCGCCGCATCTTCGGCGCGGATCTTTCCGTGCTCGACACGGGCTGCTGCGGCATGGCGGGGAGCTTCGGATATGTCGACCGCCGCTACGACCTCTCCATGGCGATCGGCGAGGAGCGCCTGTTTCCCGCGGTCCGCGCGGCGGACGACGCGGTCGTGTGCGCGCCCGGGACGAGCTGCCGTCACCAGATCCACGACGGAACGGGCCGCGAGGCGTTGCATCCCGTGGATCTCGCCGCGCGCGCCCTCGGGCTCTGACGGCTCGTTTTGCTAGAATCGCGGCATGTCAGGTGCGACCCAGCCATCGATCGACGAAAGCGCGCTGTCCGACCTCTCGAACGCGAGGATCCTCCTCGTCGACGACAACCAGCAGAACCTCGAGCTGATGCAGGCGTACCTCGAGACGCTCCCGTGCGCGCTGTCGACCGCGCGCGACGGGCTCGAGGCGATCGAGGCGATCCACCGCGAGAAGCCCGATCTCGTGCTTCTCGATGTGATGATGCCGAAGATGTCGGGCTTCGAGGTCTGCCGCAAGCTGAAGAGCGAGCCCGCCACCCGCGACATCGTGGTGATCATGGTGACGGCGCTGCATGAGGTCGGCGACCACGAGCGCGCGGTCGAGAGCGGCACGGACGACTTCCTCACCAAGCCCGTCAACAAGCTCGAGCTCCTGACCCGCGTCCGCAGCCTCCTGCGGGTGGCGCTCCTGAAGCGCAAGCTCTCCGAGCTGATGTCGGGGCGATAAGCGCGGGCTGCGATCCGATTCAAGCGTCGGGGGAGCCGTGGCCGATCCTTGACTCCACGGAGGTTGTCCCGTGGCAGAGCAGTACCGACTGATCGACGAGATCCGCGAACTCAACCCGACCGCGTCGAGCGACTGGCTGATGGAGTTCGAGGCAAGCGCGCTCCGCGAGTATCTCGAGCGCCTGCGCGCCGTGCAGGAGCCTGCCGCGCCCGTGTGCCTCACGCGTCGTGCCGATGAGGAGCCGATCCACTACCGCGAATGCGCGTGATGGCGGGCGAGGCTTGAGCGGGCGCCGCTGCTGCGTCTCTTTGATGCTGCAGAACGCACGCGTGCCCTTGGACGAAGTCCAGGGAACGGGTGATGTCAGCCGTC
>CAYMSD010000042.1:0-10846 GCA_964393015.1 uncultured Klebsiella sp.
ATGAGTGCCCGCAAACGAAGTCTGCGGAACGACGATCGTGGGAGTCGACGGCTGGGAGAAAGCCATGGGAGAAAGCCACGGGAACAGCCCGTCGCCGATCCACTACACTCGCCGCATGACGATCTTCTCGAAGATCCTTCGTGGCGAGATTCCGTGCCATCGCGTGTACGAGGACGAGCATGTCCTCGCGTTCCTCGACATCGGGCCTCTCTCCGACGGTCACCTCCTCGTGATCCCCAAGGAGGCGAAGGCGCACCTGCACGAGCTCTCCGACGAGAGCGCCGCCGCGATCGGCCGCGCGTTGCCGCGCCTCGCCCGGGCCGTGATGGCCGCGACGGGGGCCACCGCCTACAACATCCTCCAGAACAACGGCGCGGCGGCGCACCAGGCCGTGATGCATGTCCATTTCCACATCATTCCGAAGCTCGGGCAGGCGGGGCTCGGGGTCGGCTGGAACGCGGGGTCGCTCGACGCCGGCCGCGCCGCGGAACTCGTGAAGTCGATGCAGGCGGCGCTCTCCCGATGACGGCCGCTTCACGACGACCCGACTGGAACGCGCTTCCGCTTCCCGCGCTCTTCGACGCGCTCTGCCGCGCAGACGCCGAACGCGCGATTTCCGCTGCGTTGGCCGAGGATCTCGGCGATGCGGGCGATGTGACGACGATGGCCTGCTTCGGCGACGAAGCACGCGGCCGCGCGCGCATCGTGAGCCGCGCCGAGGGTGTCCTTGCGGGCGTGCGCGTGGCGGAGATGGTGGCGGCGCGGGCGGGGCTCTCGTTCCGCGCGCTCGTCGAGGACGGTTCGCCGATCGGCCGCGGCACGCCCGTCGCGGCGGTCGAGGGCCCGCTGCGCGCGCTGCTTTCGCACGAGCGCACGATGCTCAACTTCCTCACGCTGCTCTCGGGGAGCGCGACCCTCGCCGCGCAGTTCGTCGACGCCGTGCGCGGCTCGCGCGCGCGGATCTGCGACACGCGCAAGACGATCCCCGGGCTGCGCACGCTGCAGAAGTACGCCTCGCGCTGCGGCGGCGCCACGCTTCACCGCATCGGCCTCTTCGATGGCGTGATCCTCAAGGACAACCATCTCGCGGCGTTCGCGGGAGTGCCGCTCGCCGAGCGCGTGCGCGCGGCGGCCGAGCGCGCGCGCGCCATCGCGCCCGTCGCGTTCATCGAGTGCGAGGTCGACGACCTCGCGCAGCTCGATGCGCTGCTTTCCCTCGAGCGCGGCGTGCTCGACCTCGTCCTCCTCGACAACATGGACGCGGGCATGCTCACCGAGGCCGTGCGGCGGCGCGACCGCGCGCAGTCGACGATCGAGCTCGAGGCTTCGGGCGGCGTGCGGCTCGACACGGTGCGGCGCATCGCGTCGAGCGGCGTCGAGCGGATCTCCGTCGGTGCGATCACGCACTCGGCGGGCGCGCTCGACCTCGGGCTTGATCTCGAGATCGAGCTCGACATCGAAGGCGACGGAGCCGCGCGGTGAGCGCGTCGGGAGTCGACATCGACTCGTGGCGCTGGCGCCTGAACCACGCGTGCGCCGCGCTCGGCTCCATCAAGCGCGTGGTCGTGCTCGACGAGACGCCGACGACGCAGGATGCGCCCGAGACGCGCGCGGCGGAGGCGGGCACGCTCGTCACGGCGTGGCGGCAGACGGCGGGCCGCGGGCGCTTCGGCAGGCAGTGGGCCGACACGGGCACGGAAGGCGTGGCCGCGAGCTTCGTCGTAGAGGCGCAGTCGAGCGAGCGGCTCGCGTTGATCGGCGCTGTCGCAGCCGCGGAGGCGTGTGCGTCGCTGCTCGAGTCGGGGTCGGGCGAGGTCGGCATCAAGTGGCCGAACGACACGGTCGTCGCCGGGCGCAAGCTTGCGGGCGTGCTGATCGAGCGGCGCGGCGACCTCGCGGTCGTCGGCATCGGCATCAATGTGTCGCAGCACGCCTTCGAGGGCGAGCTCGCGTCGCGCGCCACGAGCCTCGCGATCCTCGGCACCTCGCCGAACCGCATGGATGTCCTGCTCGAGCTCATGCGGACGATCGACGCGGCGCTTGTCGCGAGCGACGCGCACCTCGTGGCCGCCTTCGCGCGCCGCGACGCCCTGCGCGGGACGCGCGCGCTCTTCGCGACCCCCGAAGGGCCCGTCGAGGGCGAGGTCGTCTCGCTCGAACCGATGCGCGGGCTCGTCGTACGCACGGATTCAGGGGAACGGTTCCTGCCCGCCCTCACCACGAGCGTGGCAGAGTGGGGGGTGTTCCGGCGCGTCTCACCCGAGAGTCCCCTCAAGACAGCCGACTCCGAGCGCCGATAGCCGCTCCACGGACCCAATGACTGCGATGCTCGCCATCATCCTCCTGCTCGGGGCGCCGCCTGCGGTCGCGCCCGTGCAGCCGCTTCGCGAAGGTTCGCCCGTGCGGCGGGTCGAGCCGACGGCTGCGGCGGGGCCGATGCGCGATCCGCTCGTCCTCGTCGACCAGGGCCGCGAGGATGTCGGCGCGCTCGGCACGAGCCTGCGCATGGAGGGCGTCGACATGCGCCTTCCCACGGGCTTCCAGCGCGTCTATCGGGTGCCTGGGCGCGACGACCTCCTGATGCGCGGAAACGGCGCGCTCTTCGCGATCTTCCCCGAGAGCGTCTACCGCGGCACACGCAACGGCCGCGTGGCGGTCGCACCGCCCGGAACCGTCTACTCGATCGGGATGCCGGGTGTGCTGCACACGCAGCCCATCGCGCCGCCGCAGCCGACCTTCGCGCCGGGGCAGTTCGACGGCCGGATCGATGGCGCCGTGCATGCGCGCGTCGATGGCAGCGCGTCCCGCGTCGATGCGCGCATCGATGGCCGCGTGGCGGAGGATGAAAGCGCGGCGGCTGCTCCCGCGCGCGCGGAACCACGCCGCGCGCAGGCGGGCGAGCGCCGCGGAATCCTCTTCGACGAGGTGATTCCCGCGCCCGACGCCGCGAACCCGTACGCGCGCCTCAGGCTCGGGGCGCCGCGCGTCGAGCGCGAGTGACGCGGCGCGCTCGTCTGCGCGTTCACTCGCTCCAGCGTCGGTCGCGCTTCTTCTCGCCCTCGCGCTTCTTCGCCTCCAGGCGACGCTCCTTCGATCCGCGCGTCGGCTTCGTGGCGCGCCGCACCTTGGGGCGCTTCGCGGCCATCGACACGAGCGTCTTCAGCCGCACGAGGCACGCCTCGCGGTTGTCCGCCTGCGAGCGCGACGAGTGGTCCGCGATCAGGATCGCCTCGTCGTCGCCTTCGCCGACGAGGTGCGACGCCGCGAGCGCGCGCAGCCTGTTCATCGCATCGGGCGCGAGGCCGTGGAGGTCGCGCAGGAGGACGCGCAGCAGCGCCTTCGTGCTCGTCTTGTTGACATGCTGGCCGCCAGGCCCGCCGCCGCGCGCGAAGGTGAACACGAGCGCGCGAGGGTCGACCGCGCAGCCGCCGCCGAGGCGCACGGCGCCCGCTGGAAGCGCGGGCTTGCGCGGGGGCTCTGGCGATGGTCCGTGCGCTGGAAGCATGGCGGTCGTCGTGGCAGGTCAGAACTCGAAGCGGATGCCGCCGCGGATTCCCTGCAGGCTTCCGTCGAGCGTCATGTCCTCGCCCTCGAAGCCGCCGCCCGAGTAGCGGTAGCCGAAGTATGCGGAGAGCTGCTCGCTGAAGTGCGCGTGGATGTCCGCCTCGATGCGGCCGCCCGTGCCGCCGTCGCCGCCGCCGAACGCGAGATGTGCGCCGTAGGCCGCCTTCGCGCCGAGGTCGATGCGGCGGATCAGGGGCATGCTCGGCTTCGTGTCGAACGAGAGGCGGAAGCCGACGCCGACGGCGAGGCTCGCGAAGGTCTCGTTCGCGTCGGTGGAGAGGCCCGTGTCGAGGTTCGAAAGCGTGCGCTCGAACTGGTTGAGATCCGCCGACACGAGGAGGAAGACCGAGAGATCGGTCGCGTTCGCGGCGGGCTTCCAGCCGGCGCGTGGCTCGCCCCACGGCGTCGGCTGCTCAGCGAGCGGGCGGTAGAAGTCGTAGGTGACCTCCGCGCCCACCGACCACCACGAGAAGTCCGCTGTGAAGGCGTCGCCCGCGTCGACGGCGAGGCCACCGAGCTCGAAGGCCGTGTCTGCGGCGCCGCCGCCGTCCGTCGCGAAGGCGAACCCGCGCAGCGCGACCTCGAGGCGGTCCTGGCGGAAGGAAAGCGCCCCCGCGAAGCTCGGCTCGGAGTCGTGCAGGTCGGGCGTGCGGACATCGACATCGGCGGGGCCGTCCGTGAACTCGCCCTCGAGGCGGGGGAACCACGCCTCGAGCGAGAGCGACAGCTTGAACGCGGGGGCGTCGTCTGCGATGGCGACCGCAGCGGGCTCTGCGGACTGGTCTGCGGCAAGGACGGATGCGACGAGAAGCGCTGGAGCGATCGAGAGCGGCATCGGCGCAGCGTATCAGCGCGCGCGCATCTCGATGACGGCGATCTCGGGCGGACAGTTCACGCGCAGCGGAAACCACGCGCCCACGCCGTTCGTGACATAGAGGTGGCAGTCGCCTTCCTGGTAGTGGCCCGCGCTCAGCCGCTGCGTGAAGACGAGGTTGTGGCGGCGGTTCGCGCGGCGCGCCACCTGCCCGCCGTGGGTGTGGCCCGACAGCGTCAGCGGGATCTCGCGGTCGACCGCGCCGACGAAGGCCTTCGGGTTGTGGGCGAGGAGGAGGTCGGAGCGCGCCATGCCGCAGCGGCGGAGGCGCTCGATGCAGCCCGGGATCGACTTCGACCAGTCGATGCCCGCGACGAGGAGGCCGTTGCGGCCGCCCGCGCGCACCGACTCGTCTGTGAGCGGGATCAGCCCCGCGTCGCGCGCCCCGCGCACGATCGAGCGCGGGTGGTCGAGGTGGTCGTGGTTTCCGAGGACGACGAAGACGCCGAGCGAGGCCTTCAGGAGCGAGAGATGCTCGAAGAGAAGCGGCGACTCGTCCGCGGAGAGGTCGACGAGGTCGCCCGTGATGGCGATGAGGTCGGGCCGCACGGCGCGCACGGCGTCGACCGCCTGCATGAGCCGCTCGGGGCCGAGGAGATGGCCGAAGTGGATGTCGGAGATGTGCGCGATGCGCAGGCCGTCGAAGGCCTTCGGCCAGTTGGCGCTCGCGAGCGTGCGCTCGGCGATCTCGATCGGCTGCACGATGTGCCGCGCGCGCAGCCGCCCGCCGAGGAGCGCGTCGGGGAACTTGGTCACGATCGCGTTCCGCACGGAGGCCGTGTGGTAGCCGAGCGAGCGCCTGCGTGCGGGTTGGGTCTTCTTCTCGCTCATGCGCGCGCGGCCTCCGCGAAGAGATGCTCCGTGAACGCCTCGACATGCGCGGGCGTCGTCGCGAGCGCGCCGACCGAGACGCGCAGGACGAGCCTGCCGTGGAAGCGGCAGTGCGACACGAAGAAGCGGCCGTCGCGGTTGACGGCGTCGATGAGGCGCTGCGTGTGCGCGTCGCCCGACTTGTGCGCGATGGCGACGAGGTTGAGCGCAGGCTCGACGACGAGCTCGAGCGACGGATGCGCGCGCACGCGCGCCGCGAGCGCCTGCGCCATCGCCACATGCGAGCGGACGAGCGCGCGCAGGCCCTCGAGCCCGTAGGAGCGCAGCACGAACCACAGCTTCAGCGCGCGGAAGCGGCGACCGAGCGGCACCTGCCAGTCGCGGTAGTCGATGACCTTGCCGGACTCCGTCGCCGCGTTGCGGAGGTACTCGGGCAGCACGCTGAGCGCGCGGACGAGTGCGGCGCGGTCTGCGACCCAGAGCACATCGCAGTCGAAGTTGACGGGCATCCACTTGTGCGGGTTGAAGCACCAGCTGTCCGCGTGCGCGGCGCCCGCGTTCACGAAGCGGAACTCCTCGCAGAGCGCGGCGGTGCCGCTCATCGCCGCGTCGACATGGAGCCAGAGGTCCTCGGCGCGGCAGACCGCCGCGATCTCGTCGATCGGGTCGATGGCGTTCACGCCCGTCGTGCCGACGGTCGCGGAGACGAACGCGGGCAGATGGCCGAGTGCGCGGTCGCGCGCGACCTCCGCCGCAAGGAGGTCGACGCGCATGCGGCCCGCTGCGTCGACGGGAACGAGCCGCACGAACTCGCGGCCGATTCCCGCGATGCGCGCCGACTTCTCGATCGACGAGTGCGCCTGGTCGCTCGTGTAGCAGACGACCGCGCGCCCGCCCGCCGCGAGGCCGTGGGCGTCGCTTGCGAACTTCGTCGCGCGCTCGCGTGCGGCGACGATCGCGACGAGCGCAGCGGAGCTCGCCGTGTCCTGCAGCGCGCCGCCGCCCGCACCTGACGAAAGGAACCGTTCGGGCAATCCCATCGCGTGCACGAGCCAGTCGAGGACATGCGTCTCGATCTCGGTGCACGCTGGGCTCGTCGACCAGAGCATGCCCTGCACGCCGAGACCTGCGCTCGCGAGTTCGCCGAGGATCGACTCGTAGCTCGAGTTCGCGGGGAAGTAGGCGAACCAGCCCGGGTGCTGCCAATGGACGACGCCCTTCATGACGATCTCATCGAGGTCGCCGAGGATGCGTGCGATCGGCTCGCCCGCCTCGGGCGCACGCGCGGGCAGCATGGCGCGGATCGCGCCCGGCGGCGGGAGTTCCGCGACGCGCCTTCGGGCGACGCCCTCGCGGTAGTCTGCGATCCAGTCGATCAGGGCGTGTCCCGCGCGGCGGAAGGCGTCCGCATCGATCGCGCCCTGGCGTCCCCCGAACGGGGCGTCGGCCGGCGGCACGCGCGCGGGGGGCGGCGCAGGAACTGCTTCGACTGCGGAAAGATCGTGGACGCGCTGCACGGACATGGCGGGAAGCGTAGCCCGTTCGGTTAGTCTCGTCGCATGCGATTCACCGGGGTTTCGCTCCTGACCGAAAGACTCCTCCTTCGTCCCGTGCGTGCGGGCGACGAGGCGGCGCTCGTTGCGGGGCTCGACGACCCCGAGGTCGTGCGATGGCTCGAGACGGTCCCGTCGCCCTACACCGAGGCCGACGCGCGCGCGTGGATCGAGCGCGCGTCGCGCGAGCGCGAGGCCGGGTTCATGCAGGATTTCGTGATCACGCTTGCCGCAGGCGGCGAACTGATCGGCGGCATCGCGCTCACGCCGTCGCGCACGGAGCCAGCCGCGGAGATCGGCTACTGGATCGCCCGCCCGCATTGGGGCAAGGGCTACGGCGGCGAGGCGCTGGCGCGCGTGGTGCGCCATGCGATCGAGGAGGTTTCCCCGCGCTTCGAGCGGCTGCGCGCGCGCGTCGACCGGGCGAACACGCCGTCGCGCCGCATGCTCGAGCGCGCTGGCTTCGTCGAAAACGGCGTCTCCGTCGACAACGGCGTCGAGCGGCTGCGATACGAGCGGTGAGCGACCGACGCACGGGGCAGCGCGCGTCGCGGCAATGAACCAGGCGCGGCTGCATCTGTCGAGATCCGTTCCCAGCGTCCTCACCCTTGACTCGGCGGGTGCACGGCCCGATTGGGAAATATGCAAACTGAAGAGTTTGAGACTTGACGAGAAGACTCGCGCTCGTACTTTGTCAACGCGGCCAATGCCCGTCGCGGCACGACATCGCATCGAAGTCGCATCATGGAGGCTTCATGAACTCTCTCTCTCTCTCTCTCTCTCTCTCTCTCTCTCTCTGATGGCGGCACCTCTTCAGCCGAGTTCGGATTCGGCGTCTCCGCCATTGGAGTGGAAGCCGATTGAGCCTCTGGTCGAGGGTTGGGAGCCGCTGAGTTGCGCCGGATTCTGGGAGTGGCGCGCCAATCCGGCTCAGGAACCTGTGGATCTGCCATGTCTTGCGTGGGACTGGGGCCATTGGGATCTCGGGGATACGGATCCTGCCGACAATGCCGTGATCCTTCGATGCGAGGGGCCGCGGCTGAGCTCCGATGGTCAGGTGGGACAGGGCGTGAGGTCGGTCGAGTACTTCGCGGCACAGTGCGATGCGCGACTCCGGGACTCAAATGGATGGAGCACGCTGGTGTCCCAGTCGCGTCTCAAGCACAAGCACTCTTCCGATCCGACCGAACTGAGCCCGGGCGGGAGTCTCGACTGCGTGCCATGTGGGTCGATCGCGCTGGTGGATCAGCCCATGGTGGCCGCGCGAGACGAGTTGCTGATTCGATTTGTCCCGCCGGCATCGCCCGCAAGCGCTGCTCCGATCCGCGTCGTGCTCCGCGCGAAGACTCGGATTCGCATCACGGGGAGACTTGAGGTCACGAACTGCATCCAGTCGACCGCCGGCGCCCGGCTCCATGCGAAGACCGACTTCAAGCCTGGGATCTGGAGCGCAGAGATCGCCGAGGAGATGGCGCTGGAGAACAACGGGACGCGCTCCTTGAACTCGGATTTCACGCTCATCTCCCCCGGTCACATGATTCCAATCGGTGGCGGCGTCACGGTGGGTGGAGGCCCCACGGGTGTTCAGCTTGGGTGGCAGGCCAGCACCGCGGTGCCACCCGCCCTCAAGTGCGTGGAAGTGGACATTCCGCTTGAACTTGACTTCTACGCCAAGTGGTGCGTCTCGCCTCCACCCGAAGGAGGGGCACTGGACTTTGCCGCGTCCGTCGACCTTGAGGTGGACACCCATGCGAGGCAAACTTCCGCGTGGCAGGCGCGCGCGACAGCTGAGGCCAAGACTCTGGTTCTGAAGTTCGCCCATGAGCCGCTTCCAGGCGAATCGCCGTGCGCTCCTTGCGCTGGCGGTCAGCCGGCCGTCGGTCCGATCGGCTTTCCAGGAGGAGGAACGGGCGGATGAAGACCTCACCGAGTGCTGAGACGGCGCCCAGGGTGGGAGCCCTGCGGAATTGGATCGCTCAGAGTCGGGCGCACGGGTTCTCGTGCGCCGCATGTCTCGTGCTCAACCTCCCGCTCGCGGCGGCGCCGCCCGAAGAGCAGGGTGCGCGGCCTCCTGTCATCGAGCCGCCGAGCGCCTCGCCCTCCACCTCCGTCGCGTTCTTCGCGACGATCGATGCATGGATGGAGAGCACGCTCGAGCGGGCCTCGCCCGCGGTGAGCTGTTGGTTCGTGGATGTCGGGGGAGCGTGGCGGAGCGAACGCAGCGAGCGAACCGCCGCGATCGTTGTCGCGCGACGCGAGGGGGCTGCCCTGGACCGACCTGCGCGCCTCGTCCTAGGACCGGTGCTCGTCAACGCCGCGGCGCTGGAGCCCCCTGGCCCGCACTCGGACGAGTCGCTTGCAAGGCGCGGTCGCATGGATGCGGGCAAGAGCCTCAAGAAGCTGCTCGGCCTCTCATTCATGGCGGTTTCCCCGGCAGCGCGGCCAGCTGCGTCGGTCGCTTCGACGCACGCGTCGATCCTGCCCGCACACAGGTCGCTTGGTGCACCCGCTGCGCTCCCTGACGCGGACCTTGCACGGGTGATCGAGTTCGCGACCGGGGCCACGTTCGATCCGCTCGATTCGCGCGGCGTTCGCGCGTCGCGATCGACACCTTCCGAGGTCGAGCTCCAGCGCCTGCGCGGCGCTGCCGTCGCGGAGGCGGCCGGCCTAACCCGCAGAGGAAGCGCGATGCTCGAGATGGCGAAGCAGGTGTCGAGCGACTCGTCTCTCGATCCTGCCGCGATCGCAATGGAGGACGCCGCCGACGGCCTCGCGCGGGGCGGCGAGAAGTCGTTCGAGAATGACGTGCCGCTTCTGCCGCCCTCGGATCCGCTTGGCTTCGTGGCCTGGACGATCGCAGTCGACGGCCAGCAGGCGCTCAAGCGGGCGAAAGGTGATGTTGCGGGCGCCGACCTCGATCTCGCGTCTCTTGTCCGCGAGATCCGGCGAATCGGAGCGCCGCACATTGCCGACCTCGTGCTCGCCCGTGTTCCAGTCGGTTCGACGGGCTTCACCAGCTTCACCTACTCCGAGCGCTTCGGCACCGATGGATGGGAGCTCGCTGCTGCGGTCGCGAGGGGAATCGACATGCGCCATGCGCTCGTTCAGCGGCTCCATGAGCTCGCCTTCCGCCATGCGGCGCTCGGCGGCTTTCCCGCCGACGCGATCGAGGAGCTGGAGTTGCGGCTGGCGATGCTCGAGGCGCACCTCCCGATCGGCTGGTCCATGTCGAAGGGCGACGAGGCGCAGATCGCGGAGCATCTCGCCGAACGGTTGAGCGGAGACGCGCGGCAGGGAGTCGACCGTGTGCAGGCACGAACCGTGGCGTGGGAGCTCTACGCCGCCGTGTGGAACCTGAGCGATGCCCTGCCGCGCGAGGTCGTCGATGCGCGTAACGCGCAGCGAGCTGCCTTCGTCTCCGAGGCTCGGGCGGCGCTCGAGAAGCTCGGCGACCCCGACAGCATCGACGCGCTCGTTGCGGAGCTTCGCGCCACGCTGGATTCTCCGTTTCAGGCGGCATTGCTCTGTCCAGGCGGGGCGTCCACCGAGGCCGAGGTGCTCGCCTATATCCGCGAGTATGCAGACTTCATTCCCGCCGCCGAGGCGGCCGCGATGCAGCACCGCAAGCAGCGCAACCCCGCGGCGTGGAGTCTCTACATCACCACATACGCGGGCGGCATGATTGCCTCGATGCTCGGCCCGATGGCGAGCGACATCCACCCTTCGCGGCTCCGGGTGGTTCCGCTCATCCCGTTCACCGACTGCAGCACGTACTACTCGTCTTCGCTCGGGCGCCCGAGATTCCCTCGGCTGATCGTGCGGTAGCCGATGCTCGGCGGACCGATCGGAAGATTCCATGCAGAAAGCACCTTCAATCCGCAGCGCACTCGCTCGACTTGCGCTCGTTGCAGCGGTCGCTATCCCCGTCATGCCGGCCGTGCCGCGCGCTGCCGATGCGGCCGATGCCGTGCAGGTCGGGAAGGAGAGGCACGCGACGAAGCACGCGACGAAGGACGCGACGAAG
>CAYMSD010000042.1:10946-26048 GCA_964393015.1 uncultured Klebsiella sp.
GCAGGTCGGGAAGGAGAGGCACGCGACGAAGCACGCGACGAAGGACGCGACGAAGGACGAGACGAAGCCCCCTGCGACCGCGGCCGCTCCTGCGGGAGCGGGCGGGGCCAACGCCCAACCGCAGCCGTCGCCCTACATCCGCGTCGTGGCGCATCTCGATCGGCTGACGCTCGAGGAACTGCTCGCAGGCGCCGAGATCGCGGGCCCCACGCTCATCAGGCTCGTCAGGGCCGATGGCGGCGCCGAGCTCGGCGTTCTCGTGAATCCGATCCGGTCTGAAGAGGGGCTCGAGTATTCCTGCGGGCCTGCGTGGATCTCGTGGCTGGCTGGAGACGAGCCGAAGTTCGACCCCGAGCTCCTCGCGCTTCCGTTCGCGAGGGTCCGCATGGGCGCAGACGGGCTTCCTGCGGCGGTCGTCGGCGGTGGCCCCGCAGCGAAGTTCGTTCGTGCCGACGAAGGTGGCGAAGAGCCGAACGACGAGCTGGCGGGCGAAGCGCCTTCATCCCCGAACGGCGTCGCGCCATGCGTGCCGCCGCAGCCGCTCGCGCCGACGGGTGAGGACATCGATGTGCCCGCGTGGGGTCATCCTTCCCGGGTCGCGCAGATCCACCGTTCCGCGCTCGCAGGCTTCGAGATCGCCCACAAGGTCGAGGCGGGCAAGCCTGAGATCGCGGACGCGACGGAGGAGCAGCGCGCGGAGATCGACGCAGCGTGGGATGCGCTCGAGGCTCGCGCGAAGCGCTGGCTCGGTCGAAGGGTCGACGCGCCGCCGCCCTATGGCAGCGCCTCGATCGCATGGATCGAGTGGATGGACGCGCGGCAGGCGCTGCTGCGGGTGCGCGGCGAGGTCGAGGAGGCCGATCGCGTGGTGCAGGCGATCGCGGGACACCTTCGGAGGTCCGGGCTTCCGCAGCTCGACGCGCAGCTTGCGGCGCGCGTGCCGCGCGGCGTGCGGGGCTTCCACTCCCTGTGCTGGACGCCGTGCTGGGCTGCGGAGGCGGGCGAGGTGCGCGCGGCGGCGATGCGGCTCGCGGCCGAACAGCGTGACTTCCATCAGGAAGTGGTCGAGGCCGTGCGTCGGGCGAAGCCTTGCCGAGCAGCGTTCATCGAGGATGCTGCGCGGCCGCTCGGTTGGCTCGTCGGGCAGCTTCCGAACGGAGCACGCGTCGACGAGGCCATGCGGGAGGCGATCTCGAGGCGCGTGGAGGAGTACTGCGACCGCGACGAGGTCTTCCTTGATTCCCCTGTGATCAGCGGGGACTACGCAGCGACCCTGGCCCTCGAGGTGTGGACGCTCGCCTGGAGGAACGCGCTCGAGGATTGCCCGGAGCACCGTGCGGCCATGAAGCGGTGGCGGGACGAGCTTCTCGCGATGTTCCTGCGTGTCATCGAGGACACGGAGGACATCGCAAAGGCGATCCCCGATCCGCGCATCGATCCGACCTCGCGGCGCGACGAGGTCATGCAGGGGCTCGCCGAGTTCGTCGACACCTTCATGGGCATGCGGGAGAACTACCTCTTCGCGTTCCCGGGCGACGATGTCACGCTGATCAGGATCGGGCGCCAGCTCAGGTACAACCTCGGGCGTCGCCGGGACGGCTATCCCTATGTGCTGCGTGAAGTCGACGCCGACCCCGCCCGTCATCCACCGGAGATCGTCGAGGCCGACAGGAAGTCCGTCTTGCAATCATTCGTGAACCTGCTGCGGAATGACCTGACATTCGCGATGTACGAGGCGTGCACGGAGGGAGATGCGTGGAAGACCTATCCGCAGCCCTTCCCGATGCGCTACGCGAGCTATGGAGGCGTCTGGCGCTGGCGAATCGGACTTCAGTGAGCGCGCGGCGCGTCGCCGCGCCCGTCAGGCCGAGACCATCTCGCGCGACAGCTCGCCGTCGACTTCGCGTGCGAGTTCCGCCATGAGCCCCGCGCCGAGGTCGAGCCTGAGGCCCGCCGCCGCGAAGAGCTCGGGCAGCGGGCGCGACCCGCCGAGCGCGAGGCCCTTGCGGTAGTCGGCGAGCGCGCGCTTCGCGTCGCGCCGCGCGTTGAGCCACATCTGGATCGCGCCCGTCTCCGCGATGCCGTACTCGATGTAGTAGAACGGCATCCCGAAGAGGTGGAGCTGCCGCTGCCACTGCGCGTCGCGCGCGGCCTCGCAGCCGTCCCACGAGACATCGTTCCCGAAGCGCGTCATGAGCGAGCGCCATGCGTCGGTGCGCTGCGCGCGCGTGTGGCCCGGGTTCGTGTAGATCCAGTGCTGGAACGCGTCGATCGTGGCGATCCAGGTCATGACCGTGGGGAACTTCTCGAGACGCTCGCGCAGCGCGCGGCGGCACTCGTCCTCGCCGTAGAACTCGCCGTGGTAGGGGAGCGTGAGGAGCTCCATCGACATCGACGCGACCTCGCTGAACTCGATCGGCGCACCGCGGTACTCGACCAGAGGATCCTCCTTCGAGAGGAGCGAGTGGAACGCGTGGCCCGCCTCGTGCACCATCGTCACGAGGTCGCGGTGCATGCCCGCCGCGTTCATGAAGATGAACGGCTTGCGCGAGTGCTGGCGCTGGTACTGGTAGCCGCCGGGCGCCTTGCCGGGGCGCGACTCGAGGTCGAGGCAGTCGCCGTCCTTCATCGAGTCGAACATCTGCCCGAGCTCCGCGTCCATCGCGTGGAACATGCGCGAGCAGCCGTCGACGAGCTGCTCGGCGCCGTCGAACGGACGCAGCGGCTTGCGGCCCTTCACATCGACCGAGAGATCCCACGGGCAGAGCGGCGCGACGCCGAGCGCCTGCGCGCGCTCGCGGTCGAGGCGGCGCTGGATCGGCACGAGGTGCGTCTCGATCGCCGCGTGCATCGACATGCAGTCGGCCGGCGTGTAGTCGAACCGCTTCATGCGGCGGTGCTGGAAGTCGCGGAAGTTGTCGAAGCCCGCGTTGCGCGCGATCTGCTGGCGCAGCGCGAGCATCTGGTCGTAGATGTCGTCGATCGCGTCGCGGTCGGCGAGTCGGCGCCCGGCGATCGCCTTCCACGCGCGCTCGCGCAGGGCGCGGTCGGTCTCCTCGAGATAGCGCGCCATCTGCGGCATGGTGCGCGTCGCGCCCTCGAACTCGACGGTCATGCGTCCGATGATCTGGTTGTACTTCTGGTCGAGCTCCGCGAGCTCCGTCTCGAGCGGGATGTTCGCCTCGCGGAACAGCTCGATGTCGACGCGCATGCCGCGCAGCAGCACCTCGTAGCGCGCCTTGGGAAGCGCGTCTGCGAACGAGCTCGTCGCGATCTTCTTGTCGAGCTCGCTTGAGATCGGCTTCAGCTTCGGCTCGACGTCGCGCACGAAGCCGAGGAACGCGGCCTCCGCGTTCTTGTCCTCGGTGTTGCGCGTGGTGGCGATGTAGAGGTTCGCCGCCTTCTCCGCCACGAGCGCGTCGAGGTCGCTCCTGTCGAGGATCAACTGCTCGAGGTCGTCGACCGACGCGAGCGGGCGGCCGAGGAGGTCGCTGTAGAAGGGCTCGATCGCGGAGAAATCCGCGGCGTTCAACGAAGCGGGGGCGAAGGCGCGTGCGTGGGCCATGGGGAGAGAATAGCGGCGAAGCCCGCTCGGGCGTGAAGCCGCCGTGGGCGCGTTGGTTATCCTCCTGCGATGAGTTCGGTCGTCCTCAGCATCGCGCCCGCGAAGGTGAATCTCGCGTTGTCCGTCTCGCCCCCCGTCGAGGGCGGCATGCACGAGATCGCGAGCTGGATGGTGACGACCGCGTTCGCAGACGAGCTCGAGGTGAAGCGCCTGCCCGCCGACCGCCCGAGCCGCTTCTCGATCGACTGGCACGACGATGCGCGGCGCCGCACGGACATCGACTGGCCGATCCGCAAGGACCTCGCCGTCCGCGCCCATGCGCTGCTCGAGGCGAGGATCGGCTGCGCGCTGCCCGTCCAGCTGCGCCTCCGCAAGCGCATTCCCGTGGGCGGCGGCCTCGGCGGCGGCTCGTCGAACGCGGCTGCGATGCTGCGCGCGCTCGATGCGCTCTTCGACCTGCGCCTGCGCGCCGAGTATCTCGAGGCGATCTCGCGCGAACTCGGCAGCGATGTGCCCTTTCTCGTGCGCGGCGGGAGCGCGCTCGTCGAGGGAACAGGCGAGCGGCTCACGCGCGTGGCGATGCCGGTCGTCCATCTCGTGCTCGTGTTTCCACCGATCGCCTGCCCGACGGGGCCCGTCTATCACGCGTTCGACCGGCTGCGGCCCGACGCGCGGCTCGATGCGCCGCGCGTGCGCGGGCTCGTCGACGCAGCGGAGAACGGCTGGTTGCGCGCGGACATGCCGTTCAACGATCTCGCGGACGCCGCGCTCGAGGTCGCGCCCGCGCTCGGCGAACTCCGCGCGCGGCTCGAGGGAATCGCGCAGTCGCCCGTCCATGTGAGCGGCTCGGGGTCGACGCTCTTCATCGTGTGCGATTCGCCGATCCACGCGGAGGCGCTCGCGGGCGCCATCGAGATGCAGGCGGGCGTGCCCGCCGTCGCGACGGTCACGGCGCCGACCCCGCTCGAGGAGGTCGACGGCGAGCCGCGCGCGATCGGGATGCCGGCGCCCGTCGCGGACGACGAGGACTGATCGCCTACAATCCGCGCCCCATGCTCTGGCAGCCGTCCCTTCCTGAACGCTATCTGAACGCGACCGAGGACGAACTCGGCGCGCAGATCGCGGCGCGGCGCGCAGAGCTTGGCCCGAGGCTCCTCATCCTCGGCCACCACTACCAGCAGGACGATGTCATCCGCCACGCCGACCTCGTCGGCGACAGCCTGAAGCTGTCGCAGATGGCGGCCGCAGAGGCGCCGAAGCGCGGCGCCAGGTACATCGTCTTCTGCGGCGTGCACTTCATGGCGGAGACGGCGGACATCCTGACCGCCGACGATGTCGCCGTGATCCTGCCCGATCTCTCCGCGGGCTGCTCGATGGCCGACATGGCCGCCTACGACGATACGGTCGACGCATGGGAGGCGATTCATGAGGCGACGGCAGGCACGAAGCAGCGCGTCATTCCCATCACCTATGTGAACTCGACCGCCGCGATCAAGGCGTTCGTGGGCGAGCATGGCGGCGCCTGCTGCACGAGCTCGAACGCGTCGCGCGTCTTCGAGTGGGCGCTCGCAGGCGGCACGAAGCCGCGCGCGCAGGGCGAGGAGATCAAGATCCTCTTCCTGCCCGACCAGCACCTCGGGCGCAACACCGCGAAGCGCCACGGCTCGACGACCGAGGTCGATGTCGCGATGGGCGCGCCCGGCCCGGCGGACACGGCGCTCTGGAACCCGAAGCGCGACTCGGGCGGGCTCTCCGCCGAGGAGATTCGCCGCGCGAAGGTTCTCTTGTGGGCGGGCCACTGCAGCGTGCACAAGCTCTTCCGACCCGAGCATGTCGCGGAGGCGCGCGCGGACGGGCGCACCGTCCTCGTGCACCCCGAATGCGCGCAGGAAGTGGTCGACATCGCGGACCTCGCGGGCTCGACCGAATTCATCATCGACACCATCGAACGCGCGGAGCCGGGCTCGCGCTGGGCGATCGGCACCGAGGTCCATCTCGTGAACCGCATCGCGCGCGCCGCGCGCGACCGCGGGGTCGATGCGCGGATCCTGAGCGACTGCCAGTGCCTCTGCACCACGATGTACCGCATCGACCAGGCGCACCTCGCGTGGTGCCTCGACAACCTTGCCGCAGGGAAGGTCGTGAACAGGATCGGCGTCCACCCGGAGGCGAAGTCGCGCGCGCGCCTCGCGCTCGAGCGGATGCTGCGGCTCGCTCCCGCGAAGGGCGCTCTCCCCGTCGCGGTCGACTGACGCGCGACAGAAGTCGAGCCAAGCCGGCCGAGATCGATCGCCCGCGGAAGGGGAACTCTTCCCGCGGTTGGGAATGCGCGTTTCCGTGCGTCCGACCTTCGGCGCGCTGCTACCGTTTCCGCTCCCAACGGAGTTCCGCATGCCACTCTCGCGCTCGAAGAAGTCGTTGATCGCAGCCGGCGCCGTGCTTGTGTTCGGTGCAGCCGCCGTCGCGTTCGCGCCCGTCTACCTGCGCGGCTACGCGCGCGGCGTGATCGCGCGCGAGGTCGGCGCCTCGGTGAACGGCACCGTGACGGTGGGCGGCGTCGAGCTCGGCTGGTTCTCGCCGCAGCGCATCGAGTCGCTTGCGATTCTGGGCGGCGCGGAGACGGGCTCCGTCACGGTGAACGCGGAGATCGCGCAGGGGCTTCTCGCGCTGGCGACGGGCGACGAGGTGACGGTGCGCGTGTCGGGCCGCGCGGAGACGCCGATCGATGCGGAGGGAAGGCTCGGCCTCGCGAACCTCGCACGCGCGCGTGATGCGGCGCCGGCGGCCGATGCGGCGAAGCCCGCGCCCGCGCAAGGCGGCGCGCAGAAGGCGGCGCCCCTCGGCGGCCGCACGGTCCGCGTCGAGCTCGCGGGCATCGACCTCTCCGTCACGGAGGCGGGAGCGCCGCGCTATTCGATTCACGGGCTTGCGGGATCGATCGTCGCGAAGGGCGCGGACGCAGGCGGGCTTGCGATCGACGGTTCGCTGAAGGCTGCGACGGGCATCGCGCAGGACGGCGCGATCACGAAGGGCGGCTTCGACTCGGCCTTCTCGGCGCTGCTGCCTGAGCGAAGCGACGGCTCGCTCGACGCGCGCGCGGCGACGGGTTCGCTCACGCTCAGCGCGACGAACCTGCCCGTGCCGAGCGCGCAAGGCGAGAGGATCGTCGCGGAGAGCGTGCGCGTCCGCGCGGAGCTGCTCGCGAAGGGCTCGACGCTCGAGGCGGCCGCGTCGCTGCGCGCGGGAGGCGCGCAGCCCGCCGCGGTGACGGCGTCCGTGACCACGGGTGCGCTCTTCGACGCGGACGGCGCACTTGCGCTCGACCCCGCTGCGATCACGGCCGATGTGACCGTGACGGCGCTGCCGACGGCGCTGCTTCAGCCCTATGCGCCCGAGCTGCGCGAGGGCGTGCGCGTCGATTTCGCAGCCGACCTCGGCCCGACGGCCGACCTGCGCATCGCGAAGAAGGAGGGCGAGCGCGCAAGCGTCGTCCTTGACTCGCAGCGCGTGAAGCTCTCGTTCGACGGCGCCGTGGCCGCGGACGGTGCGCGCATCGAGGGCGGCACGCTCGAGGCGAGCGTCTCGGTGCGGCCCGAGCTCCTGCGTGCGTTCGACCTCGACGCAGCGGGTCCGCTCGTCGCGCGCATCGATGGCGCGGGCATCGAATGGAGCAGGCCTGATCGCGGGGGAAGCCAGTGGGCCGATGCGTTCGGTGGCGAAGTCACGGTCGAGCTCGCGCGCGCCCTCGCGCTGCGCGGCGTGGCGGACGGCGTCGATGTGCGCGCGGACAGCGCCCGCATCGCGGTCGTGAAGCCGCGTGGTGCTGCGAGCGCGCGCGCGACCGTCGACGCAAGCGGCGTCTACGGCGCCGAGAGCGCCCTGCGGCTCTCGACGCGCGCGGACATCGACCTCGCGACGCGGGCCGTGACGGCGGGCTCCGCCAGCGCGACCGCTGCGCTCGACGCCGCGCTGCTCTCGTCGTGGACGAACGACGCCGTTGCGCCCGCGCGTGGCGGAGCGACCGTCGCGATCGATCTCGCCGAGCTCGCCTATCGCCCCGCCGAGGGCCGCGGCGCGCTCCAGTCGCTCGCGCTGCGCGGAGGGATCCGCGTCGACGGCGAACTCGCCGTCCTGGGCGGCGAGAGCAGCGCGAGCGTGCGCGGTGTCGACGCGGCGTTCGCACTGCCGACCGACACAGCGCCCGGGACACTCGCGCTCACTGCGCGCGTCGACGGCGCGGAGACGCGCCTCTCGCAGCGCTTTGCGCGCATTCCCGCCGAGCTCGGCGACCTCGCTGCGTTCGGCTTCGAAGGGTCCGTCGATGTGCGCGGGCTCGACCCGTCGGTCGTCGCGCGCTTCGCGCCCGCCGCGAAGGACTCGCTCGGTGCGCTCGGCGCGGGGCCGATGAGCCTTGCGGTCGCGAACCGCACGGAGGGCGATGCGCTCTCCGCGGAGTTCACGCTCACGGCCGCTGCGCTCGATGCGACGGGCGGCGCGCGCCTCGCGACCGACGCGTTCAGCCTCACGAACCTCGCGTGCGACGCTGCGCTCTCGCCCGAGACGCTCGCTGCGCTCAATGTGCCCGACACGGTCGCCATCGCGCGCGGCGCGCGCGCGTCGGTGCGCGTGCCTGCGCTCGCCCTCGCGAAGGGGGCCGAAGGATGGGCGCCCTCGGGCGACCTCGTCGCGCGCATCGCGGTCAGCGGCCTGCGCCTCGAGCGCGCGCCAGGGCTCTCCGCAGCGCTCGATGTGCCCGCCCTCGAGGCGGACGCGACCTACTCGCTCAAGACCGAACGCGCGACCGCGAAGGGTTCCGCGACGCTCGGCGCGGGCGGCGCGGCGGGGCGCGTCGGCTACGACCTCGCGTGGCGGAAGCCCGCGGAGGCGAAGCTCTTCCGCGGCGTCGAGGGAACCCTCGCGCTCTCGCAGTTCGACCTCGCGCGCCTCGAGGGAGCGCTCGGCCTCGAGGCGGGCGTCTACTCGGGCGTCCTCGGCGGGGCGGGCGGCGCGACGATCGAACTGCGCGAGCAGGGCGCCGCGCAGGCGAAGTTCGCGCTCGACTTCCCGAAGGCGCGCGGCGCCGTCACGGTCGATGTGGCGGACGAGGCGAGCAGGCGCGTCGCGCGCGCAGCGGGCTCGGTCGACGCGGAGATCGCCGCGAAGTCCTTCGCGGCGCTCGCCGGCCTCGGCGACGACCCCAAGCGCCGCGTGGCCGCGCCTGTCAGGGCCGCCGTGTCGATCAGGTCCGCGCGCGTGCCGCTCGACGACGCGCTCAAGCCCATCGTCGCGGACGCATCGATCGACATCGCGGGCACGCTGTCGCCCGTGTCGATCGAGATCACGGGCGCGGATCGCCGCACGGAGACCGTCTCGACGGGCGCGCTCGCGCTCGCCGTGACGAGCGCGCGGCTCTCCGACGAAGTCGTCGTCCGCGTGACGGGCGACGGCGCGCGGGACGCCGCAGCGGGAGCGCTCGAGATCGACGCGCGCGTGCGCGGCGCCGTGGCGCGGTCGACCGACGCGGAGGCGGCGCCGATCGTCGACGCCACTGTCAAGGCCACGAAGTTCCCCGCGGCGACCATCGATGCATTCGCGGCAACGGGCGGTGCCGCGGGGCGATACCTCGGCGACGCGATCGACGCGAACATCGTGGCGCGCGGCCTCTCGAAGACGCAGGGGACGCTCTCGGCGACGCTTTCGTCGCCCTTTGCCTCGGTCGAGGCGCCCGCGCTCTCGATCTCCGACGGTTTCCTGCGTTCGGGCGCAGAGAAGCCGATGCGCGCGAACTTCACGCTTTCCCCCGAGGTCCGCGAGCAACTGCTTACGCCGATCAACCCCGTCTTCTCCGATGTCACCTCGAAGGAGCGCGCGCGCTTCACGCTCACGAGCCTCGCGTGGCCGATGGATGGCGACAGGCGCAGGTTCGACGCCGCCTTCACGCTCGAGACGGGTGAGATCGCGCTCACGAACTCGGGGCCGCTCTCGTTCCTCCTCTCAGCGCTGCAGGCAGGCCGCACGGAGGGGTTCGACGCGCAGATCGACCCGCTGCGCGTGACGGTCTCGAAGGGCAGGCTCACCTACCGCGACTTCACCCTGCGCGCGGGCAAGACGCAGCAGGGCGGGTGGCGCAACTCGCTCGTCTTCTCGGGCGATGTGGACCTTGCGTCGGTGCCGATGCGTGCGAACGAGATCAGGACCGCGATCCCGCTTTCCGACGCGGCCAACTGGTCGAGCGATGCGCGCGGCGTCCTCGAGGCGATCGGCGCAGCGAGCCCGGAACTGCTCAAGTCGCTCACGGTCGGGCTCAAGCTGAGCGGCCCGCTCTTCGACGCGAGCGGCAAGCCCGCGAAGCTGAAGCAGGAGCTCGCGCTCCCCGATGTCGGGCAGGTGCTGCGCGACAACCCAGGCGCCGTGATCGACGCCGTCGGCGACATCTTCGATGCCCTGCGGAAGCGCGACAAGAAGAAGTAGCGCGGGGGAGCCTGCCCGCGGTGGCTTGAGCGGCGTCGGGTGAGGCACGCGTCATCCCCGCCAAAGCGAGCGGCCGCAGCCGCGAGCGCTCAATGCGCGTCATCCCCGCCAAAGCGAGCGGCCGCAGCCGCGAGCGCTCCTACATCGGCTTTTCGCCGACCGTCTCGTCGTAGACCTGCAGCAGCTTCGACTTGTCGAAGATCAGCTCCTGCCGCGAGAGCCCCGTCACCTCGTAGTGGGGCGTCAGCTCGATCGCGTCGCAGGGGCAGGCCTCCTCGCACATGCCGCAGTAGATGCACCGCAGCTCGTCGATGTCGAACTGCTTCGGGTACTTCTCACGGTCGCTCCAGGGCGACTCCTCCGCGACGATGTGGATGCAGTTCGCGGGGCACGCGGTCGCGCACATGAAGCACGCCACGCAGCGCACGCGCCCGTCCTCGTCCTTGTTGAGGCGATGGACGCCGCGGAAGTAGGGGCGGTACTGGCCGCCTTCCTCGACCGGCCGGTCGTCGCGCTTCTGCTCGGGGTACTGGACGACCCAGATGTTCTTCTTGTTCGAGCCGCCGCGGCCGATGTTCTCGAAGCAGTGGCGCAGGGTCGTGCCGAGGCCCTTGAAGATCGAGGGCAGGAAGAGCGCCTCGCCGCGGGTGAGGCGGGTGGGGGTCACGTCGATGACATCTTCGTCGCGGGTCGCCATAGGGCAGGGATGGTACGGTGTCAGGGTGCAGGGCGAAAGCGAACAGGAACCACCACGGGCATCGACCCCGCAGGTCGCGCGGAAGCCGCGCGGGCTTCGCTCGGCGGATGCATCGCTGCTTGGGCTCGGCACGCAGATGATGAGCGAGGTCGCGGCGGGGGTTCTCCTCGGTCTCGGCGCCGACTACCTCCTCGACACGAAGAACCGCTGGGTCGTGGTCGGCTCGATCGCGGGCGTGGTGGTCGCGATGTGGACCCTCATCCGCGTGGCGATGCGACTGCAGCGCGCCGACCCGATGCTGCGGAAGGGCGGAGCCCGCGTGCCAGACGCGAAGGAGCGGCAGCGATGAGTCTCGAACCTGCCGACGGCGGCGTCTCCCCGGCCTATCCCACGAAGCGTCTGCTGCTGTCGGTCGTCGGCACTGCGGCCGCACTATTCGTGCTGTGGCTGATGCTCGGCTTCGGCGCGGGGATGGCGCCTGAGGTCGTGCGGGGCGGAGTTCTCGGACTCTTGGCCGCAACCGTCTCCCACATCCTCGGCACCCTCGCGGGGGAGCGGTTCGCCTCGGGCGGCGCCTCCGGGAGTCCGTCGACGAACGCGGCGATGACCGCCTACCTCGCCTCGAGCGCGCTGCGATTCATCTGCACACCGCTGTTCGCGGTCTCGTTATACTTTGCCCTCCCTCAAGCGCCCGCACCCCTCCTGATCGGAGCGGCCGCGGGCCACGCACTCATCATGATCGCGGATGTCGCGGTCCTGCTGAAGGCTGTGGGAGGTGCAGGTTCGCGACGCACGCCAGGCGCGTGATCCGTTCAGGCACCGTGTGGATGAGGGATGGCTTCCGCTTGCCTCGCAGGCCGGCTGCGTTGCCTCCCTCGACAGCATGGACTTTGTGACGGATTTCACGAGCCCTCGCCACCCGCTTCCGAGCGACGCACGGCGAGGGGCCTTCAGGCAGCGCGACCACCAACGCAAGCGATGAGCGACGCATGAGCATCTCAGCCCACCTCGCCCCCGTCATCGACTCCACGATCGGCGCACTGCCGACCGTGCTCGCAGCGGGCAACCCGCTCGACCATGTGCTCGACAAGAAGTCGGCCCTCGGCGGCGTCCTCGGCATCGACGGCCTCAACCTCAGCATCGTGAGCATCGTCGTGGGCGGCGCGCTGTCGTTCGTCCTCCTGCTCCTCGCCTCGCGCAGCATCGCGACGGGCCCCTCTACCCAGGGAACGGACCGGTACCTCACGAAGGGCCGCCTCGCGCAGATCGTCGAGGTCATCGTCCAGGGCCTTCGCCAGGGCGTCCTCGAGCCGCTGCTCGGCAAGAAGACCTCGGACTACTTCCTGCCCTTCCTGCTCTCGGTCTTCTTCTTCGTCCTGACGATGAACCTGCTTGGGCTCATCCCCTTCTACGACATGCAGAAGCTGGTGATGAAGCTGACGACGGGCGCCACCGACCCCGTGACGGGCGAGGCCAAGAAGGTCTACTTCGGCGGAACAGCCACGGCGTCGCTCTCGGTCACGGCGGGCCTTGCGACGGTCTCGTTCTTCGCGATCCTCTTCCAGTCCGCGCGCGACCTCGGCGTGAAGGGCTTCCTCGAGCACATGTGCGGCGGCAAGGAGCTGCTCACGGGCCCGAAGGGCCTGCTCCTCGTCGTCCCGATCATCTTCGTCGTCGAGATCCTCGGCCTCTTCATCAAGCCGGGCGCGCTTGCGATTCGTCTCTTCGCGAACATGCTCGCGGGCCACACGCTGATGGCCACGATCTTCATGTTCACGGGCATGGCGCTCGCGGCGGGCGGCTGGGTCGTCGCGGCGCCCGTCGGCATCATCTCGGTGCTCTTCGCCGTGGCGATCTACTTCCTCGAGCTCTTCGTCGCCTTCCTGCAGGCGTTCGTCTTCATGTTCCTCACCGCGGTGTTCATCGGCATGATGAGCCACCACGGCGACCATGGCCACGACCATGGGCATGAGCACGGCGACGGGCATCACGCAGGAGGACACGGAGAGTCGCACGGCCACGGCCACGCCGCGGCGCATGCGCACTGACAGCGGCACGTTCCGGGCCTGTGGGAGGCCCGGCTGAATGGTTCCCATCCATCAACCGGCGCGTCCCACGGCGTCCGAATCAGAAGTCTCACCATTTGGAGCACAGTTCGAAAATGAGCAAGTTCGCCAAGTTCATCCCCGTCGCCATCGCCGCCTTCATCGCCAGCCCCGCCCTCGCGCAGGGCGCTGAGGCCGCCGCCTCGACCGGCAAGCCGCTCACCGCGGGTCTCGCCGCGATCGGCGCCGGCATCGCGGTGCTCGGTGCAGGCCTCGGCATCGGCCGCATCGGTGGTTCCGCCGTCGAGGCGACCGCCCGTCAGCCCGAGATGGCGTCGTCGATCCAGACCCAGATGATCCTCACCGCGGCGCTCATCGAAGGCGTCGCGCTCTTCGCGGTCGTCGTCGGTCTGCTCGGCGCGCTGTGATGCACGGATCCGGCAAAGTGCTTGCCGGGTCCTGAGAAAGACCCGCGTGCGATCGGAGGATCGCGCGCAGGTTCGCCGAGAGAGAGAGAACCCCGCCTGCGCTGGGGAAACCCAGCGCAGGCACTTCGCCCCCGACTCGCATGCGGGCCGCGGGCCAGACGACAGGAACACACCATGTTGACCCTTGCAGCAGGCCCGCTCGATGTCACGCTCGTCGACATCATCGTTGCGATCGTCGTGTTTGCCATCTTCTTCACGCTCTGCCGCGTGCTCGTGTGGCCGAAGGTCGTCGGCGGCCTCGACGAGCGCACCGCCAAGATCCGCCACGAGATCGACGCCGCCGAGAAGGCCCGCCACGAGGCGGAGAGCGCGCAGAAGAAGTTCGAGCTCAAGCTGCGCGAGGCGCAGGAAGAGGCGACCCGAACCATCGCGGAGGCCCAGGCCACCGCGCGGAAGGTCGCCGACGAGCTGCGCGCGCGGAACGACGCGGAGCTCTCCGACATGAAGGCGCGCGCGCTTGCCGACATCCAGTCCGCGCGCGAGAGCGCGGTCCGCGAGCTCAACGAGCACGCGGTCGCCCTCGCCGCCACCATGGCGGGCAAGATCCTCCGCCGCGAGGTCGGCGCGTCCGACCAGTCGCGCCTCGTCGCGGAGAGCCTCGCCGAACTCGCACGCGTGCGGAACTGACAACGCGGCGACGAGTCGCCCTCGACACCGCGAAGGAACCTCCATGGCCAGCATCCAGCACATCGACGAGATCGCAAGCGTCTACGCGCAGAGCCTGCTCGAGGTCTGCGACCGCCAGGGCGGCATCGCCCTCGCGGAGTCGTGCTCGTCCGAGCTCAGCGCCCTCGCCGAGATCATCCGCTCCGACAAGCGCTTCGCGGAGTTCCTTCGGACTCCCATCGTGGGCGCGTCCGCGCGACGCGCGTCGCTCGACCGCATCGTGCGCGGCAAGGTGTCGGACCTCGTCTACCGATTCGTCATGGTCGTCGCCGCGCATGGCCGCGCGGGCCGCATCGCCGACATCGCCGACGCGTTCGACGGGCTCCTGCAGGCCCGCCTCGGCCGCGTCGAGGTCGACATGTACACGGTCGGCGGCGAGGCGTCGGCCGATGTCATCGCCACCGTCAAGGGCGGCGTGAAGGAAGCCTTCGGCAAGGACGCCGTCATCCACCAGTACGCAGACCCCGAGATGATCGGCGGCGTCAAGCTCCGCATCGGCGACCAGCTGATCGACGGCTCGATCGCCACCAAGCTGCGCAACATGCGCGAGGCCGTCGCGGCCCGCGGCTCGAGCGCCATGCGCTCGCGTCTCGGCGATTTCCTTGCATAACCAGCACCGAACCGAACCAGCACCACGCCACTTCCACGCCGGGCCAGCGCCCCGCACTCCAGAGGAACCACCCGTGAAGATCAAGAGCGACGAGATCACGACAGTCATCCGCCAGGAAATCGAGCAGTACTCGGGCAAGCTCGAGATCTCCGAAGTCGGCCAGGTGGTCGAGGTCGGCGACGGCATCGCCCGCGTGTACGGCCTCTCGAAGGCGATGGCGGGCGAGCTCATCGAGTTCCAGGGCGCGGGTGGCCGCGTCATGGGCCAGGTGATGAACCTCGAGCTCGACACCGTCGGCTGCGTGCTCTACGGCGACGCGACCGCGATCCGCGAAGGCGACACCGCCCGCGCGACCGGCAACCTGCTCGAGGTGCCCGTCGGTCCCGAGCTCCTCGGCCGCGTGGTCGATCCGCTCGGGAACGCCATCGACGGCGGCCCCGCGATCAACGCGTCGGGCCGCCAGAAGGTCGACATCGTCGCCCCCGGCATCGCCGCGCGTCAGCCCGTGAAGGAGCCGCTCCAGTTCGGCATCAAGGCCGTCGACTCGATGATTCCCGTCG
>CAYMSD010000043.1:0-25329 GCA_964393015.1 uncultured Klebsiella sp.
CCTGCGCAGCGTCAGCGGCCGGCCGAAGCTGACGGCGCCGCGTAACCTGCCCCGCGCACTGCCGGGCCGCAAGTGAACGTCCGCCGATTCAAGAGCGCAGGAGGGCGCGCCCATGGGCGCGCCCTCCTGCTTTGTCGATGCCGAGCGGTGCGTCCGGCGGTGACCCGCGACTCACTCGATCTCGACCGTGTGCTTCAGCGTGCCGGCGAGGTTCTGGGTCTGCTCGATCTGGAAAGCCTGGCCGCCCTGCTCGCTCGACTGGAACTGGGTCGAGACGAACGCGACCTTGCCTTCGACGACGAGGGACACCGCGTGGCCCTTTTCGATGTTCCAAACGAGGGTGCCTTCGAGCTCGAACTCGAGCTCCAGCGAGCGCTTGATCGAGATCGACATGCCCTCTTCGACTTCGACGTCGTCGTCCTCGGCTTCGCCCTCGGTCTCGAGCTCGAACGTGAGCGCGATCGTCGCGAGTCCGCCTTCGACCGAAGTCAGCGAAGCCGTGATCGTGCCCGAGATGTTCTCGTCGAACTGGTCCTCGAGCGCCTGGTCCATCTCGTCGTCGTCCTCGTCGCTGGGCGAGATGATGTGCAGGTCGCCGCACGGCTCGCCGAGGGTGAGAAATGCACGCGCGGGGACCTCCCACTCCGCACCGACGGCGACTTCGCCGCTCGGTAGGAACGCCGTCAGGTCCGCATCGTGCACGAGCTCACTCAGGAGCTCTTCGTCGCCACCGTCGTCGTCGTCAGCGAACTTCGCGGTCCAGAGTTCGTCGTCGGCGTCCCAGGCCAGGACCACCGTGTGGCCCTCGAGCTCGCTGTCGCCTTCTTCGTCCTCTTCCGACTCCTCACCTTCCGGGTCGGTCATCGCGCGCGACGAGGACTCACCGAGGGCATCGAAGCGCCGCTTGACGCGGGTCGCGACACCGTCCTCGACAGCGAGGTACTCGTCGGTGAACGTCAGCGACTCGTTCTGCTGGATGCGCATCTGCATCTCGGGCGCCTCCAGCTCGTGCTCCTCGTCGCCGACGGTGAGCTTCATGGCGAGCGACTCGAGCTCGAGGACGAGCTCGGACGTGAACGTGCTGGTGACCTTCGTGCCGGACTCGACGGTCAGCGCCAGGCGTACGTCGAGGGCGGTCGGGGTGGCGCTCGCCGCGAGGACGAGCGGGAGGAAGAGGAGCGACTTCATGGGCCCCGGGATCCTAGCGCAAAGCCGCGCCGAGCGCGGCGTTACCTCGGATCACCCAGCCCGTGGCCGCAGCGCACTCACTCCCACTCGATCGTGCTCGGCGGCTTGCTCGACACGTCGAGCACGACGCGGTTGATCCCGCGCACTTCGTTGATGATCCGGTTCGAGATCCGGCGCAGCACGTCGCGCGGCGGATAGGCCCAATCGGCGGTCATGCCGTCCACGGACTCGACGAGGCGCAGGGCGCAGGCGTTCTCGTACGTGCGCTGGTCCCCCATCACGCCGACCGACTTCACGGGCAGGAGCACCGCGAAGTACTGCCAGAGCTCGCGGTGGACCCCCGCGGCTTCGATCTCGTCGGTCACGATGGCGTCCGCCTCCTGCAGGAGCGCGACGCGCTCCTCGGTGACCTCGCCCGCGATGCGGACCGCGAGGCCGGGCCCGGGGAAGGGCTGGCGGTGCAGGATGCGCGCGTCGAGGCCCAGGACGGCGCCGGCGGCGCGCACTTCGTCCTTGAAGAGCTCGCGCAGGGGCTCGACGAGCTCCAACTCGAGGTCGTCGGGCAGGCCGCCCACATTATGGTGGCTCTTGATGACGGCGGTGTTGCCGCCGTGGGCTGCGACCGACTCGATGACGTCGGGATACAGCGTGCCTTGCCCCAGGAACCGGGCCCCGCGGAAGCGCTTGGCCTCTTCGCGGAACACCTCGACGAACTCGTAGCCGATCAGCTTGCGCTTGCGCTCGGGGTCGGTGACTCCCGCAAGCTTCGCGAGGAAGCGCGCGCGAGCGTCGACGGTGACGAGGTCCAGGCCCACGTGGTCCCGGAAAGTGTGCTCGACGACCTGGCGCTCGCCCTTACGCAGGAGGCCGTTGTCGACGAAGATGCAGTGCAAGCGGTCGCCGATCGCGCGGTGCACGATCATCGCGGCGACGGAGCTGTCGACGCCGCCGGACAGGCCGAGGATGACCTCGCCGTCCTCGCCGCACTGCTCGCGCACCTTGCGCACTTCGCGTTCGACGATGTTCTCGGCGCGCCAATCGCCGGGCAGGCGGCAGACATCGAGGACGAAGTTCGCGATCAGCTCCTTGCCGCGCACCGTGTGCGCGACCTCGGGGTGGAACTGCACCGCGTAGAAGCGCCGCGCGGGATCGGCGGCGGCCGCGTACTCACACGTGTCGGAGCTGGCGTAGGCGACAAAACCCTGTGGCAGCCGCGTGACCTTGTCCCCGTGGCTCATCCAGACGACCGTGCGGCCTTCGATGCCGCCGAAGAGGCCCTCCGAGCGCGCGACCTGGATCGACGTGTGGCCGAACTCGCGCTTGCCCGTGCCTTCGACGTGGCCGCCGAGGGTCTGGCACATCCACTGCATGCCGTAGCAGATGCCGAGCACCGGCACGCCGAGCTTCAAGAGCTCCGCAGGCACCTCGGGAGCGTCGGCCGCATAGACCGATGCGGGACCGCCCGAGAGCACGAGGCCCGCGAGGTCCATGCTGCGCGCTGCGGCGAGCGCGGTGCGCGGCGGATGGATCTCGCACCACGCGCCGGCTTCGCGCAGGCGGCGGGCGATCAACTGCGTGTATTGGGTCCCGAGGTCGACGACCAGGATTCCGCGGGGCGTGTCGTTCATGTCCTCGGAGCTCACCCGTGGTGGGCGTAGTTGCTGGATTCCTTGGTGATGGTGACGTCGTGCGGGTGGCTCTCGCGCACCCCCGCCGACGTGATGCGCACGAACCGCGCGCGCTCCTGCAGCAGCGGGATCGTCGCCGCGCCGCAGTAACCCATCCCTGCGCGGATACCGCCGCAGAGCTGGTAGACGAACGGCGACAGCGCGCCCTTGTAGGGCACGCGGCCCTCGATGCCCTCCGGCACGAGCTTCTTCGGATCGGAGACGTCACCTTGGCGGTAACGCTCCTTCGAACCGCGCTCCATCGCGCCGATGGAGCCCATGCCGCGCACGCTCTTGTACGAGCGCCCTTCGGCGACGAAGGTCTCGCCGGGGCTCTCTTCGAGGCCAGCGAAGAGCGAACCGATCATCAGCGACGAGGCGCCAGCCGCGAGCGCCTTCACCATGTCACCCGAATACCGGAGGCCGCCGTCGCCGATCACGGGGACGCCGGAACCCGCGAGCGCGCGCGCGACGTCGAGGATCGCCGTGAACTGCGGCACACCGACCCCGGCGACGACCCGCGTCGTGCAGATCGAACCCGGACCGATGCCGACCTTGACCCCGTCGACGCCCGCCTCGACGAGCGCGAGCCCGGCCTCCGCCGTCGCGACGTTGCCCGCGACGACGTCGACGGCAAAGCGCCGTTTGAGCTCGCGCACCGTCTGCATGACGTTGGTCGTGTGCCCGTGGGCGGTATCGACGACGAGCACGTCGACGCCAGCGCCGACGAGCCCCGCCGCGCGGTCGTAGTCGTGCACGCCGATCGCAGCGCCGACGCGCAAACGGCCGCGGCTGTCGCTCGCCGCGTTCGGGAACGCCGCCAGCATGTCCAGGTCCTTGCGCGTGATGAGGCCCTTCAGCGCGCCGTCCTTGTCCACGATGATGAGCTTCTCGACCTTGTGCTGGTGCAAGAGCTTGCCGGCTTCGCCGAGGCTCGTCCCCGGCGGCGCCGTGACGAGGTTCTCCGACGTCATGACCTCGCGCACGGCCGACGTGTCGTCGTCGTGGAAGCTCGTGTCGCGCCGCGTGAGGATCCCCACGACGCGGCCGCCGTCGACGACGGGCAGACCCGAGATGTTCTGCTGGCGCATGATGCGCTTGGCCTCGCCGACGGTCGCGGTCGGCGTGAGGGTCACCGGATCTTCGATGACCCCGTTGGCCGAGCGCTTCACCTTGTCGACCTCGGCCACCTGGCCCTCGATCGAGAGGTTGCGGTGGATGATGCCGATGCCCCCTTCACGGGCGAGGGCGACGGCGAGGCGCCACTCCGTCACCGTATCCATCGCCGACGACGAGATCGGGATCCGCAGCTCGACGTTGCGGGAGAAGCGGGTGTCGAGGCGGGCGTCGCTCGGCAACACGTCCGAGTGCCGCGGCACGAGGAGCACGTCGTCGAACGTCAGCCCTTCGACGAAGGGCGACCCGGCGATCTGGGGGGAGCCTGACTGGGACAAGGGAGCCTCCGGCGGCGCGTGGGCGGGGCCTGGGCGCGGTCCCACCCGTCGCGGGGCGGCCCGGGGCCCGGGTCGACGGCCCGGGGGGGCCTCGGCGAGGCCCCCGGGGGCGGCGGCTGCCGGCGGGGCTCCCCGCGCCGGGCAGGGGCCGAGCGGCGGCCCTGCGGTGCGGGTGAAGGCGAAGACGGTAGCGGCGTGCCCCGCGCTGATCCAGCGGAATCCGCCCGATCGGCGCCGCGGCGCCGCCCACCCGCTGCAGAGGGCCTAGGGCCAGGGCCCAGGGGCCCCACCGAGTCCAGGGACCCGATCAAAGGGGCCCGACCGACCGCCGAAGCGCTCGACCGGGCCCCAAGAAAGAGGAGATGTCCTTCCTTTCGGCCCCCCGGCGGCGGAACATTGAGGCCAGCGTGCGGACGCCCCCGTCCCCTTCCGCGGCGCCAGAGAGAACTTTCCCCCCGGCCAGGGCCTGCCCTGGGCCGATACGACTCCGTATGCCCCTCGACGTGCACACGCCTGGGCGGGCGCCGGAATCGGCGCCCCGCACCCTCCCGACGCCCCACGCCGTGACCACCTCCGCCCCCGCTCAAGCCCCCGCCACGCGCCCGGTCGGCCGCCGCCCCGGCGCGACGGGACCGACGAAGGTCGCCGTCGTCGGCGCGGGTTACATCGCTGACTTCCACCTGGACATCCTGCGCCGCACCCCGGGCGTCGAGCTGACCGCAGTCTGCGACGTGAGCCTCGCGCGCGCGGAGTCCGGCGCGCGGCGCTACGGCGCCAAACACGCCGTCGCGCGCATCCAGGACCTGCCGGGGCTCGGGATCGAAGTCGCGCACCTCGCGGTGCCGCCCGACCTGCACGTCGCGTTGACCCGCGAGCTCCTGGAGCTCGGCATCGGCGTCTTCGTCGAGAAGCCGCTGGCGCTCGCGACCGCGGATGCCCAGCAGTTGGCGGAGCTCGCCGAGGCGCGCGGTCTGCCGCTTGGCGTGAACCACAACAACGTGTTCCACCCGGCGTTCCAGGCGCTCTTGAAGCGCCTCGAGTCCGGCGAGATCGGCCGCCTCCAGCACGTGCAGGTGACCCTCTCCGTGCCGCTCCGGCAGCTCGACGCCGGGGACTACTCGCACTGGATGTTCCGCGCGCCGCGCAACATCGTGTTCGAACAAGCGGTGCACCCGCTGAGCCAGCTCCAGCACCTGCTCGGGCGCGTGCAGAGCGCGACGACGACGAAGCTCGGCACGCGCGAGCTGCACCCTGGCCAGGTCTTCCACGACCGTTGGTCGACCGCGTTCGTCGCGGAGCGCGGCACGGCGGAGCTCTACATGGCATTCGGCCAGCCGTTCACGCGCGTGACGCTGCAAGCGATCGGCACCGACGGAGCGCTCGAGGCGGACCTGTTCCACGACCAGCTCGCGGGGGAGAGCAAGACGCTCTACCTCGACTTCTGGAATAGCTACCTCGCGGGTGCGCGGCGCGCGCGCGAGCTCAAGCGCGATGCGCGGCGCGTGTTGGTGAACTGGTCGCGCTTCACGCTCGGCATCGGGGCGCGCAAGGACGCGTTCTACGTCGGGATGCGCGGCGCCATCCAGAGCTTCCACGCGGCGCTGCGCGCGGGGCAGCCTCTGCCGAACGATGCGCGTACGGCGGTCCAAGTGACCGAGTGGGCCGACGCGCTCGCAGGTGATACGCCGGCGACGCCGCCGCCCGCGCCCGTCCTGCCCGAGCCCGGCCCGGCCCGCACCGGCGAGGTCGTGGTGCTCGGCGGCACGGGCTTCATCGGTCGACGCGTCGTGCAGCGTCTGCTCGCGCGCAACGTCCCGGTGACGTGTGTCGTGCGGCGTACGCACTCACTGCCGCAGTCGATCGTCGACGCGGCGCTCTCCGGCAAGCTGCGCATCGTGCGCGCGAGCCTCGGCGACGACGCGGGCATGGCGCGCGCGCTCGCGGGCGCCGAGCGCTGCGTGCACCTCGCGACCGGCAACGGCGCCACGTGGGACGAAGTCCAACGTGTGATGGTCGACGGCTCCGCGCGCGTCGCCGAGCAATGCGCGGACGCGGGCGTGAAGCGCCTCGTCTACGTGTCTTCGATCGCGGCGCTCTACACGGGCATCGACGGCTCGGAGGCCGACGGCGTCGGCAGCGACGGTGTGATCCGCGATTCGTGGCAGACGGACCCTCAGCCCGACGCGCGGCCGCTGTACGCGCGCGGCAAAGCGGCGGCCGAGCGCGCCGTCCGCGAGGCGTGCGAGCGGCGTGGCATCGGCCTCGTCGTCGCGCGGCCGGGGGTCGTGGTCGGCGAGGGCACGCCGATGCAGCACTCGGGCCTCGGGCTCTGGGTGCGCGACAACCACTGCGTGGGTTGGGGCCTCGGCGACAACCGCTTGCCGCTCGTCCTGGCGGACGACGTCGCGGACGCGCTCGTCGCTGCGACGGTCGCGCCGGGCACGGGGGTCGACGGGAAGGCGCTCAACCTGTGCGCCGATCCGGGGCTCTCGGGCCGCGACGTCGTCGAAGCGCTGCGCCGCGCGACGGGGCGCGCGCTGCACTTCCACCCGCGCCGCCTCTGGGTCTCGCAGACGGCAGAGATCGGCAAGTGGATCGTGAAGCGCCTCGGCCGCAAGAAGGCGGAGTTCCCGTCGTACCGCGACCTGAAGTCCCGCGCCCTCGCCGCGCGTTTCGCCAGCGACATCGCGCGCAAGGAGCTCGGTTGGCAGCCCGTCGAGGACCGCCAGCGTTTCCTCGCCGCCGCGGTCGACGTGTACGCTCCGCGCAACTGACGGTCTGTCGAACGAGCGAGCTTTGGAGCGCCCCGTCCCCCACCTCCTGCACGTTTTCGCGACGTTCTGCCCGGCGGGCCCGCAGGTGCGGACGGCGGCGCTCGTCAATCGCTTCGGCGCCGCGTTCCGGCACACGTTCGTCGCGTGCGACGGGCGGACGGAGGCCGCGCGCTTGATCTCCTCCGCGGTGCCCTTCGAGGTGCTCGGCGCGCCGCGCGGAGAAGGCGCGCTCGGCGGCGTGCGCGCGATGCGCGGGCTCCTGCAGCGGCTCGCGCCGGACCTGTTGCTGACCTACAACTGGGGCGCGATGGACGCGGTGCTCGCGGCGCGCTCGCTGCGCCTGCGGCGCCACGTGCACGCGGAGGACGGCTTCAACGCCGACGAAGCGGTGCGGCTCAAAGCGCGGCGCAACTTCACGCGCCGCGTCGCGCTGCGCCGCACCGACGTCGTCGTACCGAGCCGCACGCTGGAGCGCATCGCGCGCCGCGTGTGGCGGCTGCCGCGGGTGCACTTCGTGCCGAACGGGGTCGACATCGCGGGCTACCGCGTGGACGACACCCACGGCGCCGCGTTCCGGGCGGAGCTCGGCGTGCCCAGCGACGCCTTCGTGATCGGCGCCGTCGGGCACCTGCGGCCCGTGAAACACTTCGGCCGGCTCATCCGCGCCGCGGCGGCCATCGACGGAGCGGCGCTCGGCGGGCGGCCGGTGCACGTGGTGCTCGTCGGCGACGGCCAGGAGCGCGGGGCCCTCGAAGCCCTGGCGGCGGCCCACCCGCCCCCCGGCGGACGGGTGCACTTCGCGGGCCACCGGACGGACCTCGCCGCCGTCTATCCTGCGTTCGATGTCTTTTCGCTGACGAGCGACTCGGAGCAGCAGCCCGTGTCGCTGCTGGAGGCGATGGCCGCGGGGCGCGCGGTCGCGGCCACCGACGTGGGCGACATCCGCGCGACCCTGCCCGCGGCCGGGCGGAGCGGCATCGTGCCGCTCGGGGAGGGCGACGAGCGCGCGCTCGCGCGGGCGTACACGCGCCTCGGGGCGGACCCGGTCGCGCGGCGCGCCGAGGGGGCGGCCAATCGGGCCCACGTGGAGGCCGAGTTCTCGACCGCGCGCATGGCCGAGGCGTACGAGCGCCTCTGGCGCGCCGCCCTCGCCCGCTGAGGGCCGGGGTCCGCGCGCGGAGGAGCCGAGGAACAGAGGCGAAGCGGTCGAACCGGGCGCCCCGGGCGCTTATCCTGTTCCGCCGCCCCGCGCGCCGCGCGGCCCGGCGACCCCCTCCGATGATCACCGAAGCGACCCCCACGTCGGCGACCTCCTCCGTCCAGGAGCGCATCACCTTCCGCGCCTTCGTCCAGGCGATGGCGATGATCCACCTGGCGAACACACGCAAGGACAAGGAACCCGGCGACCCGAAGGTCGGCGGGCACCCGGCGGCCTGCGCGAGCGCGATGCACACGCTCGCTGCGCTGCACCTCGACGTGCGTCGCCCCGCGGACTTCGTGTGCTGCAAACCGCACGCGTCGCCCGTGGACCACGCCCTGCACCACCACCTCGGCCTCTTCCGCATGGACGAGTACGTCGATTGGTTCGAAGGCGGGAAGGATTCGGGCCGCAGCTATCCGCGGTGGTTCACCGAGGACGAAGCGAAGCGCGCAATGGAGTGCCTGCGGAAGTTCCCGACCGCGGATCGCCCGCACGTGTTCCAGAGCTACCACGCGCGCACGGACGGCGACAACTTCCACTTCCTGCCGTCGGGCACGGTCGGTATCCCGCCGGTCGTGTCGGGTTACCTCGCACTCGCGTACCGCTACGCGAAGGACCACGGCTGGGAGGTGCCGCACGATGCGCACTTCTGGTCGCTGATCGGCGACTCCGAGTTCCGCGAGGGCTCGCTCTTGGAGGCGATGCCGGACTTCGCCGAGCGCATGCTCGGCAACGTCACGTGGATCATCGACTACAACCGTCAGAACCTCGACGGCACGCGGATGCCGAACGAGAAGGGCCTCGAAGGGCGCGACTGCGATCGCATCGAGAAGACGGCGCTCGCGAACGGTTGGAAGGTCATCCAAGTGCGCCACGGCGCGCTGCGCCGCAGCGTCTTCGCGAAGCCGGGCGGCGATGCGCTGCGCGAGGTCTTCGAGCACGGCTTGACCGATTACGAGTACCAGGTGCTCGCGCTCAAGCGCGACGCCGCTTGGGTCCGCAAGGTCTGCACGCAGAAGCATCCGGGCTGCAAGCAGCTCCTCGAGAGCCTCGCGGACGACGTCGTGCTGCGCTTGCTCGTCGACCTCGGCGGGCACGACTACCCGCACCTCGTCGAGGCGCTCGAGCGCTCGCGCCAGGACCCTGACGAGCCGTACATCGTCATCGTGCACTCGCTCAAGGGTTGGGGCCTCGAATGCCTCGCCGACCCGGCGAACCACTCGACGCTGCCGGACCAGCGCGAGGTCGATGCGCTGCTCGCCAAGGCGGGCCTCGACTGGAACGACCCCTTCAAGCTCTTCGCGCCGGACAGCGAAGAGGCGCGCTTCCTGAAGGCGCGCGGGGACGTGTTCCGCAAGGGCATCGAAGAGCACGACGCGCTGCGCGAGCGTAACCGCGGCCGTGTGCGCCAAGCGATCGAAGCGGCGGGCGGCCTGCCGCGCTCGATCGACATCGACCTGTCGCTCTTCCCGCTGGCGCACACGCAGTGGATGTGGGGCCAGCTCGCCGCGAAGCTCGTGCGCCTCGGCAGCACCACCAACGATGCGCGTTCGGGTCGCCGCAAGAGCGACGTGCAGGGCGCGAAGGACCTGACCGAGCACGAGCGCCGCTGGGCCCCGGCCGCGGAGTTCGTGATGACGATGTCCCCCGACGTCGGCACGTCGACCAACATCTCGGGCGTGCTCAACGAGCGCATCTACGGGCCCGAGCGCGCGGACACGCAGCTCGGGGCCGACCTCGATCTGAAGCTGAAGCACCCCGAGCTCGTGGCGCACCAGGACTCGTGGACGCGCCACATCCGCTTCGAGATCGCGGAGGCCAACGCGATGACCGCGGTGGGTTCGTTCGGGAAGATGGCGGCCTACGTCGGGCTGCCGTTCTTCCCGATCATGACGGTGTACGACTTCTTCATCAAACGCGCGCTCGACCAGCTCTACTACAACCTGTACTGGGGCGCGGAGTTCGTGGTGATGGGCACGCCGAGCGGCGTGACGCTCGCCCCCGAGGGCGCGCAGCACTCGTGGAAGAGCGACATCCAGATCCCGAACCTCATCACGTGGGAGCCGATGTACGCCGTCGAGATGGACTGGATCATGTCGGACGCGATCCGGCGCCAGATGCTCGGCGAGAACCAAGGGCGCACCGGTGTACTGATCCGCGCCGTGACGCGGGCGCTGCCGCAGCGCGGCCTGCTGGAGCTCGTGCGGCGCCAGGCGCGCTTCAAAGCGCAGGACGTCGGCGCGCTCGCTCCGAAGGGGGCCGGGTGGCAGGACGCGGTGGACGAAGCGACGGTGCCGGCGCGCCCCGACGAAGAGCTGCTGGCGGCCGTGCGCGAGGACGTGCTCGCCGGTGCGTACTACCTGGTGGATTGGCGCGGCTACGCCGGCTACGAGCCCGGTGAGAACGTCGTGCACGTGTTCGCGATGGGCTCCCTGGCGGACGGCGCGGTGAAGGCCGCGCAGGACCTCCTCGCCCGCGGGATCTACGCCAACGTCATCCACGTCAGCTCGTCCGAGCTCCTGCTCGGGATCCTCGGGGACCAAGACGGCTACCGTCACCTCAAGGAGGGGCTCGGCGTCGATGGCGACCTGCACCTCGTGCCGAACGGCGTCGCCGATGCGGCGGGTGTCGTCGGCCTCGCGGGGCGCCGCGTTCCGATCATCGCGGTGTGCGACGGCGAAGCGGGTCTGCTCGACAACATCGGCTCGATCGTCGGTGTGAAGCAGGAGACCCTCGCGGTCCGCAAGTTCTCGAAGTGCGGCCGGCCCTCCGAGATCTTCGCGTACCAGCACCTGGACGCCGCGTCGATCGCCGAGGCGTGCGGTCGGGTGCTCGCCGAGACCGCGCTCGAGGACCTGCGGGTGTCGCGCACGACGCTCGAGCGCATCGCGGGCGCCCCGCGGCGCGGCGGCATCGGCGATTGGCGCGAGCTCTGGCCGAACCAAGCGTGAGCCAACCTGGACGCCTCGAGCGGTCTCTGGACCCCAAAGCGGACCCGCCGGCGAACCCGCCGGCGTTTCCGCCGTTCGAGGTGCTGCGCACGGAGCGCGTCTACGATTCGCCGTGGTGCGGCCTGCGGCGCGACATCCTGCGCCTCGACGACGGGCGCGAGCAGGAGCACCACGTCTTCGAGATCAGCCCCGCGGTGTGTGTGCTGCCCGTGCGCACGGACGGGCGCGTCGTGCTCGTCGGGCAGTTCCGGCACCCCCACGGCAAGACCCACTGGGAGGTCGCCGCGGGCCGTATCAATGCGGGCGAGGCTCCCGAAGACGCGGCGCGGCGCGAGCTGCGTGAGGAGACGGGGCACCGCGCAGGGCGGCTGGTGCCTCTGCCGGGGTTCTATCCGACGAACGGCATCAGCCCGCATTGGTCGTACCTCTACGCAGCCCTCGATTGTGAGCCCGACGGGGCGCTCGAGCTGGACCCCTGCGAGCGGCTGATCGTGCAGACCTTCACCCCCGCGGAGTGCGAGGCGCTCCTGCGCGCGGGCCGCATCGAAGACGGCTTCAGCGCGTTGGCGCTCCTCTACGGGCGCCTCTTCGGGTTCCTCGGGGGGTGATTCGGGCTCCACGGGACCGCTGGGAGGGCTTAGATTGGAGCGATGTTGACCCTGTTTGCGGCCCTGGTGTGCCTCGGTGCGCCCCAGGGGGAGAACCCTGCGCCGGCCCGCACCGTCGAGGTCACGCTGGAGGTCGGCTACGAGACGAGCCCCGCTCCGCCGCGCAAACAGCCTGGCATCGCGGTCAATGGCACGATCCCAGGTCCCGTGCTGCGGTTCCGCGAAGGCGACACGGCGCGCATCCTCGTGAAGAACCGGATGCGCGATGACGAGACGTCGATCCACTGGCACGGGTTGCTCGTGCCGAACGTCATGGACGGCGTGCCGTACCTGACCACGCGCGCGATCCCGCCGTTCGGCGAGCACCAATTCGAGTTCACGCTGCGCCAGAGCGGCACGTACTGGTACCACTCGCACACGGGCCTGCAGGAACAGGTCGGCGTCTACGGGGCCATCGTCGTCGAGCCACGGGAGGGCCTCGCGGCGCTGCACCGCGAGCTCGGGGTCGCGCGCGAGGTGGTCCTCGTCGCGTCGGATTGGACCGACGAAGAGCCGCATGACGTGATGCGCACGCTGATGCGCGGCTCGCCTTGGTATCCGATCCGGAAGGGCACGGCGCAGTCGCTGCTCGGCGCATGGCGGCAGGGCAAGGTCGGCGCGTTCTTCGAGCGTGAGCGCCAGCGTATGCCCGCGATGGACATCTCGGACATCGCGTACGACCACTTCCTCGCCAACGGCGTGCCCGAGGCCAGCGAGCCCGCGGCGTTGCCTGGCGAACGGGTGCTCGTGCGCATCGTCAACGCAGCCGCATCGAGCTACTTCCACGTCGCTGCAGGATCGGGCCCGCTGACCATCGTCGCGAGCGACGGCATGCGGGTGCAACCCGTGGACGTGCGGCGGCTGCTCATCGGCATCGCCGAGACGTACGACGTCATCGTGACGATGCCGGAGTCCGGCGAGGCCGTCGAGGTGCGCCTGACCGCGCACGACTCATCGGGCCACGCGGCGCTGGTGCTCGGGTCCCCCACCGCGCCCGTCCTGCGGACCACGGACCCGCCGCGGGCGGACCTCTACGGGATGGACGAAGCGCTGCGCGCGGGGCTCGCGAGCGTCAGCCAAGCCCGGGGCGAGCTCGCGGCGACGGAGGACCGGCCGTTTGCGCCGTACGCGCTGCTGCGCACGCTCGAGCCTTCGGAGATCGCGGCGAAGAGCGCGGCGGGCCCGGTGCGCACGATCACGATGCGCCTCACGGGCGACATGATCCGGTACCTCTGGAGCATCGACGGCAAGACGCTCGCGGAGGAGCCCGTCGTCAAGGTCGCGAGCGGCGAGGTCGTGCGCATCGAGCTCATCAACGACACGATGATGCACCACCCGATGCACCTGCACGGGCACTTCTTCCGCGTCGTCACCGAGGCGGGTGCGTACAGCCCCATCAAACACACCGTCGACGTGCCCCCGATGGGCCGGCGGATCATCGAGTTCGTCGCCGACGAAGAGCCGGGCGATTGGTTCCTGCACTGCCACCTGCTCTACCACATGGACGCCGGGATGGCGCGGGTCGTGCGGTACGCCGAGCTGGGCGACGACCCGCCGCCGAACATCGATCCGCGCATGATCGAGCCGCCGGTGCTGCTGTTCGACGCGGCGATCCTGTCCCACATGACGATGGGCCAGGCGCTCTTGATGAAGGGCCGGCAGGACTACTTCGTGCGCTGGCACGATGGCTTCGACGGTCACGGGCGCGGGCGGCGCGTGGACGGAACGGACGAGCGCCAACCCGACCGGGAAGTCGACTTCGGCTTTGGCCACTACTTCGGCCCGAACCTGACCTCCGTCTTCGGGTACCGGGTCACGAGCCGCGTCGGCGCCGAGAACCGTTTCTTCGCGGGCGCGCGCTATCGCCTGCCATACTTCGTCGATCTGACGGTCACCGCGGACGACGACCGCGACCTGCGCTTCGAGGCCGAGCGCGCACTGCAAGTCACGGACCGCGGGGCGCTCTTCGGGCGGATCGAATACGACACGCTGACGTACGCGGACTGGGAGGTCGGGGCCACGTGGACGATCGACCAGCAGCTCGGGCTGATGGCCACGTACGACTCCGACCACGGGCTCGGCTTCGGCGTGACGCTGAGCCTGTAACGCCGAAGGGCGCGGCGCCGGTGCGCCGCGCCCTTCGGCGAGACCTCGGGTCGGTCTCTCTCAGGCTTTGACCGCAAACGCCGTCGAGAGGATGTGCTCCTGCTCGGCGTGGTGGCGGCGGTAAGAGCCCGTCGCGGGGCTCGAAGCCTCCGCGCGGCCGACGTACATCACGCGGCGGTCCATGTCGTAGAAGCGCTGCAACACAAACGCCCAGGCGCCCATGTTGCGCGGCTCTTCTTGGACCCAGAAGACCTCGGTGCCGGCCGGATAACGGTCGAGCTCGGCCAGGAGCGCGGCCTTCGGGAACGGATAGATCTGCTCGAGGCGCACGAGCGCCACGTCCTGGTGCCCCTTCTCTTCGCGCCACGTCGCCAGGTCATGGGTGACCTTGCCCGTGCCGAGCAACACACGGCGCACCCGCTGCGGGTCGACCGTGGTGTCCCCGATGATCTCGCGGAAGCCGCCCTCTGTGAACGCCTCGATCGGGCTCGCGGCGCGTTTGTCGCGCAGGAGCGCCTTCGGGGTCATCACGATGACCGGCCGCTTCTGCTCGGTGTGGCCCTGACGGCGCAGCAGGTGGAAGTACTGCGCCGCGTTGGTGCAGTTGACCACCGTGATGTTGCCGCTCGAGCAAGCCGAGAGGAAGCGCTCCAGGCGCGCGGACGAGTGCTCCGGGCCTTGTCCGTCGAAGCCGTGCGGCAGGAGCATCACGAGGCCGCAGAGCTGGCGCCACTTCGCTTCGCCCGAGACGAGGAACTGGTCGATCGGGATCTGCGCGCCGTTGGCGAAGTCGCCGAACTGCGCCTCCCACAGGACGAGGGTGCGCGGCGCGGCCACCGAGTAGCCGTACTCGAAGCCGAGCACAGCCTCTTCGCTGAGGAACGAGTCCCACGCTTCGAAGCGGACTGTGGCGTCCGTCAGCGCGCGCAGCGGAACGTGCTCACGCTCCGTGCGTTGATCGCGGATCACGGCGTGCCGGTGGCTGAACGTGCCGCGGCCGGAGTCCTGGCCGGAGAGGCGGATCGGATACCCCTCGCGGAGGAGCGAGCCGAACGCCAGCGCCTCGGCGCAGCCCCAATCGACGTCGCCATCGCCGCGCACCATACGCTCGCGGCGGCGGAGCTGCCGCAGCAGGTTCGGGTGCACGACGATCGTGTCGGGGATCCGGTTCAGGTCGTCGATGAGCGCCACGAGCTGCTCGGCCGGCAGCCCCGTCTCGGGCGAGGGCGTGCGCACGTAGTCGTCGGGGTCATCGACGGACGTGTCGACGATCTCCTCGAACGGCAGCTCCTCCGGCGGCGGGACCGCGCGGAAGCGCTCCTGCGCGGCGCGCAGGTCGTCGTCCGCGCGATCGGAGATCGCCTGGGCTTCGGCGGCGGTCAGGTTGCCGCGGCGCACGAGCAGCTCCGTGTAGTTCGCGCGCACGGTGGGGTGCTCCGCGATACGCCGGTACAGCACCGGCTGGGTGTACGCGGGCTCGTCGCCCTCGTTGTGACCCCAGCGCCGGTAGCAGACCATGTCGACGACCGCGTCCGCACCGAACGAGCGCTGGTAGTCGACGGCGAGGCGACACGCGCGCAGCACGGACTCGGGGAAGTCCCCGTTGGCGTGCATGATCGGCGCCTCGATCGACTTGGCCATGTCCGAGCAGTAGTGCGTCGAACGGGTGTCGCGCGGACCAGCGGTGAAGCCGATCTGGTTGTTGACGATCAAGTGGATCGTGCCGCCGTTGTTGTAGGCGCGCAGCTCGCTCATCTGCAGCGTCTCGGCGACGACCCCTTGGCCCGCGAACGCCGCGTCCCCGTGGATCAACACGGCGAGGACCTTCTTGCGCTCGGAGTCGCCCAGAGCGTCCTGGTAGGCGCGCGTCATGCCGCACACCACCGGGTCGACGGCTTCGAGGTGGCTCGGGTTGGCGGACAGCGCGACCTCGACCTCGGCCCCGGTGCGCGTGCGGTAGATGCCGCGCTGGCCGAGGTGGTACTTCACGTCGCCCGAGCCCTCCGTCGAGAGCGGCAGGAGCTTGCCTTCGAACTCGCTGAACACGTCCTCGTAGGACTTGCCCATCACGTTGGCGAGGACGTTCAGGCGACCGCGGTGGGCCATCCCGATCACGACCTTCTGCACGCCTTGGGCCGCCGCGCGCTCGATGATCTCGCACAGCGCGGGGATCATCGTGTCGCCGCCCTCGAGCGAGAAGCGCTTGTTGCCGACGTAGGTGTTGTGCAGGAAACGCTCGAAGTTCTCGGCGCGGCACAGGCGCTCGAGGATCTTCACGCGCTCTTCGTGCGTGAACTCCTCGAAGTGCTGGTCGTCTTCGACGCGCGACCGGATGAAGAGCTTGCGCTCCCGGTCGGTGATGTGCATGTACTCGGTCGTCCAGCGCCGGCAATACGCACGGCGCAGCGTGCCGAGGATCTCGCGGAACGTCATCTCTGCTTTGCCGTTCATGTCGGCGCAGAGGAAGGTCCGGTCGAGGTCCCACACCGAGAGGCCGTAGGAGCTCGGATCGAGCGATTCGAGCAGCTCGAGTTTGTACCCCAGCGGATCGAGGTCCGCGAGCTGACCGCCGCGACTACGGTACGCGTTGATGAGCTTCCAGACCTCGATCTGGAGGCGCGTGTGGTCCGCCGGGTTCGTCGGGCGGACGTCTTCACCCGCGCGCGCGGGCGACCACGGCACACGCAGCGCCTCGAAGATCTCGTCGTAGAAATTGTCCGCGCCCTGCAAGAGGTCGTCGACGCGCTTCAGCAGCAGCCCGGACTCCGCGCCTTGGATGACGCGGTGGTCGTAGGTGCTGGTCATCGTCATGACCGGGCCGATGGCGAGCTCCGCGAGGCCCGCGCGGGACATCCCCGCGAGCTCCGGCGGGACACCGATGCTGCCGGTGGCGACGATGACCCCTTGGCCCTCCATCAGGCGCGGGACGCTCATCGAGGTCCCGAAGCCGCCGGGGTTCGTCAGCGTGCACGTGGTGCCCGCGAAGTCGTCGCTCGTGAGCTTGCCGTCGCGGCCGCGCCGCACGATGTCCTCGTACGCGAGGTAGAACTCGCGGAACGACATGCGCTCGGCGCGCTTGACGTTCGGCACGACGAGCATGCGCCCGCCCGGACCCGGGACGTCGATCGCGAGGCCGATGTTGACGTGTTTCGGCAGGCGCCGGTGGCCGACCCCGTCGCGCAGCACGTAGGACGACTGGACCCGCGGAAGGTCGCGCAGGGCGCACACGAGCGCGAAGGCGACGATGTGCGTGAACGAAGCCTTGCCGAACGCGCGCACGAGCATGTGCTCGTTGATGACCGTGCGGTTCTCCTGCAGGATCTTCGCGCTGAGGGTCCGCACCGAGGTCGCCGTCGGCAGCTCGAGGCTCGCCGTCATGTTGGCGACGATGCGGCCCGCGACCCCGCGCAGGGGCTCGAACTCCGCGTCGTCGTCGACGGCGGCTTTCGGTTCAGCCGCCCGGGCGACGGTCTGGGTCGCCGCCGCAGCGCCCGCGGCCCGCGCCGGGGCGGCGGGCTCGGTGCGCCCGCTCGCCGGCTCGGCGCGCGCGCCAGAGCGCTCGAAGAGGCGCCGCCAGGTCTCCTCCACCCGGTTCGGGTCGGCCTTCCACTCCTCGTAGAGGGCCTCGACGTACCCGGCGTTGACGCCGTAGTCCTGCTCGAAATCGATCGCCATGGGGTCCTCGTCCGGCCCCGCGACCCGATGCCGCCCGCTGTCGGGCCGCCCCGCGGGGGATTCGGCACGAAAAGGGTAGTGAGCGGGCCCCGTGGGTGCCACGGGAAAGCCCAGGTTGCGCTCAGTAGTTCGGGGACACGAAACGGTCGGGCGGCCCTAGCGTACCGAGGCGCACGAACGCGCTGCCCCAGCCGTCCGTCGCGTACTCCGCCGCGTTGGACAGGTGCCCGGTCGCGATGAGACGCGTGCGGGCCGAGGCCCAGTCGTTCGCCAGGGGGACCGGGCGCCCCGTCATCGCATCCGTCACGAGCCAGTACGAGTTGTAAGCCACGACCGCGGCGTTGATGACCGCGGCGCGCTCCTCGGTCAGGCGGCGCCGGACGAGGGTCACGTCGACGGTCACGGCGAGGTCGTCCCCGCCGCCGAAGACCCGATCCGCCCCGCGGCTCGCGAGGGTCCAGGTCGAACCGGCCACCGTCACGCGATAGGGGTTGTTCCAGGCGTCCAGCTCGAAGTCCCCCGCCGCGATCGAGGCGTCGGCGACCCCACCGGAGAGGTACGGGCCCGCCCACCCGGCCACCGTCGGGTTGATCACGAGGGCCCGCGTGTTCGCAGGCAGGGCTCCGGTGTCCTCGAAGTAGCGCTCGACCGCGTCCGCGTAGGTCGCGAGCTCCGCCGAGGTCGCCTTACGGCCTTCGCGGTTGATCAGCGTGCTGGCAACGGGCGTGACCACCCCGACGAGCAGGGCCATGATCGTCATGACGATCACGAGCTCGATCAGCGAGAAGCCCGCCCGGTTACGTTGTTTGAAGGACCTCTGCATCACATCTTCTCGTACATGTCCAGGACCGGCAGGAGCGCAGCGAGCAGAACGTATGCGACGATGGCGGCTGCCATCACGAGGATCGCAGGCTCCATCAGCGACATGAACCACTTGACGAGCCGCGGGACCTCTTTGTTGTAGTACTCCGAGAGGTTCTCCAGCGCCGTCCCGAGGTCGCCGGACTGCTCGCCGACACCGATCATCTGCAACAGCAAGGGGTCCATTCCAGGCTCTCTCTCGAAAGCCTGGGACAGCGGCTGGCCCTGCTTCACCCGTTCGACGACGCGCGCAAACGCGCCTTCCATCACTGCGTTGCCACAGGCAGCCGAAGACAGGTTCAGAACCGAATAGATATCGCAGCCTGCGTTCTGCAGGGTCGAGGCCGTCGAAGCGAATTTCGAGATCGCCAACATGCGCATGAGGTGTCCCAGTCTCGGAACGCGCATCAGCATGTGCGAAAAGAAGAGCCGCCCTTGAGGGGTGCGGTTCCATGTCACCGCGCCGAAGAGCGACGCACTGATCAGAGCGACGAGCGCGACCCAGTTCCCGATCAGGAAGTCGGACAACGCCATCAGGCGTCGAGTGTGCGCGGGAAGGTCCTCGGGACCACCCGGGAAGATCTTGACGATGCGCGGCAGCACGAACGTCACGAGGACGACGACGAGGCCGACGATCGCCAGGCTCAGGATCGCGGGATAGACGAGCGCTTGGGTCGTCGTCTGACGGATCGAGCGCGCCCACTCGAGGTACGACGCCATGCGGCGCAGAACCGCCGGCATGTCGCCGGAGAGCTCCCCGGCTTGCACCGAAGCGCGGTAGACCGCGGGGAACGAGCGGGCGTGGGAGTCCATCGCCTGCGACATGCTCGCGCCGGCTTCGAGCTCCCTCACGACATCTTCGATCACCGCGCGCGATTGGGCCCGAGGCACTCGCTTGGCGAGCTCCTTGATGCCCTGCACGACAGGCACACCCGCGGAGATGACCGTGGCAACCTGGCTCGTGAAGGCCACCAGGTCGCCCGTGGCCATCTTGGCCCCACGCGCCGACGATTGGCCGGAGACCACCTTGCTCGACACGAGCGTCAGGCCGCGCCGCTCGAGCTCGCGATCGAGCTCGACGTCGCTCTCGGCTCTGTGGCGCCCCTCGACGGGGCCGTTCGGCCCCATCGCGCGGTACTGGAACAGCTTCTGTGTCACGCCGCACTCCCGTCGAGCCGGTGACTACGGCTCACGCGCAGGATCTCCGCCATGGTCGTGTGTCCGCGGCGGACCTTCTCACGCCCATCGTCCTCCATGGAGCGGAAGCCGTGAGAGCGAGCGAGGGCCTCGAGTTTGTCGGCCTCGGCGCCGTTGCGGAGCAAGTCCGTCATGTCGCCCGACGGCAGGAACAGCTCGCAGATCGTCGTGCGACCCAGCAGTCCCGTGCCACCGCACGCATCACAGCCGCGACCGACCCGCGGGGTGCCGACATCGCCGCCGAGCCACGCCACCATCGCCGGCGTCGGCTCGGCGTCCTCGGCGCACGAAGAGCACACCCGTCGCACGAGTCGCTGGGCGAGGACCCCGATCAGGGATTCGACGAGCAGGTAACCCGGGATGCCGAGGTTCACGAGACGCGAGATCGCACCGATCGCGCTGTTCGTGTGCAACGTCGACATCACGAGGTGTCCGGTCATCGCAGCCTTGACCGCCATGCTGGCCGTCTCGTTGTCGCGAATCTCACCCACGAGGACCACGTCGGGGTCCTGACGCAGGAGCGCCCGCAAGCCTTCGTTGAAGCCGTAACCGACGGCTGCGTCGGTCTGGCTCTGCCGCACGAGCGGCATGGGGTATTCGACGGGATCCTCGATGGTTGCCACGTGGCGCGTCATCGCGTCGACCTCGCCGAGGAGCGAATAGAGGGTCGTGGTCTTACCCGAACCCGTCGGACCCGTCACCAGGAACAGCCCGTGCGGGCTGGCAGCCACGTGCTGCAGGTGCCGGAGGAGCTCCTCGTCGAGGCCCAGGTGCGTCAGTCGCGGCGCGCCGCCCGTGCGATCGAGGATACGCAGGACGACGTTCTCGCCGTAGACGTTCGGCATCACGGAGACACGCATCTCCACGCGCCGCCCGTCGAGCTCGAAGCGCAAGCGGCCGTCCTGCGGGCGCCGGCGCTCCGCGATGTCGAGCCGCGACATGATCTTGATCCGCGAGATGATCGCTTCGCTGGCGAAGCGCGGCAGACTCTCGGCGTTCTGCAGCACCCCGTCGATCCGGAAACGCACCCGCGTGATGGTCTCTTCGGGCTGGACGTGGATGTCCGTCGCGCCGCGGTTGACCGCGTCCGCGAGGATCGCCTCGGTGACCTGCTCGACCGGGAAGGTCTCGACATCGGCGGTGTCACCACCGCCCGCCATGAGTGTCGCCACCTCGCCGCGCTGCGACGCCAGGAAGCGCCGCGTGAGCTGGGCGAGGTCCGCGTCCGTGACCATGCAGAGGTCGAGCGGATACGGGAAGATCTGGCGGACTGCCGACACCTTCTCCGGGTCGGTCGGGTCGACCATCGCGACCCGGAGGTTGCCATTGATGAGCTCGATCGGGAACGCCTGGGTCGCGCGGACGAAACCCATGTCGAGGACCGAGATCAGGACGGGGTCGGGCTCGATGTCGCGCGCGCGGACGAGCGGAATGCTCAACGCATCCGCCATGACCTGGGCGATCTGGTCGCTACGAACGAAGCCCAGCGAGATCAAGATCTCGCCGAGCGGGCGGTGCGCCCGCTTCTGCTCGTCCAGCGCCATCTGGAGCTGCTTCGGTGTGATCAGCCCCTTCGCGATGAGTGCATCGCCCAGTCGCACGCGTGTCGTCTGCATGGAGTCTCCTTCGTCGCCTCGCGCCTACTCTCGCTCAGCGACTCTTCTTGTCGAAGATCTGGCGCTTCTCCGCGTAGCTCTCCTGGAAGCGCCGCGCCAGCGCAGCTGCTTCGTTCGGGTCGACGATCCGCGGCGTCACGAAGACCAGCAGCTCGCGCTTCTGGCTCGTGTCGAAGTCGGAGCGGAACAGGCGGCCGACGATCGGCAGCTTGCCCAGCAGCGGCACCCCAGTCTCGTTGTCCGTGCGGCGGTCCTGCATCAGACCGCCGAGGACGATCGTCTGCCGGTCCGAGACCATGAACTCGGTATCCAGAGTCCGCTTGTCGATGATCGGGATGTCACGGAAACGCCCGACGACCTCGGAGAGCTCCTTGTTGACCTTCACCTGCAGGATGCCGCTCTCCTGGATGATCGGCAACACACGGAGCTTGATGCCGGCCTCCTTGTAGGCGATCGTCTCCTGCGTGGTCTGGTTGCCACCGCCAGCCGTTGCAGTATCGGTGGTCACCTCGACATAGGGCACCTCTTCGATGACCTCGATCGAAGCCTCTTTGTTCGTGACGACCAGCACCCGCGGTGTGCTGAGGATCTCGAGGTCGACGTAATCCTGCAGCGCGTTGATCGTCGTACGAACGTCACCGTTGGCCATATTGAGCAGGCCGCTGAAGAGGTTCGCGTCCTGCGTCAAGAAGTTCTGGTTGACCGAGAATGGATCCCCATCGATCGAACCCTGAAGGACGTGTGCGACCCCGAACTCGAAGGTCTCGTCGACCGCGGCCTCCAGGATGTGTACCTCGATGAGGACCTGCGGCTTGACACGGTCCGCCCGCTCCAGGAACGTCCGCGCAGCTTCGATCGTGTCGCGGTCACCGCGGACGACGACAAGGTTCTGGTTCGGCTCGGAGACGATGACCGCATTGCTGCCGAGCAACGTCGTCAACGAAGTGACAGCGTCGGCTGCGTTCAGGGCGCCCAGGCCGAAGGTCGCGACCTGACCGCCCGAGGCGCCGAGGTCACGGACCCAGTAGATCCCCTTCGGTTCTTCGACGAGCTCGAGTCCGTTGCGATCCAGAAGGCCGCGCAGCGCATCATCGAGCTTCGCGTTCGGGAACGAGGCCGTGACGGTCCGCGACAGCGCCGGGTCCAGCACCATGTTGATGCCTGCCCGTGCCGCGATCACCCCGAGCGCTTCGACGAGCGGAGTCTCGACGAAGTTGAACGAGCCCACGTCGTCCCCACCAATGCGTGCGCCGTCGGCACCGGAGGCCTCACGCACCGAGATCTCTGGTCCATGGTTGACCCAGGCATGGGTCAACGACGACGTATCGAGGTCCTGGATCGCGGGGGACTCCTCGATGTGTCGCGCGGCGTTGGGTTGTTTGTGGCCGACACTGGCTTCCAGATCCAGTGCTTTGCAGGCCCCGCCTGCCAGCCCGAGGGCCAGAGGCAGGGTGAAGGTCCAGTGGTTTTGAGCGAGCGATTGCATGGTCAGGGGACGTTCGGGGTGATCGCTGCGGGGGCGTTCGGGGCAGCGCCCTGCTGAGCAGTTCCAGCAGCGTTGTTCATCGTGTCCGGCGCACCTCCAGCCGCGAGCGCGTTCGACTGTTGCGCCGCGGACGCACGGACGGGCGGCAGGTCGACGATACGCGGCACGCCTCGGACGGTCAGGGTCACACGCTGCGCCTCGATCTTCGCGACGACCACGTGCCCATCCAGCAGCTCACTGCCGACCCGAACGGAGTGCGGTCCGATGAGAGCGATGGCATCGTCCGCGAAGACGAACGTGGCACGCAGAGGGTTGGCCTCGAGGAACTGCCCGAGGGCGTCTGGACCGCCCAGAACGGCGACGCCCCCCGACGGACTGACGCCCGCCTGACCCGTCGCCGCCGACCACTCGGAGGCGATCTCGTCGAGGCTGCGAACTCGTCCCGATGCTCCGAACGACTCCAGTCGATCCAGCATCGTCCCGAGGTCCTGGCGCGCACCGCCAGAGCTCGTCCCACCCGCGGCTGGGGATGTCAGCGACCCTCCCCCGGTGGCCGAGGCACCGCCGACCATGGGCGCGACAGGCATCGGTCCATCCACCGACACCATCATCGCTGCCATCTCCTCTTCGCTCGGACCGGACGGAGCCATGGCGCTCGTGTCGTCCCCCTGTTGCGCTTGCTGCAACACGGAAGGTCCGAAAACGGCCGTGACGGCTACACCCAGCACGGCGAGGGTGATCTTCTGCTGTTTGGAAATCATAGCGAGGCGGTCATTCCGCGGCAGGGAGCTGCTCGGTACTCGTAGGGGCGGCCGTCGCGGCAGGTGCAGCCGACCGGTAGAAGAGTCCAATCCGCAGGTTGAACTGGAACTCGGCCATGTCGACCGAGCCGCGCGAGAGCGAGACGTCGAGCACAGCCGTCGGGAGCCCCTCGCGACGGAGCTCATCGACGAGGCCGACGATGCGCGACAGCGAGGCCCGTCCGCCGAGCGCGAGCTCGCGGATGTAGACCGTCTCACCCTCGACGACGAGGTCGAGCGCACGCGGTTCGCCGATGTCACTGTTCGAGAGGTTGAGCCCAAGCAGTTGCCCGACCAACCGCAAGCGGTTGAAGAGATCCACCTCGGAGGTCGGCAGCGGGATGACCTCGCGGAGGCGCTCGATCGCGCTCGTCACGAGCGCGAGCTTACCGGGTTCACCGAGTTCCGCGATCACCTTACGCGCCTCGCGTGCGCGAGCTGCCGACTCCTCCGTCGCGCGGATCGCCTCCATGAGCGCGCCCGCACCCCCGGCCGCCGGGAGCGTGACCCCAGCGAGCGCCAGTGGCAGGACCATCGCTGGCACGAACGGCAGCAGCACCCGGAAGCGCCGGCTGCCGAGGAGATTCTGGACCGTCCCAGTCATCTTGGACCTCCGAGGTAGGCGTCGGCCTGGAACTCGATCCAACGTGCAGTGCTCGCGCCACCCGTCGGCGTTGCAACATGGAAGTCCCGAAGGAGCTCCGACTGCGCAGCATTCTCGATCATGCCATCGATCGCCCGCTGACTCAGAACCGGAGCCGCCGGGATGCTGCCCTCGATGCGAAGGTGACGAGCGTCATCACCGTTCGCAGAGACGGAGATGCTGCTCACACCACCGTGGGTCCCAGTGACCTCCAGAACGGCGCGCAAGGTCTCATCGAGCGGCAAACCGTAAGCGCCAACGGTCTCAACACGACGGCGGTGCTGTTCCAGCACCTCGTGCAGTCCGCGCACGCGCTCACGCTCGCGCTCCAGCTCATCCAGGCCCTCCGCTTCGAGCGCGAGCCGATTCCGCTCACGCTCGAGCTCTGCTCGTCGCTCCTCGGCCTCGCCGAAGGACACGAATGCGATGCCCGATGCGGCGACGATGCTCGCAGCCGCGACAGCGAAGATCGATGTGCGGCGAGGCGCGAGCGGCAGGTCGAATGAGACCTGGACACCAGACTTGGTACGGCAAGCACCGAGCGCCACCATGCGCGCATTGCGCGTGCCGTCCGAAGTCTGCTCCTGGCGAACGAGCCGCTGCGTCTTCGCTCCCGGCAGGGCTGCGCGGACCGCGAACTCGAGCCGCTCTGCCCAGCGCGGTGCAAAGCCAACGAGCACGACCTTGTTGATCGTGCCGCCGCGACTACGCCGGCGCCAGAACGCATCGAAGCCGCGCAGCTCCTGGACGAGGACCTTCGCCATCGCAGCGTCGTCTTCGAAGCGGCTGGTCAACACCGTCTGGTGCACGAGGCGGCCTCCGTGCAGCAAGTGCACGCCAGTCGCGCCGACCTCCATGCCGACCGCGATACAGGACTCCTCGGCAGCGAGGTCCATGACCGTCTCAGCGGCAGACGCGAGCGACATGCGCTCCGAGACGACGCGTTGGACCTTGAAGCCAGCTTCGCGCAGGCTGTAACGCATCGCCAGGTAGCTGCGGCTACGCATCGCGAGCAGCATCCACTTGCGCTCCTTCGCGCCCTCCTCGGGATCGAGGGGCAAGG
>CAYMSD010000044.1:0-25234 GCA_964393015.1 uncultured Klebsiella sp.
GTGGGGGGGGCCGTCCGGGTGGGTTTCCCCCCCTCCCCGGACCCCTAGAACTGCCGCAGGAACCGCGCATCGTTCTCGAAGAGGAGGCGGATGTCGCCGATCCCGTACTTGCGCATCGCGACGCGCTCGATGCCGAGGCCGAAGGCGAAGCCCGTCCACTCCTCGGGGTCGATGCCGACCGACTTGAAGACATTCGGGTCGACCATGCCGCAGCCGCCGAGCTCGATCCAGCGCCATTCGGGGACGCCGTTCTTCATCACGCGCATCTTCATGTCGAGCTCCGCGCTCGGCTCGGTGAACGGGAAGAAGCTCGGACGCAGGCGGATCTCGGCCTCCTCGCCGAAGAACGCCTTCGCGAACTGCACCAGCGTCGTCTTGAGGTCGACCATCGAGACGGCACGATCGACATACAGCCCCTCGACCTGGTGGAACATCGAGTAGTGCGTCGCGTCATGCGCGTCGGGGCGGTACACGCGGCCGATCGCGCAGATCTTCAAGGGCGGCTTCATCGCCTCCATCGCGCGGATCTGCACGGTCGAGGTCTGGGTGCGCAGCAAGAGCTTCCCCGCGACCTCGCCGCCGAGGAAGAAGTTGTCGGCCGGCCCGCGCGCGGGGTGGCTCTCGGGAATGTTGAGCGCGTTGAAGTTGTGCCACTCGTCCTCGAGCTCTGGGCCGTCGGCGACGGCGAACCCCATCCGACCGAGCACATCGACGATCTCGTCGATCGTCTTCGCGAGGACATGGCGGGCGCCCTCCCCCATCGGGAGGCCGGGCTCCGTCACATCGACCGTCGGCCCCTTCGGCGCGGCGACCGTCGAATCCTTCTGCGCGTTGAAGGCCGCCTCGATCGCGGCCTTCACCTCGTTCAACCGCTTGCCGACCGCTGGCTTCTGATCCTTGGGGACGCTCTTGAGGGCGTCCATAACCCCTTTCAGGCGGCCGTTCGAGCCGAGCCAGCGCACACGGAAAGCCTCCAGCGCGGCGGCATCGGCCACGGCGGCGATCTCAGAGAGCGCCTCGCGCTCCATGGTGTCGAGGTCGGCAAGCATGGCGCGGAGTGTAGCGGTTGGGTCGGCGCGGCTGGCGGCTTCGAGCGCAGTCGCTGCGACGGGTGGCAATACCGGCTTGCGCGGACTCGTTCAGCGCACATGCTGGTCCAGCCCTTCCTCCTCTCGCTCGTCCTCGTCGGTTCGGTCGCATGTGGAGGCACGATGTCTCCTGTGAAGCCTGCGGATCAGCCGCCGCCGCCCAGCGCCCCGTCCGAGACTTCACCGACGAAGGCGGTGGCTCCCGAAGCAGCCGACGAGGGATTCCTCGCCCGATGCCGGGCTGCCGCCGAGTACTCGCGTACGCACGATGGCGAGGTGCTGCTCGTCTATCGAGACGGCAAGCCTGTCTTCGAGGACGCGATTCCGAACTTCACCGTGAACACCCCGCACCCGCTCGCAAGCGGCACCAAGAGCTTCAGCGGGATCGCTGCGGCGCTCGCGATCGAGGACGGCCTTCTCGCGCTCGACGAACTGGTCAGCGACACCATTCACGAATGGAAGAGCGATCCGCTGAAGTCGCGGGTGACCGTGCGGCAGCTCCTCTCGCTCTCGAGCGGCCTCGAGTCGCTCGGGAGCGTGATCGACAACCCGCGCAACGCGCGCGCGGCGGGGATGTCGAACCGTGCCGCTGCATCGATCGGCGCCAAGACGCGCGCAGAGCCCGGCGAGCGCTTCATCTATGGCCCAAGCCAGTTCTATGTCTTCGGCGAATTGATGAGGCGGAAGCTCGCGGCCGCGAAGACGGGCGATGCGGATGTCGTGGCCTATCTCGACCGCAAGGTGTTCACGCCCCTCGCCATCAAGCCGCGCTTCCTGCGCGACGAGGCGGGCAACGCGAACCTTCCGGGCGGCTGCCGCATGACCGCGCGCGACTGGGCTGTGTTCGGCGAGTTCGTGCGAAACGGGGGCGTGCATGACGGGAAGCGGATCGTCGGCGAGGAAGCCCTGGCCGAGCTCATGAAGCCCCACGGGCCCAACAAGGCGTACGGCCTGACCTGGTGGCTGATGCGCGATGACCCGAACGCGGCCGATCCCGAGGATGCGCTTGCGGCCGACATGGTGGCCGACCGCCTCGATCAGCAAGGCGGCGCGGTGCGCGGCAGACTGGCCGAGCGGGCGCGTGAGCGGGCGCGGGCAGCGGGCCCAGACGCCTCGAGCCCCATCATCGGCTTCATGGCCGCAGGCAAAGGCAAGCAGCGCCTCTACATCCTGCCCGAGCAGAAGCTGACGATCGTCCGCTTCGGCCCGCTCGAAGGCTCGAAGGGCTTCGACAACAGCGAGTTCCTGCGTCTTCTCCTCGGAGAGTGACCCCGAACGCACAACCGCCCCGCGCGAGGCGGGGCGGCTGGAATGGATGATCGCCGTGCTTTTCTCGCGGGCCTCACTCGGCCGCGGGAGCGTCGGCAGCAGGAGCCTCCGCGCTGCTGCCACCCTTCTTCCGAAGGTCGGCTGCGTAGGCGGTGCGCTTGTCCGCGGTGCGGCGGCGGTTCGAACGGCGTCCGCTGACCTGCGGCCCCTCTTCCTTGCCGACGAGCTGCAGGAGCACGAGGTCGGACTGATCGCCCACGCGGCGCTTGTCGAGCTTGATGATGCGGGTGTAGCCGCCGGCGCGCTCCGCGTAGAGCGGAGCGACCTTGCTCATCAGGTGCTGCACGAGGCGCGGCGCCTTCTTGAGCTCGCCGTAGCGGTTGAACTTGATCGCGTCCTCGCCCGGGAGATCCCAGAGCTGGTGCGCGTTCTTCTTCTCTTCCTTCGTGTTCGGGTCGGCGACCCAGGCGAACACGGCGCGGTCGTTGATGCGCGCCGCGATGGCGCGACGGCTCGCGAGGCCGCTGCGCTTCGCCATGGTGATCAGCTTCTCGACGAAGGGCTGGACGGCCTTCGCCTTGGGGAGCGTGGTCTCGATCTGGCCGTGCTCGAAGAGACCTGCCGCGAGGTTGCGGAGCATCGCGCGGCGGTGATCTTCCTTGACGCAGAGTTGCTTACCAAAGACACGGTGACGCATGACTTGATTCCTATCTGGGCGCGCGCCTCACGGCCGGGCCCTGTTCACTCGCTCGCCGCGCGGCCCACCGCCGCGTGGCACGGACCACTCTCGACCAATCAACCGTTCAGGAGACCCTCGGGGACGGGATATCCGAGGTGGAGCCCGATCTTCTCGAGCTCCTGCTTCACCTCGCGCAGCGAGGTCTTGCCGAAGCTGCGCACGCCGAGGAGATCGTCCTCGGTGCGCTGCACCAGCTCGCCGACCGTGCGGATCTTCGCGGTCTCGAGGCAGTTCGAGGCGCGCACGGAGAGCTCGAGCTCGCTGACGGGCATCCGCAGCTTGCGCAGGATCTCGTCGTCCTGGGCGTTGGCGTCGGCCACTTCGTCGGAGACGACCGCGTCGCCGAGCTCGTCGAACTGGACGAACGGATTCAGGTGCTTGCGCAGGATCTTGCCTGCCTCGACGAGCGCCATCTCGGGCGTGACGGTGCCGTTGGTCCAGACATCGAGGAGCAGTCGCTGCTTGTTGGTCTGCTGACCGACGCGGGTGTCCTCGGTGGAGAACCGCACGCGCTGGACGGGCGAGAAGATCGCATCGATCGGGATGAAGCCGATCTCCTGGTCCGCGCCGCGGAGCGCATCCTTCGCGATCTGCTCGCTGGCGGGCAGATAGCCGCGGCCCTTCTCGACCGTGAACTCGATGTCGAAGTCGATCTTGTCCGTGAGCGTGGCGATCACCTTGTCGGGGTTGATGATCTCGATCGACGCGTCGCACTCGATGAGCTCGGCGGTGACATCGCCGGGGCCTTCCGCCGAGAGGCGCATGGTCTTGGGGCCATCGCTGTCCATCGCGACGACGATGCCCTTGATGTTCTGGTTTATGTCGACGACATCCTCGAGTACGCCGGGGATCGTAGAGAACTCGTGCGTCACGCCCTTGATCTTCACCTTGGTGATCGCGGCGCCCTCGATCGAGGAGAGCAGCACGCGGCGGAGGCTGTTGCCGATGGTCGTGCCGAAGCCTGGCTCGAACGGCTCCGCGACGAAACGCGCGAAGGTCGCCGTGCGGCTGCGGGGATCGGGGGAAACGCTCGCGGGAAGGTCAAGGCCGCGCCAACGAAGGTGCATCAGAAACTCCTACTGCCCCAGCGGGGCTCCGACAGTTCCGGGCTCTCGCCCTATCTCGACACCGCTGCAGCTCGGATGACCACCGCTGTCGGTCGGTGGGTGCCTTCTGTGCAGAGGATCCAATTGAAGCCGTCGGGAGGGCCTTCGCCCGCGCGACGGGGATGTGCTTGCTTCTCTCACGAGCATCCGAAGAGGTCTTCTTCGGATGTGGCTCACACGCGGCGCTTCTTCGGCGGACGGCAGCCGTTGAACGGAATCGGCGTGTGGTCCTCGACCGCGGTCACGCGCAGACCGTTCGCCTGAAGCGCGGTGATCGCGCTTTCGCGGCCGGGGCCCGGCCCCTTCACGCGAACCTCGACTTCCTTGAGGCCGACGCGCTTCGCCTTGCCGACAGCCTTCTCGGAGGCTCGGCTCGCTGCGAACGGGGTCGCCTTGCGGGCGCCCTTGAAGCCGACGGTGCCGGCGGAATCCCACGCGATCGTCTCTCCGTTCACATCGGTGATGGTGACGAGCGTGTTGTTGAAGGAAGCGTGCACATGCACGATGCCGCGAAGCACGTTCTTGCGCAGCTTCTTCTTGGACGAGGATGAAGTCGGGATGCTCATGTTGGTGTCTCAGATCTTCTTCACGGCGAAAGCGGCGCAAGGCGACGCGCGTTCGACACGCGCATCCACCCGATCGCGCATCAGCCCTTCACGCCCTTCTTGCCGGCGACGGTCTTCTTCTTGCCCTTGCGCGTGCGCGAGTTGGAGCGCGTGCGCTGGCCATGCACGGGCAGGCTCTTGCGGTGACGGTCGCCGCGATAGCTGCGGATGTCCTTCAGACGCTGGATGTCCTGCTGGATCTGGCGGCGCAGCGCACCCTCGACCACGATCTTCGAGTCGATCACCGCCGCGATCTGCGCGACCTCCTGCTCCTTCAGGTCGCTCGTGCGACGCTCGGGGTCGATGCCGACCTCGCGAAGGATGTCGAGCGCGACCTTCGGACCGATGCCGAAGACATAGCGGAGGGAGATCCCGATCTTCTTCTTCTCGGGGATGTCGATACCTGCGATACGCGGCATGTCTGGCTCCGGTCGTTCCGCCGGGCTTCATCGAGCCAGGCGGAAATCTGCGTGGAAAGTGTGCGTGATGACTGTCGCTCCCCTCGGCGGGAGGACCTCGATGCCGAAGTCCAAGCCGTCAAAGGGGAAGGGGAGATTGTAGCGAGAAACCCGCGGAAGTCAGCCCTGACGCTGCTTGAGGCGCGGATTCTTCTTGTTGATCACAAGGCGCTTGCCCTTGCGAACGACGATCTGGCAGTCGCGGGTGCGGCGCTTGATGCTGGAACGAACCTTCATGGCGAACTCCTTGGCGTTTCTAGCGGTCTGGCGTGGTCTTGGGGCCGGCTTTCCGTCCGTCGGTCGCGGGCCTTGGAGATGGCCAACTCGTACAGGCGGGTCGGAAAGATGTTCTCGGGCGTGGTCGGTCGGATGATCGGGCTCTCTCAGAAACGGTAGACGATGCGGCCTTTGTTCATGTCATAGGGACTGAGTTCAACGGTCACCCGGTCGCCCGGGAGGATCTTGATCGAGAACTTCCGCATCTTGCCGCTGACATAGGCGATGATCTCGGTGCGGCGATCGTCCTGAAGCTGCACGCGGAACCTCGCGTCCGGCAGCGCCTCCGTGACCTCGGCGTCTAGGGTGATCTTGTCTTCTTTGGCCATCTGGGATGGGGTCTCAGGATCGGGGTGTCTGGTCGTCGTCTTGGGCCACTGTGCCGTTTCGTCTCGCGTGTTCGTCCGGCTCGCGCGCGGTCGATCGGGGAATGAGGTTCTGTCTCCGCGCGCTCAACCCGCGCGCGAGATGCACCCCCCCGCCCCGGCCGTCTCCAACGCAAACCGGGCTCGGGGCCTGGTCAGGACATCGCACCCGTGGCGGGTCACCGCGATCGTGTGCTCGACATGGCAGCTCACGGCCCCCGAGTTCACCGTGACGGTCCAGCCATCCTCCCCGAGCGAGCATGCGGGATTGACGCAGGAAGGGAAGCCTCCCCCGCCATGCACGGCGCGCTGCGGAGCCTCGAGCACAAGCATAGGCTCGATCGCGAGGATCATTCCCGGTCGGAGCGTGAAGTCATGGTGGTCGAGATAGGACCGCGTCACGCTGCAGGGCACCTGCGGAGCCTCGTGCAGTTCGCGACCGATCCCATGACCGACGAAATCCGCGGCGATCGCGAAGCCTGCGCGCTCGGCGATCTCCTCGAGCTCGAAGGCGATCGAACTCCATCGCCGACCGGGGACGACCGAGCGCAGCGCGTGCGAGAGCATCGTCTCCGCGCACTCGAGGAGGGCGGCACGGTCTGAGCCGACGGACCCGACGGGCACGGTGATCGCCGCATCGGCGCACCAGCCGTCGAGACGGACGCCGCAGTCGATCGAGACGAGATCGCCCGTCCCGATCACGCGGGAAGATGGAACTCCGTGGACGAGCTCCTCATTGACGCTTACGCAGGTGGCCGCGGGAAACGGCGTCCGGGCGCCGTCCGTCGAAGTCCGTGCAGAGGAACCCCGGTACCCGAGGAACAGTGGGTCCGCACCGGCTTCGACGATCACTCGGTGTGCGGCGCGATCGATGTCGCGGCTCGTCGCGCCGATGGTGCACGCGCGCCGGGCGGCGTCGAGCGCCTCCGCGACGATCTCACCCGCCCGTCGGACGCCCTCGATCTCCGCAGCGCTCCGCAGCTCGGCCACGCGATGGGCGCGCGATGCCCTGCCGAGACCGCCGCGGGGCGACCCGTCTTCGCAAGCATCGGCGCAAGGCAGCCGGGCGCTGGTCGTCGCGGCGTCCATTCACATCACCCCTGGCGGCTCCGGACGCGCGGCGCCCGCTGATCGTTCGGACCAGCGGCGAGGAAGCCGGAGTAGTTGCGCATGAGCAGGTTGGCCTCGATGCGCTGGATGAGGTCGAGACCGACGCTGACCACGATGAGGAGACCCGTCCCGCCGAGGAACTGCGCGACACCGAATGGAATTCCCATCTTGGCGCTCACGACGGTGGGGATCACCGCGATCGCGGCGAGGAAGCCCGCACCGACGTAGGTGATGCGCTCCATCACGGTCTCGAGATACTCCGCCGTGCGCGGGCCGGGGCGGTAGCCCGGAATGAACGCGCCGCTCTGCTTCAGCTGCTTGGACATGTCCTCGGGGCTGAACTGCACCGTGGTCCAGAAGTAGCTGAAGAAGAAGATGAGGATGATCTCGAGGAAGATGTAGGGGAACTGGCCGGGACGGCTGTTGATCTCGAGGAAGCTCGTCGTGGTCCGCCACCACTCCATGCCGTCGCCGCCCGTCATCGCCCGGCTCGCAAGCCATCCGAAGACCGCGGCAGGGAAGATCATGAGCGAGCTGGCGAAGATGATCGGCATCACGCCCGCGTGGTTGAGGCGGAGCGGAAGGTACTGGCGCTGCCCACCGAAGACGCGGCGCCCCCGCGTGTGCTTGGCCTGCTGGATCGGGATGCGCCGCTGCGCGACCGTGATCACCACCGCGCCGGCGACCACGAGGAGGAAGCCACCGACCAGCAGGATGAGGCCGACCGGATTCAGTTCACCCGGGGCTGCCTGAATCGACGGCGTGAAGTTCCTCGCGACCCACATCACCGCGCCGGGCATCTGCGCCACGATGCTCGCAGTGAGGATCAGCGAGATGCCGTTCCCGATGCCGTACTTGTCGATCTGCTCGCCGAGCCACATCAGGAACAGGCTTCCTGCGGTGAGCCCCGAGATGCCGGCCAGATAGAAGACGGCGCGCGCGGCGTCTTCGCGGAAGCTCGGCTGCACCAGCGACTGCGTCTCGAGGTAGCTGAGCCACATGGCGCCCTGGATGAGGCAGAGCCCGACCGTGGTGTAGCGCGTCCACTCGTTGATCTTGGTCTGCCCCGACGCGCCTTCCTTCTTCAGATCCTTGAGCGGCTGCCAGACCGTCGCGAGGAGCTGGAAGATGATCGACGCCGTGATGTACGGCATGATGCCGAGGCCGAAGATCGTCGACCGCTCGAGGCTGCCACCCGAGAAGATCGAGGCGTACTCGAGAAGGCGTCCGAAGCCCGAGGCGCCGCCCTCGGTGGCGCGCTCGGCGGCCTCGCGCAACGCCGTCTGGTCGACGCCGACGAGCGGGATCACGAAGCCAAGGCGATAGATCGCGATCATGCCGAGCGTGAAGAACACGCGGCGGCGCAGGTCGGGAATCCTGAAGATGTTCGCGAAGGCTTGCAGCATCTCTGATGTGGTCCTCGAGGCCGTCCCGCGCGTCGCGCCGGTTCGGCCAGCCTGCCCGGATCAGGCCCCGTTCCGTCCGAGCGTCTCGATCAGGCCTTCTTTCCGTCCTCGACGAGGGTGCAGGAGCCGCCCGCAGCCTCGATCTTCGACTTCGCGCTCGCGCTGAACGCGGCCGCGACGACGGTCAGCTTCTTGGACAGGTCGCCCGATCCGAGCACCTTCAGCGGAAGCTTCGAGTTCGGCACGAGGCCGAGCTTGACCAGCGCGTCGATGTCGACCGTGGAACCCGCGTCGAAGTTCTTCTCGAGATCGCGGACATTGGTGACCCAGTACTCGGTGCGGAAGCCCGCGTTCGAGAAGCCCCGCTTCGGGAAGCGGCGCGCGAACGGCGTGGCGCCGCCGGCGTACGAGGGACGGCTGTTCCAGCCGGCGCGGCTCTTCGCACCCTTGTGACCGCGGGTCGAGGTGCCGCCGTGGCCGCTCGCCTCGCCGCGACCGACGCGCTTGCGCTTCTTGTGCGGGCCGACCTTGGCTGTGATGTCGTGGATCATCATGGCTTGACTCTCCGATGGCGCCTGGTGTCCGGCGCGAATGTCGTCGTGTGGATGCTCTTGCTGTCACGGCCGGGGCGGAACTCGCCTGCGACCGATGTTGAACCTCGGCTCAGGCGCCGCCCTCCGGAGCAGCGGGAGCGCTCGGAGCGTCGGGCGCCGGCGCAGACGCGGGCGCGGAGGAGTAGTCCGGACCCCGGCGCGGGCCGCGCGGGCCGCCACGGCCACCTCGGCCGCCTCGGCGGTTCTCCTCGCCGACGGTGTTCTTCGGGGCCGCCATCTTCTCGCCGCTCTTGGCCGACGGCATGAACGCCGCACCGCGCTTGATGGCCTCCTCGACCGCGGTCTCGGGCAGGGTGACGCCGCGAAGCGCCTCGACCTGCTCGCGGCTTCGCAGCGTCTCGAGGGCGCCGATCGTGGCCTTCACCACGTTCTTCGGGTTGCTCGAGCCGTAGACCTTCGTCAGGCAGTCCTGCACGCCGATCAGCTCGAGAACCGCACGGACCGGGGCGCCCGCGATGACGCCCGTTCCGGGGGCGGCGGGCATGAGCTTGACGGTGGTCGCGCCGAAGCGGCCGATCACGAGATGCGGGATCGTCTTGCCCTGCAGCTGGAACGAGCTCATCTTTCGACGGCCCTCCTTCTGCGCCTTCTCGATGCTCTGCGGCACCTGGTTCGACTTCGCGTAGCCGATGCCCGCGCGGCCGCGGCGATCACCGACGACGACCATTGCGGAGAAGCTGAAGCGGCGTCCGCCGGCGACGGTCGAGGAGGTGCGGTAGACGCCGACGGTCGTCGACTCGATGGAGGAGGTTTCGTCGATGAGCTCTGCCATAGGTGGAACCAGTCTTTGGGCCCTCGCCGCGCCGCGGGAGGGAGTTGTGTCGATCGTTCAGCGTTCAGAACTGCAGGCCGGCCTCGCGGGCGCCGTCGGCGAGCGCCTTCACGCGCCCGTGGTAGAGGTAGCCGTTGCGGTCGAAGACCACCTTCGAGACGCCCTTCTCCTTGGCGCGCGTGGCGACAAGCCGACCCACGGCGGTCGCCTCGGCGATCTTCGCGCCCTTCTCCGAGAAGCCCTTGTCGCGGGTCGACGCAGAGGCGAGGGTCTTTCCCGAGAGATCGTCGATCACCTGCGCGTACACATGGTTCGCCGATCGGAAGATGGAGAGCCGCGGCCTGTCGGGAAGCCCGAGGACGGACTTTCGAACGCCCTGCTTGCGGCGGGTTCGGCGGACGCGCTTGATGGTCATGCGGTTCATGGTGTGCTTCTCTCGTGTCGTTCGTCTCTGGTGTGCCGGCGAGGCGAGGCCGCCGGTCAGCTGCCCGTGGCCTTGCCCTGCTTGCGGATGATGGTCTCGCCCGCGTACTTGATGCCCTTCCCGTTGTAGGGCTCGGGCTTGCGCTTCGAGCGGATCGCGGCCGCGAACTCGCCGACGCGCTGGCGGTCGGCGCCGCTCACGGTCACGAAGATGCCGCCTTCGGTGGCGACCTCGACCTTGACACCCTGCGGAATCGGCAGCGTGATGGTGTTCGCGAAGCCAAGCTTCAGGTCGACGTTCTTTCCGACGACCTTCACCGAGTAGCCGACGCCGACGACCTCGAGCTTCTCCGAGTAGCCGTCGGTGACGCCCTTGATGCAGTTGTTGATGTTGGCGCGGGTGGTGCCCCAGAAGGCCTTCCGATTGCCTTCGTCGAGCCGCTCCATGTCGGTGCTGCACACGATCTGGCGATCCTTCTCGTTCCAATCCACCGAGATCTCGGGGCGGTAGGCGACCTTGAGGGTCTCGCCCTTCGGCCCCGTGATGGCGACCTCGCGGGTCGCCGCGTTGACGGCGACCTTGCAGTTGGCGGGCACGCTGATGGGCTTCTTACCGATACGGGACATGGCTTGCTCCTGTCGGTCCTTGCACTTGACCGTGCATGATCTCGTTCACTGGCCTCGTCGCTCCGTCTCAGCAGACGGTGGCGACGACCTCGCCGCCGACGCGCATCTCGCGCGCCTTGCGGTCGGACATGACTCCCCTGCTCGTCGAGACGATCGAGATGCCGAGGCCCTGGAGCGGGCGCGGCAGCTCGCCGACGGCTGCATAGGCACGGCAGCCGGTCTTCGAGACGCGGCGGATCTCGTTGATGATGTTCTCGCCGCGGGTGCCGTACTTGAGGCTGATGCGGATGATGCCCTGGCGGCCATCGGCCACGCACTCGAAGTCGGAGATGTAGCCCTCGTCCTTGAGGACGCTGGCGACGCCGCGGTTCAGCTTGTTGCTGAGGACGACGACGGACTTCTCGCGGTTCCGCACGGCGTTGCGGATGCGGGTGAGCATGTCGGCGGTGAGGTCTTGAACAGACATTCTTGGGCTCCTGCACCTGCGGTCTCCGCAGGTCGGTCGGTCGGATGCTTGGGTTTCAGTCCTGATTCACCAGCTGGCCTTGCGCATGCCGGGGATCATCCCCTGCAGCGCCAGCTCGCGGAGCTGGTGGCGGCAGATGCGGAACTTGCGGTACACGCCGCGCTTGCGGCCGGTGATCTCGCAACGCACCTCGGCTCGGGTGCTGAACTTGGGCTTGCGCTGCATCTTGTTGAAGGTTCGCTTGCTGGCCATGGTGGTGTTCCGGGTCTTCTGTCAGGCCGCGTGCGCGGCCGTGGGTTCACTTCCTCGAGCGCTCCTCGGGCTTCACGAACGGCATTCCCAGCTCGGAGAGCAGGAAACGGCTCTTCTTCGGGTCCGAGTTCTCGAACACGAAGGTGATGTGCATGCCGTGCGTGATCGTGGCGTTGGCCATGTTGATCTCGGGGAACACGGCCTGCTCCGTGAGGCCGAAGGAGTACGAGCCGCCCTTGTCGAACGACTTGTCCTTCACGCCGCGGAAGTCCTTGATACGGGGGATCGCAAGGTTGATCAGGCGATCCATGAAGTGCCACATGCGGTCGCGCCGCAGCGTCACCATGAAGGCCGAGGGCATGCCCTCGCGGACGCGGAACTGCGCGACGGCCTTCTTCGCCTTGATCATGATGGGCTTCTGGCCCGTGATCGTCGCGAAGTTGTTGATGAACTGGTCGCGGACCTCGGGCTTCAGCTTGGCGTTGTCGAGGTACTTGCCGACGCCGGCGTTGACCACGATCTTCATCAGCTTGGGAAGCTCGTGCGGGTTCTTGAGCCCGAACTCGGACATGACCTTCGGCCCGACCGTGTCGAGATAGGCCTGCTGGAGTCGGGGGTAGTTGCGCTTCACGTGTGCCATGATTCTTGGATCCTCTCGCTGTGTCGGACGCCTCGGCGCACCCGACCTCGGCTTGCCGCGACGCGCGCGGCCCTGGTTCTTGCTCTCGCGACCGTTACTTGCCCGCCTTCTTGCCCCGCGGACCGTGCAGGACATGGAGTTCCTTGCCGCCTCGGGCCGCGACGCGGACCTTGGATCCGTCGGGCTTGGTGACGAACCGGACCCTGGTCGGCTTGCCGTCGACCACCGGGCTCACGTTCGAGACATGGATCGGGCCTTCCTCCTTGACGATCGTGCCCTGCGGACGCTGCTGCGTCGGCTTGACGTGGCGGGTGCGCATGTTCGCGCCCTTCACCACAACGCGCTCTCCCTCGTCGACGACCCGCAGGATCTCTCCCACGACGCCACGCGAGGCTCCGCTGGTCACGATCACGACATCACCCTTGCGAACATGACGCGGCATGGTCAGATCACCTCCGTCGCGAGCGACACGATCTTCATGTAGTTCTTCTCACGCAGCTCGCGCGCGACCGCGCCGAAGATGCGTGTGCCCTTGGGATTGCCGTCCTTGTCGACGAGGACGCACGCGTTCGAATCGAACCGCACGTACGAGCCGTCCTCGCGGCGGGTCGGGAACTTGCACCGGACGATGATGGCCTGGACCTTGTCGCCGGCCTTCACGTCGCCGTTCGGCAGCGCCTTCTTGACGGTGCAGACGACGCGGTCGCCGATGCCCATCGTGAGGCGGCTGAAACGGCCCGTCGCGGTCGAGGATCCGAGGACGCCGATCACCATGGCTTCCTTCGCGCCGCTGTTGTCGCAGACCTCGAGTCGTGATTCCTTCTGGATCATTGCTTCACTCCATCGCCGGACCTGCCGGCGTCATGATTGCTTGCTGACGCATCCTCACGCCCCGACGGGGGTCACGATGCCCTCGGGCGCGCGCTCGACCACGCGAACCAGCACCCAGGACTTGGTCTTCGAGATGGGACGGCACTCCGCGACCTCGACGCGGTCGCCGAGACGCGACTCGTTCTTCTCGTCGTGCACCTGGAGCACCGTCCGCTTGCGGAGGTACTTTCCGTACTTCGGGTGCTTGCCCGAATAGGCGATCACGACCTTGCGGGTCTTGCTGCGCTTGTCGCTCTCGACGACGCCGATCTGGCGGGGAGAGGCCTCGGGGATGACGAGTTCGGTCTTCGGCATGGCTTCGCTCGGTTTCTTGGCTCGTGACGGGCTCAGTTGGTGCTCGCGCGGCGGGCGCTGGATTCGGTGAGGACGCGGGCAAGGTCCTTGCGGGCCTTGCCGATTCGCGAGTTGTCCTTGACCTTCTCCGTGGTCGACTGGCAGCGGAGCTGGAAGAGCTCGCGGCGCAGGCGCGTGGCCTCGGACTTGAGGTCTTCCGTGGAGAGCTTGCGGACTTCGGCGGGCTTCATGGTGTTTCTCGGCTTTCGTGTTCCGGCTTCGGACTCGCGCGGCGCGCGTCAGACTGCGATGCGGCGCCCGACGAAGCGGCACTTCACGGGCATCTTGTGGGCGATGCGGGCCATCGCCTGCTTGGCGAGGTCCTCGGGGACGCCGGCGATCTCGAAGAGGATCGTGCCCGGCTTGATGCGCGCCGCCCAGTAGTCGACGTCGGCCTTGCCCGTTCCCATTCGGGTCTCGAGCGGCTTCTTCGAGATCGGCTTGTCGGGGAAGACGCGGATGAAGATCTTGCCCTGGCGACGGAGGAAGTGCTGCGCCGCGATGCGGCCCGCCTCGATCTGGCGGCCGGTGAGCCAGTGCGGCTCGAGCGTCTGCAGGCCGTAGTCGCCGAACGCGACGTAGTTGCCGCGCGTGGCGTTGCCCTTCAGCTTGCCGCGCTGCTCTTTGCGGAACTTGACTCGCTTTGGCATCAGGTTGGACATGGGGTCCTCGTCAGTCTTCTGGCTCTAGTCTGGCATCGCCGAGGGCGATGGAATGTCAACGATTCGGAACTCTCTTACCTTCTTCCGCGCGCACGCGCGCGGCCGCCCGCCGCGGTCGAGTGCGTCTGGTCCTCGTCGTGCTCGGTGTAGAGGCCCTTGTAGACCCACACCTTGACGCCGATCGAGCCGGTCGTCGTGTGGCTCTCGGCGACCGCGTAGTCGACGTTCGCCTGGATCGTCGACAGCGGGATGGAGCCGAGGCGCGTGTCGAGGGTGCGGCTCATCTCGGCGCCGCCGAGACGGCCGGCGAGGAGGATGCGGATGCCCTTCGCGCCGTTCTGCATCGAGCTTTCGGCGCGCATCTTGAGGACGCGGCGGAAGTTCGCGCGCTTCTTGAGCTGCTCGGCGATGCTCTCCGCGATCAGCTTCGCGTCGAGGTCGGCGTTCTTGATCTCGACGACCTTCAGCACGACCTTGCGGCCCGTGAGGGTCTGGAGGTCCTTGGTGAGCGCCTCGATGCCCGCGCCGCGGAGGCCGACGACCTGGCCGGGGCGCGCGGTCTTGACGATGACCGTGAGCTCGTCGCGCGTGCGCTCGATGAGCACATCGCTCACCGCCGCGAACGGCGGCGTGCGGTTGAGCCGCTTGTCGAGGTACTGGCGGATCTTGTAGTCCTCGACGAGGAGGCTGCCGAAGAGCGCCTTCGGTGCGAACCACCGCGAGCGATGCGCCTCGGTGATGCCAACACGGAATCCGAACGGGTGGACCTTCTGTCCCATGGTGATTCTCCGGAGGCTTAGGCCCCACGCTCCTCGACGGCGATGTGAATGTGGCTCGTGCGCTTGCGGATTGGGTGCGCGCGGCCACGGTCCTTGGGCTGGAAACGGTCGAGGGTCGGGCCCTCGTCGACGCGGGACTCGCTCACGAAGAGCCTGGTCGGATCCGCGTTCTTCTCCTCCGCGTTTGCGATCGCGCTCTTGAGCACGACCGAGATGTACGCGCCGCCGCGCTTCTTCGAGAAGTCGAGCGCGGTGAGCGCCTCGTCGACGCTCTTGCCGCGGATCATGTCGGCGACGAGACGCGCCTTGCGGGGCGCGATGCGGGCGAATCGGTGGCTGGCCTGGTATGCCATGGTGGAACCTCGTTCAAGGTGCTGATGCCGACGCGCTGCGTCAGGACTTCAGGGCTTCCTTCTTGTTGGTGTGGCCGCGGAAGGTGCAGGTCGGGGCGAACTCCCCGAGCTTGTGTCCGACCATGTCCTCGGTGCAATACACGTCGACGAACTGCCGGCCGTTGTGCACCTGGAAAGTGACCCCGATGAACTCGGGAACGATCGTGCAGGCACGGGACCAGGTCTTGATCGGAGTCTTCTTGGTGCTCGACTCCTGCTTCTGCACCTTGCGGTACAGGCTCTCGACGACGTATGGACCCTTCTTCAGAGAACGCGACATGGTGGTGATCTCGGTGGTTCTGACCGCTTGCGCGGGTTGAATTCTGACTGTGCTCTCGTCACTGTCTCTCGCTCGGGCATCCGGAGGGTTCGTCCTCGGATGCGGCCCTCACTCGCGGCTCACAGCTTCAGCTGGCCGTAGCGCTTGCTGCGACGGCGCCGGATGATTCGGGAATCGCTCGACTTGCCGTAGCGGCGCGTGCGTCCGCCCTTGGCCTGCGTGCCCGAGGCGTTCGACGGCTCGCGGCCGCCCTTCGACACCGCGCCGCCGCCGTGCGGGTGGGTGTGGTGGCTCATCGCGATGCCACGGGTCGTGGGGCGTCGGCCCTTCCAGCGGTTGCGGCCCGCCTTGCCGATCACGACGTTCGCGTGGTCGGAGTTGCCGACCTCACCGACGGTCGCGCGGCACTCCCTCGAGACCTGCCGGATTTCGCCCGACGGGAGCACGAGGGTCGCCCAGCGGCCTTCCTTGTTGGTGAGGCGCGCGTACATGCCCGCGCCGCGGCACAGGCGTCCGCCCGCACCGGCCTCCATCTCGATGTTGTGAAGCGCAAGACCCGTGGGGATGTGCTTGATCGGCATGGTGTTGCCGACCTTGGGATCCACGGGGTTCGCGGAGCTCACCACCGTGTCGCCGGCCGTGAGGCCCTTCGGCGCGATGATGTAGCGCTTCTCGCCGTCGGCGTACTGAAGGAGCGCGATGTGCGCGGAGCGGTTGGGGTCGTACTCGATCCCGACCACGGTCGCGGCCATGTCGTCCTTGTTGCGGCGGAAGTCGATCTTGCGGTAGCGGCGCTTGTGGCCGCCGCCACGGCCGAGGATCGTGATCTTGCCCTGCACGTTGCGGCCGCTGCCGCGCACGAGCGGCGCGAGGAGCGACTTCTCCGGCGACTTCTTCGTGACCTCCGAATGGAGGTTCACCGAGGCGTTGCGCCGGCCGTTGGTGGTCTTCTTGTAGACGCGGATTGCCATGGGAATTCACCTTGTCTGCGGCGCCGGGCTCAGAAGAGCTCGATCTTGTCCTCGGGATGGATCTTGACGACGGCGCGCTTCCAGGTCTTGCCCGGGACGAAGCCGTAGGAGTAGGCGCGGTTGCGCAGGCGGCGCGTCTGCGTCGCGACGCCGAGCACGCGCACCTTGTAGAGCGACTCGACAGCCTTCTTGATGTCGGTCTTGGTCGCCAGCTTCGAGACCTCGAAGGCGAAGCGGTTGTGGTGGCCGGAGCCCCAGGTGGCCTTCTCGGTCACGATCGGGCGAACGATGACATGGATGGGGTCCATTTACGCGACCTCCTTCTTCGACTTGCTCTTCGAACCCGACTTCGCGGCCGGCGCGGCGGACTCCGCCCCCTCCGCAGAACCGAAGCAGGTCTCGTTCAGGAACGAAACAAGCGCCGCCTTGTCCACCACGAGGTAGCGGTGGTTCAGCAGCGCGAACGCGTTGAGCTGGTCGATTCGGCACACGTCGACGCCGTCGATGTTGCGGGCCGAGAGGATCGCGTTCCTGTTCGTGCCGTCGGTGGCGACGAGGCAGGTGCGGTCGATCCCGACCGACGCCATCATCTTCGAGAACTCGGCGGTCTTCGGCGCCTTGAAGTCGAGCGCCGCGAAGCACTTCACCTCGTTGTCGATCAGCTTCGCGAGCAGCGCGTTGCGGTTCGCAAGGCGACGCATCTTCTTGGGAAGCTCGGTGCGGAAGTCCTCGCGGGTGCGGGTCTTCTTGAAGGTCACGCCACCGCCCTTGCGGATCGGGGTGCGCGACGCGCCGGCGCGCGCGTTGCCGGTGCCCTTCTGCTTGTAGAGCTTGCGGGTCGAGCCGTGCACGTCACCGCGGCTCTTCGTCCGGGCGGAGCCCTGACGCTGGTTGCCGTGCGTGATGACGTAGGCCTGCTTGAGGAGCGCGTAGCGGACTTCGCCGCCGAGCGTCTCAGCATCGATCTGAAGGCTGTCGACCTTCTTGCCGTTGGAATCGTAGATCGGGAGTTCGATCATGTTTCGCCTCGTTGCGGGCATCTGCCCGCGTTTCGCCTCATCCTCCGCGTGCCTGTCATTGATGGCACGGGGCAGGAATCGACTTGGTGAATCCTCTTGTGTCCGCCGGCCGGTTCCCTTGCGGGCCTTGCCGGCCTCCGAGCACCTGTCTGGCCTCGGAGCGCCTGTCACCTGCACACACTCATGACAGCACCCCACGGCTCACGCGCCGCGGGGTGCATTCGTTCACTTCTTCGCGAGCTTCTTCGCCTTGCGCTTGAAGAGGCGCGTGGCTGCCCGGATGAAGAGGTATCCATCGTTCGCGCCGGGAACCGGGCCCTTGACGAGCAGCAGGTTCCTCTCGGCGTCGATCTTGACGACATCGAGGCTGCGCACCGTGACGCGCTCGTCGCCGAGCTGGCCGGCCATGCGCTTGCCCTTCTTGATCTTCGCGCCGTGGCCACGGTCGGTGCCGTGCGAGCCGATGCTGCCCGGCGTGCGGTGCTTGCGCTCCGTGCCGTGCGTGGCGCACATGCCCTTGAAGTTGTGCCGCTTCATCACGCCCGCAAAGCCCTTGCCCTTGCTCGTGCCGATGACATCGACGTATGCGACGCCCTCGAGGGCGTCGACGCCGATGGTCTGGCCGAGCTGGTAGCCGTTCGCAGCGGCGTCGTCGGCCACCCGCATCTCGCGGTGAAGGCGCTTCGGCGCGGAGCCGGCCTTCATGTCATGGCCGATCATCGGCATGGTCGAGTTGCGCGCCTTCATGTCGTCGAAGGCGATCTGCACGGCCGAGTAGCCATGGCGATCGGAGGTCTTGACCTGCGTGACGACGCAGGGACCGGCTTCGATCACCGTGACGGGGATGTTGGTGCCGTTCTCGAGGAAGTAGCGCGTCATGCCGATCTTGCGACCGAGGATGGCGACCGTGCAGGGCTTGTTGCTCATGATGGTCTCGGGGGCTCGGGGTTCTTGTCAGGGGTCCGGTCGAGCGAGGTCGCCGTACATGACACTGTCGTGGGCTGCGCGAAGGACCGTCCTTCGCGGGAGAATTGGGACTCGTTTTGCCCGCGAGTGCTTCGCGGGCGAAACTTCGGACTCGTTTTGCCCGCGAGTGCTTCGCGGGCGAAACTTCGGACTCGTTTTGCCCGCGAGTCCTTCGCGGGCAAAACTTAAGCCTTGATTCGCAGGAAGACGCCCGCGGGAACGACCAGGCGCTGCAGCGCGTCGGTCGTGCGGTGGTTCCAGTCGGTGATGTCGATGACGCGCTTGTGCGTTCGGATCTCGAACTGCTCGCGCGACTTCTTGTCGATGAACGGCGAGCGGTTGACCGTGTAGATCTCGCGCCGCGTGGGCAGAGGGATCGGACCCGCGACGCGGGCGCCGGTGCGCTTCGCCTGGTCGACGATCTCGCGCGCCGAAGCGTCGAGCGCCTGATGGTCGTAGGCCTCCATGCGAATCCGGAACTTGCCGCCAGTCATGCTCAGCTCCTGTCTTGCGTCTCGCTGCACCGAATCGCAGCGTTTCGTGTCGTGACTTCGTCTCGTGCCTTCTTCATCTGCCGCCTGTCTCGCCGCGATGTCCCGCATCGCCAGGCCACGCCCGGCGCGCCGATTCCATCGACGGTCACGCCCCCTCGGCTCGAAGCCGAAGAGGCGCGAATCGACGAGGATAGCAAATCCGCCAAGCCTGTCAATCACAGCGGGTTCGGTGATCGAGGGACGATGCGGACGCGCGCGGTTATCGACGCGTTCGAGACCGTGCTCGCCGCCGCGGCCGAGCGGCGGTGCGGGCGTGATCGTACGATTGCGCCCGTGCATCGTCGACACTCCAGTCCACGCGTCGTCTTCACGCTCGCGCGCGCCGCTCTCCACGGGAGCCGCTCCGCGGCGTCGGTCGTGGCGCTCGCACTCGCGTGTGCGACGGCAGGTGCGTCCCATGCGGGGTTCTCGGGCGTCGGACAGTCGAACCTCGCTTCCGCGCCCAAGCCCGCGCCCATGCAGGCAGACGAAGAGGGCCTTGCGCCCACCCCACTGGAGGCGGAGCTGCTGGGCTTCCGCATGCGGGTTCCCGTTGGCACAGCCGTCCGAGTCGAGCGGGGAGCGCCTGCGAGCTATCTCCTGAACGAAGAGTCCGAGAACCCACGGTGGCGCATCCGCGCGACCTCGCTGCGCGCGAGCCGACTTGGCACCACGGCTCGATCCCAGTGCGACGACTACATCGCCGAGCTGCGCACGCGCGGCCAGGAGTTCGAGATCCTCGTGAGCGAGGAGCGCACCATCGACGGACGCGCGGCGCACCTCTTCTACCTCTCCGTCCCGCTCGCCGAGGGCGACCGCGGGATCTCGGGGGTCCTCATGGTTCCCTCGGGGCCCGACGACTACCTCGTCTTCTCGATCCTCGCGCTCGGCGAAGGCTTCGACGCCACGCGGGCGCTCCTCGACAAGAGCTTCTCAAGCATCGCGCTCGTCGACCGAAGGGAGGAGCTCGACGAGCGCGCGGAGCTCCTCGGCCGCGGCGAGGCGATCGTCGCGTCGTTCACGCCCGAAAGGCTCCGCGCGACGATCGCGAGCGACCCCCGCTTCTTCCGCATGTGGCGCCCCGACGCCGACGGGAAGCCGCAGGAAGTCGGCTATGTGATCATCCGCGTGCGCGAGGGCCAGCGCGGCGAGGTCGACGGCTCCGCGGATCCGCGCGGGCTGAAGGGGCCCGAGGCAGAGAAGGGCCTGCTGGCGACGGTCGACGCGCGCGTCATCGTGAACAACGACCCGTCGCACACGCTCGATGTCGAGAGCCGCTACTTCATGACCTGGGACAGGCTCTCCGAGTCGTGGTCGGTCCGGTCGACGCAGCGCCATCGGAGCGCGTCGCGGTCGTCGGCGCAGACGGGAATCCGTACGCCGACGAGCGCGGGCTCGCCGCGGCCCGTGCTCCGCGTGATCTCGGCCACGCGCGACGGCGTCACGCGCGAGCCGCAGGACTGGGCCGTGCCCCCCGCGTACATCTCGCAGGCCGAGCTCGTCGTCCTCGGCCAGCTTCTTCCGCGCAAGGACTCGGTGCAGACGGTCGACTTCCTCGACTACGCCTTCGACCAGCGCGACGAGCGACTTCCGCAGCGTCGCGAGACCTGGTCACGCACGGAGTCGGGCTGGCGCCTCGAGACGCGCGTCGGCTCGTCGCCCGACAAGCTGGTGCAGGAGTTCGACAAGGACGGCGTGCGCGTGCGGCGCATCGACCCCGACGGAACGGTCACGGAACGCATCACGCTCGCCGAACTGCGCAAGCTCTGGCGCGCCAAGGGACTCCCGGTCGACTGATGGCGCGCCGCACGATCGTCGATCACGCACTCGCGCTCCGATGCGCCCTCGCCGCGGCCACGCTGGCGACAACGGCCTGCGCGACGAAGCCCTCGGCCGCGCCCGCCCCGCAGGACGCGCGCGGAACAGCCCCCGTGCACGCCGAGTCCGCGCGCGAGCCGTCGTTCATCGTGCGTTCCTTCACGCCCGTCGAGGACGCCCCCGTCGCGCCGCTCGGCGCCGACGACTTCCTCGGCAAGGCGACCGCGCCTCGCGAGATCGCCGTGATCGAAGGCGCCCGAGGGGGCGAGCGGCGGACCATCGCGATCGAGGAGTCGGCGGACGGCACCGTGGTGCTCACCGAGGCGGGCGATGCAGGCGTCGAGCGCACCGTCCTGAGGCGACGCGCCGACGGCGGACTCACGCTTCTCTCGGTCGACACGCCGAGCGAGGACTCGCGCAGCGTGTTCGAGGCGGGGCTCGCATGGGCGCCCGACGAACTCGTCGCTGGCGCGACGGTCGAGAGCGCGTCGCCCATGCGCGTCTCTCTCCTCTCCTCGCAGCGCGAGCGGTCGAGCGGCCGCGCCAAGCGCACGATGCGGATCGTCGGCACGGCGGCCGTCGAGGTCTCGGGCGAGCCGCTCGAGGCGACGGTGGTCGAGACGGAGTTCGACGCGCGCCTCGACGCCGCGCGGGCGCAGCGCCGCGCGACGCTCTACATCGTGCGCGGCAGAGGCGTGGTCGCGGAACGATGGGAGGAGCGCGTCGTGGTCCTGGGGATCTTCCCGCGCAACAGTTCGGAGACGACCGTCGCGCTGCCTGCAACCGCGGCGATCGACGACGCGAAGGACGCGCCATGACTGAACCGGCCCGCGCGTCGCCCCGCATCCTCATCGCCATTCCCGTCTTCAACGAGGAGAGGTCCGTCGACCGCGTGCTCGGCGAGGTGGCGCGCCACGCCGCGGCGTTCGGCGGCGAGATCCTCGTGATCGACGACGGCTCGACCGACTCGACGCCGTCGCTCATCGCGAGGCACCCCGTCGAGGTGATCCGCCACGGCAAGAACCGCGGCTACGGCCGCGCGATGCAGGACATGCTCGAGTGGGCCGATTTCCGCGGCTACGACTGGGTGATCTCGATGGACTGCGACGAGCAGCACGAGCCCGCGAGCCTGCCCGCGTTCGTGGAGGCGATGTGCCGCGGCGCAAGCGACGTGGTGTCGGGCTCGCGCTACATGGACGAATCGCTTCCCGGCGATCCCGCGCCCGAGGACCGCCGCCGCATCAACGCGCTCCTCACGCGCGAGCTCAACGAGCGCCTGTCGCTCGGGCTCACCGATGCGTTCTGCGGCTACAAGGCCTATCGCGCAAGCGTGTGCGCGAAGCTTGAGCTCGACGCCTGCGGCTACGACTTCCCGATGCAGTTCTGGGTGCAGGCATGCGCGGCGGGCCTGCGCATCGAGGAGCTCGCCGTGCGCCGAATCTATGTCGACATGACGCGCACCTTCGGAAGCGGCCTCGATGTGCCCGATCGGCGGCTGGCGGTCTACCGCGAGACGATGCACCGCGAGATCCGTCGCTGCGCGCGGCGGCTGCCGGTGAAGGCGATGGACGGGATCGCATGAGCGGCGCGCGCGTCTTCGGCCGCGAGATCGCGGCGTGGCGCACGGAGTCGCGCGCGGCGCTCGGGCTGCCTGCGGACCGCTTCATCGTGATGACGGGCCACCAGGCGGGCATCTGGCACGCGGGGATCGCGGAGAAGTTCGTCGTCGGCGCGCGACTCGCGGCCGAGCGCGGCGGCGCGCTCGTGCATGTGGTCGTCGACCATGATCTGAACGACGCTGCGCTTGTCGCGTTTCCCGCGCTCGTCGATGAGAAGGGTATCGGCGGCAGGCTCGCGCGCCTCGCGCTCGAGCGCTCGCCGCGCGCGGCGGCGGGCGCGCCCAACGCGCTCAAGAAGCCCGTGCGCACGATGCGGCCCGAGCGCGCGCACGAGGTGCCGGCGGAGATCGAGCCGGCGCTTGCCGCGATCGAGCGCGCGATCGCCGCGGAGCGCGGCCGCGAGAACCTCGCGATGCAGATGGCGCACGCGGCGAACGCGCTGCTCGCGCCGCACGCGCGCGTCGACCACACGGTTGCGGCAACGGCGCTCGCGGCGGTGCCGTTTGCGCAGGCGTTGCGCGCCAACTTCAACTCGATGCGCGACGCATACAACGCCGCCGTGATGGGCGAACGGATCGGAGCGCTCGCCGAACGCGAACTCCCCTTCTGGAGACTCGACCTCGCAAGCATGTCGCGCACGCCGCTTCTCGAAGGCGACGCAGCCGACCTCGTCGCACCGCGCGCGCTTGCGCTCACAGCGATCGCGCGGCTCGCGCTCTGCGATGTGTTCATCCACGGCACGGGCGGCGGCCGCTACGACCGCGCGATGGAACGCTGGATCGCGGCCGCGCTCGGCGAAGAAGCCCGCGCCGCGCTCGCGCCGATGATGGTCGTCACCGCGACGCGCCACGCACCGCTTGCACGGTTCGTGCCTGCATTCGACGCAAGCGCGACGCCCGAAGCGCTGCGCGCGCTCGAGCAGGACCCGTTCGGCGACGACGGCCGCACGAAGGACGCGCTGCGCGCCGCGATCACGGGCACGCGCGCCGAGAAGCGCGCCGCCTATGTCGCGATGCGTCGTCGGATCGTCGAAGCGCGCACCGCGCGCGCCGCCGAGCTCGACGCGATGCGCGCGCGGATCGCCGCGAACCGCGTGGCGCTCGAGGCACACGCCCTCGCGACCGACCGAACCTGGCCGTTTCCCCTGACCATGGCGTGACGCGTTCCATCAGCGGATGCCGAGGCGGCGCGCGTCGTCGCGGCTTCGCTCAGGCCCTCGATCCGAACACTCGCCTCCGGATGTCGGCCCGTCATCGGCTCACGGATCGACGACGTCGGAATGCACGCGTGGTAGATTCCCTCCTGTGGGCAGCGACCGCAGCCGCACCAGCGCCGTCGCGCTGCCCGCCGGATCACCAATGAGGGAACCCTGTGGAACTCACAAGCTGGCTGCTGCTGCTCGCAGGCCTTGCCGTGCTTCTGATCGGCGCCGATCTCCTCGTGCGCGGCGCCTCGCGGCTCGCGCTGCGGTTCGGCATCTCTCCTCTCGTGATCGGCCTGACGGTGGTGGCGTTCGGAACGAGTTCGCCTGAGCTCGCGGTCGGCGTGCAGTCGGGCCTCAGTGGACAGTCCGACATCGCCCTCGGCAATGTCGTGGGCAGCAACATCTTCAATGTGCTCGCCGTGCTGGGCCTCTCCGCGCTGATCGCACCGCTGGTGGTGCAGCAGCAGCTCGTGCGTTTCGAGGTCCCCCTGATCGTCGGACTGTCCGGCCTGATCCTCCTGATGGCGAAGGACGGCCGAGTCGGCCCCTTCGACGGACTGCTCCTGGTGTCGGGCCTCGCGGCGTACACCGTCTTCGTGATCCGGCAGGCGCGCCGAGAGGCTCCTGTGGTGCAGGCCGAGTATGCGAAGGAGTTCGGCGATGCGCCCTCGGGGTGGATGACGCGGCTCCCGGTGCAGATCGCTCTTCTGCTCGTCGGACTTGGCCTTCTCGTGCTGGGCGCGACCTGGCTCGTGGACGGCGCAGTGGCCATCGCCCGCGCGCTCGAGATCAGCGAGGCCGTCATCGGTCTGACCATCGTCGCAGCGGGCACGAGCTTCCCCGAGCTCGCGACTTCGGTCGTGGCCGCCGTCCGCGGAGAGCGGGACATCGCCGTCGGCAATGTCGTCGGCAGCAGCGTGTTCAATCTGCTCGGCATCCTCGGAGTTTCGGCGCTGGCGACGCCGGGCGGTCTCCCCGTGGCGCCCGGACTCGTCTACTTCGACATCCCCGTGATGATCGCGGTGGCCTTCGCGTGCCTGCCGATCTTCGCGAGCGGCAATCGCATCGCACGCTGGGAAGGTGCGCTGTTCCTGGCGTACTACGCTGCCTACATCGCCTATCTCGTTCTCGCCGCCACCGAGCACGAGGCGCTCGAACGCTTCGGCGCCACGATGCTCGGGTTCGTCCTCCCGCTGACGGGCGTCACGCTGCTCGTGCTCTGGGCGCAGCACCGCTCGCGCGCGACGGCGATTTGAAGTAGAGCGTGCGACAAACGGTTGAACAGCGGCCGACAGCGGGTACGCTTCCGCTTTCCACCCGAGGTCCCCTGACACGCGAGGATCGATGAACACGGAACCGACCAATCCCGCCGCGCGCGGCACACCCCAGTCGAGCGGCGGCGCAGGCGCCGGAGAAGCCGCCATCGGGTTCGCCGTGCTCGGTCTCTTCGCCGCGGGCATCAGCGGGATCATGCGCGCGTGGAGCGCCACCGATCTCCTGGATGCGGCCGCCTGCCTCGCGGCGTCGGTCGCCGCGTTCGGAACGATCTGC
>CAYMSD010000045.1:0-12562 GCA_964393015.1 uncultured Klebsiella sp.
CCCACTCGAACCTCGACTCGGACGAGGTCCTCTACTACGTCGAGGGCAACTACAAGGCGCGGCGCGGCATCGAGCAGGGCTCGCTTTCGCTGCATCCGCAGGGAATTCCCCACGGCCCGCACCCGGGCACGGTCGAGGCGTCGATCGGCGCGACCCACACCAACGAACTCGCGGTCATGTGCGACACCTTCGCGCCGCTCTACCCGACGAAGGCAGCGCTCGCGCTCGACGACCTCAACTACCCGAAGAGCTGGGAGTCGGGCTGGACCGCCGAGGAGCGCGCCGGTCTCGCGGCCGCCTCCGCCAACGGCGCGGCCAACGGCGCCGCGAGTGGACACAAGGCCGCACCGAAGCGCGGCGGCAAGGCGAAGACCGAAGTGAAGGCGAAGACCGGCGCACGAACCGCCCCGGCGGTCGGTTCGAAGCGCGGTGGCGCCGTGAACACCTGGAGTTGAGGTCGACGATGGCTGACTTGGATTCGTCCGACATGAACGCGGGGCGGGGCCTCCTGCGCCGCATGCTTCTTGCGGCGACGCTCGCCGCAGCGTCCGTCGCTCCATCCGCTGCATGCGCGGAGTCCATGGACCCACCGCCGGCGACTGCGCCCGCGGCGCCGGCCGACGACGCGAAGCAGGCGCCGAAGGAAGGCGAGAAGTCGGCTCCAACGGACGATGCGGCCGCGCGCAAGCCGTGGCCGCCGACTGTTCCGACCGACAACGACATCCTGCATGTGAAGCCGCAGGAAGGCCTTCCCGTCGAGACCTACAGCTTCTTCGGCCAGGAGTTCCGCTGCGAGCTCTGCCTCGACGAGGACTCGCGCTCCGCCGGAATGGGCGCGCGCAGCGAGTTCCCAGAGGGCACGGCGATGATCTTCGTGCACCCGCGCCCTCGGCTCCTCCACTACTGGATGAAGGACTGCCTGATCGAGCTCGACATCGTCTATGTCGATGCGAACGGCCGCATCGCCACGATGTACGAGGCGCGCCGCGAGCGCCTCCGCCAGAAGACCGAGACGCTCGAGGCCTACGAGGCGCGCCTGCCGCGCTACTCCTCGAAGCGGCAGGTCAAGTATGTGATCGAGCTTCCAGCGGGGACGATCGCAAGGCTGAAGCCGAAGGTCGGCGAGCGCGTCCCGATCGACTGGCGCGCGCTCGACGCACGCGCGAAGTGATTCGTCGCGTCAATCCCAGTCCGGGAAGACCGACCCGCTCGGCGCTGCGCGCCAGAGGCGGATGGTTCCGTCGATCGACCCTGTCGCGAGGGTGTCGCCGTCTGGGGAGTAGACGATGCTGATGATGGTGTCGCCGTGGCCGCCGAGCGCCAAGACCTGCTCCCCGTCCGATGCGTCGAGAATCCGGATGAGCGGCCCCTTTCCGGTCGAGGCCACGCGGGTGCCGTCGGGGGAGAGCGCGACGCGCACCCCGTCGTCGGGGCTCGCGAGCACACGCCACAGCACCGCGGCGTCGCCAGCCTGCGACGGGTCGACCAGCGCCACATCTCCGCCCTGGAATCCGATCGCGACCCGCTCCGCGCCGTCGTTGGCCGAGACGCAGGTGATCGAACCCTCGAGTTCGATGCGGCGCGTCTCCACCGCCTTCCCGTCGTCGATGCGATACCACACGAGCGCCGAGCCGCATCCGAGGAGGAGGCCTCGGCCGCCGTCACGGACCTGCAGCCAGCCCATCGCCCGCGACGGGAGCGGCACCGACTGGATGAGCGCGCCCTTGCGGTCATAGAGTTCGAGCTCGTCGCACTCGAAGCGAAGAACCGCGATGCGCTCGCCGCCATCGACGACGGCCACGCGGAACGGCGCGGTCGGGAGCGGGAACCCGCGGACGGTTCCGTCGCGCGCGATCAACTGGATCCCCCTGCCGCTGGCGCATGCGACCCCGCCCTGCGGATCCCTCGAGAGCGACCACACGATGTTCAGCGCGCCCTCGCCGATCGGATGCGCCACGCTCTCGAGGACGCGCCCCGCGAGGTTCCAGAACACGACGCGCCCGTCGATCGCGGGCGCCTCCCCCGCACCCGAGACCAGCGTTCCCTCACCCCCCGCGCCATCGTCGAGGTAGAGCAGGCTGTACACCCAGGCGCGGTGCTCGCGCAGCACGGGTTCCCGCACGGCCCTCGAGATGCTCCAGCGGCGGATGAAGCCGTCCTCGCCCACGGAGAGCAGTTCCTTCCGTGCCGCATCGTGCGCGAGTCCCCGCACCTGGAGCTCCGCGCCGACCGCAGCGCCCACGCGCTCGCCCGTGTCGACATCCCACACACGGATCGATCCGTCGGTCGCGCCGCCCGTGAACTCGAAGCGGCCCGGCCCGGGCTCGATCGTGCGCAACGCGCCCTCATGCGCTCGCAGGCGACGCACGGGCTCGCCGAAGCGTCCATCGAAGACGGCGATCTCGCCGTTGTAGAGTCCGACGAGGACCATCGGCCCGTTGCGGCCCGTGCAGACGCCGACACGCTCGACGACCCCGCCCGCGAGGTCGAGCGGAATCGGCACGGCCGCGTTGTCAAGGTGAAGCGTGGCGCGCGACGAGGATCGGCAGGCCACCACCACGCCGCTCCCGTCGGGTAGGAACCTGACGAGTCCTTCGCCGCGTCGCGTGCCGTCGTCGGTGATCGGAACGACGCGCGTGGGGTCGCCCGTCTCCGCGTCGAGCACGGCCGCGACGCCGAGAATCCCCGCGACGGCGATCCGGCGGCCATCGGCGGACCAGTCGACCGCCGTCGCGCCTGCGAAAGGAAGCGGAAGCCTGCGGAGAAGCGCGCCATCCTCGGTGGAGCGGACCGGAAGCGACGGCTCGCGCGCATCGGCGGCGATGAACGCGCGGCCATCGGGGGAAACAGCGAGCTCCGAGGCGCTTGCCTTTCCCTTGGCGAGCAGCACGGGCACAGACTCCCCCTGGCGGAATCGGAACACGCTGCCGTGGATGCCGCCGACGAGGAGGAGATCGCCCTGGAGCTTGATCGAGATCGGCATCTCGGGCACGGCCGTCACAGCCGACTCCGCGCCCGCGCGCGCAGCGAGATAGCGCCACTCCCAGCCGCGCCGCCCGGGTGGAAGCGACGAGAGCGCACGGCGCGCGTCGAGGACGACGCCCGCGCGGAGCGCGGCCTCCGCATCGCGGATCGCGCGTCTGTACTCGAGCCGCTCGCTTGTCTCGAGCGCCCGCGCGAGCTCGGCGCCGCGCTTCTCCGACTCTCGCCACAGCACGATCGTGTAGCCCAGGAACCCGAGCAGCACCGCGAAGGCGACCGCGGTGGCCATGATCAGGCCGCGGTATCGCCGCGTGAATCGCCGCGCGCGCTCGAGGCGAGAGACGGGGCGCGTACGCGTCGGCTTGCCCGACAGATACAGCCGCAGGTCGGCCGCCAGTTCCTCCGCGCTCTGGTAGCGGCGATCGGGGTCCTTCTCGAGGAGCCGTGCCACCACGGTCTCGAGGTCGCCGCGGAACGCGCGGTCGACCCGCCCGAGCGTCGTGGGGAGTTCGTCGCGGATGAGCGCCGCAGCCTCCGGAAGGCTCCTGCGCTCGACGGGGTACGGCAGCCTTCCCGCAAGGCACTCGAAGAGCATCACTCCGAGCGCGTAGAGGTCGCTGCGGGCGTCGACCGAACCCGCGCCCTCGAACTGCTCGGGGCTCATGTAGGGCACCGTGCCGACCACGGATTCGTTCCCGGTGCGCACGGCGAGCGTGAGGGCGGCCTGCACGCTGCCCGCGAGGGTGCCCGCGCCGTCGGCAAGCCCCGAGACGCCGAAGTCGAGCAGCTTCGGGCGACCATCGCGCCCGATGAGCACGTTGCCCGGCTTCAGGTCGCGGTGGATGACCCCTGCGGCGTGCGCGTGGCCGATCGCGTCGACGATCTCCGCGAAGACCTGCACGACCTCTGCGGCGCTGCGTCGCGCCCCGTCGGCGCCATCGCGGGCCCAGGCCGTCAGCGACACGCCGTCGATGTACTCCATGACGAAGTAGGGTCGATGCGGGATCGTGCTGGTGTCGCTTCCCGCGCCGTAGATCCGCGCGATCCCCGGGTGCTCGAGGCGGCCGAGCAGGCGGATCTCGCGGCGGAAGCGGGTCAACGCCGAGGGATTCCAGCCGCCGCTCGCAAGCACCTTGATCGCCACGATGCGGTCGGTCCCGGGCTGTCGCGCCTTGAGCACCACCCCGCTTGCGCCGAGGCCGATCACGCCGAGGACCGCGTATTCGCCGATCTCGCTCGGCACCTCGATCGGCTGCTCGACCTCGTCGAGGATCTGACCGAGGTCGACGAGCGTGCGGACGGTCTGCGCCCCGCTGCGGTCCATCTCGAGCATCGCCGAAAGCTCGCCTCGGAGCCATGGATCGGAGACGCCCGCGACGAAGCGCTCCGCGTCCTCCTGCGAGAGGTCGCGCGCCTCCTCGAAGAGGTCGGAGAGTCGTCGGAATCGGTCGCGGTCGTCGGTCACGGTGCTCAAGGATGCGGGAGTCGCTCCCGTTGGACGAAACAGGAACGGGCCGCGTGTCCCTCAGGGGCGCCAGGCCGAATGGGGTGCGCCTCAGCCCCGCCGGGCGCCGTCTCCGTCGCCGGCCTTCAGTTCCTTCGCGAGCCACGCGCGCGCCATGCGCCAATCGCCCTCGACGGTCGTCAGGGAGACCCCGACGACCGTGGCGATCTCCTCGTGGGTGAGTCCCCCGTAGATCTTCGCCTCGACGACCCTGGCCTTCCGCTGGTCAAGCGCCTCGAGACGCCGCAACGCCTCCTCGACGAGCAGGACATCGATCTCCGCGAGCCCGAGCGCGGGTGCAGCGACGCCATCGCCGAGTTCGACCGCGGCCCGCCCCCCGTTGCGCTTCAGCGCCGCGCGGGCCTCCGCGTGGTTGACGAGCACCTGCCGCATGGCCGTGGCCGCGACCGCCAGGAAGTGCGCCCGGTCGGTGAAGGAGCGCGGGTCGACCTTCGCAAGCTTGAGGAACGCCTCGTGGACGAGCGCCGTCGGCTGCAGCGTGTGCGAACCCTTCTGGCCACGCATGTAGTTGGCGGCGAGGGCCCGGAGCTCGGCATAGACGACCTCGACGAGCGGCACAGCCCGCGGCGGGCTGCCCGACTGGTCTTCGGTGGCGTCGGTGTCCCCGCACATCGGGGGCGATCCTACCCGAATCGATAGGCCGTCCCAAGCGATTTCGACGCCCGCATGCTCAGCGCGCGGGCATCACCACGCCGCTGCACGAACCGAACCCGATCCGAGGATGCCCTTCACGCTGGCAGTAGCCCTTGATGAGGACCTCGTCGCCGTCCTGAAGGAAGCGGCGCTCCGTGTTGTCCCCAAGCGTGAGCGGTTCCGTCCCCCGCCAGGTGCGCTCGAGGAGGCAGCCGCGCGACTCCTTCTCGGGGCCGGAGACCGTTCCCGACGCGAGGAGATCGCCCGCGGCCATGTTGCAGCCACCCGAGGCGTGGTGCGCGAGCATCTGCGCGGGCGTCCAGAACATGTCCTTGAACGAGCCGCGCGAGATCAGCGTGGGCGCGATGCCGTCCTCCCGCATGCGCGCACTCGAGATGAACACCTCGAGCGTGATGTCCACATTGCGGCCATCTGGGTCCGCGAGATACGCAAGCGGCTGCGGATCGTCCCCGCCGCGCGTCGGACCCGCGACGAGGAACGGCTCGAGCGCCTCGGTCGTCACGACCCACGCGGACACGGTGGTCGCGAAGTTCTTGGCGAGGAACGGCCCGAGCGGCTGGTACTCCCACTTCTGCACATCGCGGGCGGACCAGTCGTTCACGAGGCAGAAGCCGAAGATGTGCCTCCACGCCGCGCGCACATCGATGCGCGAGCCGAGCTCGTTCCCCTCGCCGACGAAGAAGCCGACCTCGAGCTCGTAGTCGAGGAGACGCGAGGGGCCGAACGAGGGAGGCCCGTCGTCGCTCGAGACGGTCTGGCCGCACGGCCGCACCACGGGCGTTCCCGAGACGACGATCGAGCTCGCGCGTCCGTGGTAGCCGATCGGCACATGCTTCCAGTTCGGAAGGAGCGGATTGGTCGGCCGGAACATCGACCCGACGTTGGTCGCGTGGTGGAGCGAGGCGTAGAAGTCGGTGTAGTCGCCGATCGCGAAGGGAAGCTCGGTCACGGCGTGCGCTGCGTCCTCGAGAAGCGGCTCGACGCGGGCGCGCGCGGGTGAACCCTCTGCAAGGAGCCCCGCCAGCTCGCCGCGAAGCCGCGCGCGCACGGACCTCGGCAACTCGGCCACGAGATTGAGGAACGGCGCGTCGAGCGCCTCCGCGAGGAACTCCTCGGAGGCAAGCTCCTTCGAGAAGAGCCCCGCGCGAAGCGCCTCGCCGAGCGCAAGCACGCGGTCGCCGATCCGCACCGCGACGGCGCCCTCGACGATGCCGAACGGCAGGTTCTGGATGGGAAAGTCGCCCGCGGGGTCGTTTGCACCGGGAACCCAGCTGCGGAGCGCGGGGTCGCCTGCGTCGGCGAATCCGTTCGTCGTCATGGAAGCACCTCTTCTTGCTGCGCGGGGAGAAGGCCAAGCGCGCGGAGATCGGCGATCGGCTCCTCGAAGGAGCACGAGCCGAAGCTGTGGGCGAAGCGCTCGCGCGCCTCCGCGATCTCGTCGAACCGAAGCGAGCGGCGCCTCCACGAGAGGCCCGTCGGGCCGAACTCGAACGCCGTCGCGCGCTCCTCGACGAGCACCTGCGCGATCTCCGCTTCCGTCATCGCGTCGTCCTGCCAGAGCAGGCACGCGGCGACGAAGACATTCAGGAACCCGAACTGCATGCACCCGACATCGGTCGCCAGATGGCGGCACGGGTGGTGGAGCCCGGCCGTCGCCTTGAAGGGAACCTCGGCCGCACGGCAGACCTTGAGGAAGCGCGCGACCTGCTCGGGCGTGGGATGCGCATCGGCGGTCAACCCCCCCGTGCGGATCTTCGCGCCCGCATCGAGCGAGGCCATGGCCGCGACGAGGCCGCGCGGATCGGCGTCCGCTGGAATCTCGAAGTAGGCGAAGATCTCGTCGGGCACATACTCGAGGGCGCGGTCGATCTCGTGCGCGGTCGTGGCCTTGGTCTCGATCGTGTCGATCGAGGCGCGGCCGTGGGCGCGGCTGAACTCGCGGTCCTCCATGCGGGCGTTGAAGCGCTCGATCCGCTCGAGGTCCGCCACGATCTGGCGGTCGGACGCCGGGGCGACCAGGACCGACATCGGCCATGGCTCCTCACCCTCGGCGTCGGCCGTCTTCGGAAGGAGCGGATCGGCCGCATCGACGAACTCGGGGAACCGCGTCACGGGAACGATGAGGCGCGCGAGCATCCACCGGTCGGGGCCGCGTCGGTCGCGCGCGAAGTTCGCGACGGTGGTGCGCATGTCGAGCTTCGCGGGGGGGAAGAGCCCCGCATAGTCGAGGACGGAATCGAGGAGGATGCGGACGGCGTGCATGGCGGGCTCCGAGTCCGCGTCGCCTCGGGTGGAATCCGAACCGCGCGCGGGCCGTCGATTATGCCCGAATCGCCGCGGACGCGCCCTGCGGCGAACTCTGCGGGTATCGTGCCCGCGCGTCTGGCAGTCGATCGACCGAACAACTGGACTCGAGCCCGGGAGAACTCCGTGAGCACACGAACCCTGCGTCGCCCAACGCTTTCCCTGCGCCCCGCCGTGCGCGCGCTTTCCTCCATCGCCTCGATCGCCACGCTCGCCTCGGGGCTCCTCCTCGGCGCGCCCGCCGCCCGCGCCTCCCAGGACGACGCGGCGCCCGCGCCGTCGCGGATCGCGATCGCGGTGCCCGCGGTCGAGGCGCTGCCCGCCGTGGTCGAGAAGGTCGCGGGCTACGGGCAGCGCAACGAGCTGGCGCAGATCGTGCAGGGCCTCGACGCGAAGCTCGCGGATGCGCTCCAGAACACGCGCAAGTTCGAGGTGCGCGCGCACGCGGAGCTTGCGAAGATCATCGGCGAGCAGCAGGCGCAGGACTCGGGCAACTTCGACCTCTCCGACCCCGCGCGCGCGAAGCCGTTCCAGCTCGCAGGCATCCCCTACCTCGCGCTCGTCCAGATCGACGACTTCCAGGATCAGGTGCAGACGGCGCGCTTCGAGGGCGTCGGGCAGCAGGCGACGCGGCGTCAGATCAGGCTGAGCGCGGTCTGCCGCGTGTTCGACGCGACGCGCGGCACGCTGCTCGAGTCGGTGCGCGTCACCCTCGCCGATCTCGACTTCAGGAACAACCCGCAGTATGTCGTCGACCAGAAGGGCGGCGACCTGACGGAGGCCGTCGTCAATGTGATCGCCGACAAGATGGCGAACAGAGTGGCGCAGAAGATCACGGACACCGTCTTCCCCGCGAAGGCGCTCGTGGTGCGCGACGGCGTCGTCACGCTCAACCGCGGCGAGGGCACCGACATCGCCGTCGGGGAGATCTGGGAGGTCTTTGCGCAGGGCGAGGCGCTCATCGACCCCGACACGGGGGAGAACCTCGGCTCGGAGGAGGTCGCCGTCGGATTCGTCCGCGTGATCTCGGTGGCGCCGAAGTTCTCGCGCGCGGAGATCTGCGGGCTTGATCGCGGGATCGCGCGCAACTGCGTTCTGAGGAAGACAACGAAGTCGAGCTGCGACGACGCGGGCGCCGCGCGCATGTTCATGCCCGCTTGGCCGCAGGACGACGCGGCGCCGCCGCTTCGGGGCGGCGGGCGACGCGACGGCGACGGACCGGCGGTGCCTCCGGTGCAGGCCAGGCCGACGCACGCGGCCGACGGAGGCGAGTCGCCGCGGTACACCGCGGCGATCTTCGTGCGGAGCCGCGAGAAGCGCCTCGACGACGAGCGGCTGCTTGCGTTCGAGGACCACCTCGTGGGCGAGCTCGACGGCGCATGCTTCCGCGTGATGAGCCGCGAGGATGTCGTGAACGCCGTGGCGAGGTTCGCGCGCGAGGGCCCGAACGCGGGGACGGGCCGCGTTCCCGCCGAGAAGGACCTCGACAGGCTCCTCTCCGACCAGTCCTCCGCGCTCGCGCTCGCGCAGTCGATGGGTGCGGACTATGTGCTCGTCGCGTCGATCACGGCGCTCTCGATCGACCGCCGCACGCTGAACGACCCCGCGCGCGGCGTGCGCACCGATGTCGAGAGCTACCGCCTCGACGCCTCGTACCGAATCCTCGGCCGCGCGGAAGGTGCCGCGATCGCATCGGGCGTGGCGAGCGCAAGCGACGCGCTTCGGCAGGGCGCGGGGCTCTCCGTCGAGCGCGACATGGTGGCCGAACTCCTCGCGACGAGCGCCTCCAAGATGGCCGCGGCGATGCGCAGGCGCTGCGAGCGCGCCCCGCTTCCCGCGCCCGAGGCGCTGGTGCGCGTGCCGCTCCAGATCGACGCAGTGTCCTCGGAGCTCTCGATCCCCGAGATCGTGCGCGACGATGCGGGCAACCTCGTCGTCTCTGGCGGCACCTACCGCATCGCGCCGACGGACTTCCTCGTCGAGATCGACGGCGTCGTCGTCGGCTCGACCCCCGCACCCGTCGAGACGGTCAAGGGGCTGCGCAAGCTCCGCGTGACGCGGAGCGACTTCGAGCCCTTCGAGGCGACCATCAACGCGCAGCAGGGAACGGGCCCGATCAGGGTGCCGATGCGGCTGAGCGCGGACGGCCTCGCCCGTGTGAAGGAGATGACGGCGTTCTTCTCCGCGCTCAAGCGCGAGGAGCGCCTGTCCGAGGCGCAGGCGTCCGTCCTCGAGGGCTTCGCCGCGTTCCTGCGGAACTCGAAGCACTCGGTCGAGGAGCGCACCGACATCAAGGTCGATACGAACGAGGCTCCCGTCTTCGAGAACAACAGCTTCTGGCAGGGCCTGCCGTGGGTGCGCTGAGACGGCTCCAACGGGTCGCGCTCCGGGGCGCGACCTGCATCTGCGCAGGCGCGCTCGTCGTCGGCTGCTCGCATCAGGAGCGCATGAGGCCCGTCGTCGAGCGCTACGAGCGCGGCGAGTACGCACGCGCGGCGGAGGCGATCGTGCCGCTCCTCGAGGACAGGCGCGCGAGCGAGAAGGACCGCACGCTCTACGAGCTCGAGGCGGGCAGCGTCTTCGCGGCCGCGGGCGACCTTCCGCGCTCGATCGAGGCGTTCGCGGCCGCGGACGAGCGCATGTGGCCCTACCTCGACGAGTCGCCCGAGGTGCGGATCTCCGAGGAGGCCGCCGCGATCCTCACCAACCAGACGATCATCACCTACCGCGGCCGCATCTACGACCGCATCATGTGCTGCACCTACCAGGCGCTCAACCATCTCGATGCGGGAGACCTCGACGCCGCAGGCGTGATGCTGCGCCGCGCCTACGAGTGGCAGCGCGACGCGACGGAGAAGCACGCGGCCGAGATCGAGGCACTCGAGGAGAAGGCCGACGACGCAGCGCGGGAGAAGGGCTACGACGCGAAGGCCGCGATGTCGGACGGCCGCGTGAGGAACGGGCTCGACTCCGCCTACGGTCCGCTGCGCGAGATGCAGGGCTACGCCGAGTTCGCGGTCCCGTACGCAACCTATCTTCAGGCGCTGCAGTTTCAGTTGACGGGCCGTGCCGACGCCCTTGCGCAGGCGACGGTCGCCTTCCGCCGCACGGCGGGCATGCTCTCCGAGGCGGACCGGCTCTACGCGGAGCTCGACGCCCAGCTCGCGGAGGCCGCGGCCGCGGGCGCCCCGCTCGCGCCTTCGGTCCATGTCCTCGTCGAGTCGGGAAGCGGCCCGTGGCTCGACGAGTTCCGCCTCGACATCCCGCTCTTCATCAGGCAGGTTCCGTATGTCGGGATCGCCCTTCCCGTCCTGAGGTTCAAGGAGGGCGCAGCGGGCTCGTTCACGGTGCGTGCGGGGGGCGAAGCGCATCCCTCGCGCGTCCTCACCGACATGGACCGCATCGTCGCGGACGAGTTCAACCGCAGGCTTCCCGCGATCGTGACGCTGACGATCGTCTCGAGCGCGACGAAGGCGATCGCGACCTATCTCGCGCAGCAGGCCGTCTACGAGCAGAACCCCGATGCGGCGTGGGTCGTGGCCATCGCGGGCGCGCTCTACCAGGCCGGCACCAACAGCGCGGACCTCCGCGTCTGGCTCACGCTGCCGAAACGGGTCCTCTACGCGCGCCTCCCCGCCCCCGACGATGGATTGATCGAGATCGAGCTCGAGGGCGGGCAGCGGATCGGCCCGATCTCGGTGGAATCGAACGGCGCGACCATCGTCCATGTGCGCGCACCGCGCTCGGGTGTGGCGCCCGCGGTGCGTACCATGCGCTTCCCGTCCGCGCAGGGTGCCGTCGCGAGCAGTTCCCGACCTTGAGCCCCAACGCTCGGAGAAGGCGACCACACGCAGAGGACCCGCCACCCGAAGACCCATGATGGAGCGATTCATGCAGACCACCCTCTCCAAGTCCACAGCTGCCCTCTCCGCCCGCTCGTTCGCCGCCATCTGCGCGGCGGCGCTGCTCCTCGCGGGCTGCAACACGGCGAACACGACCCGCCCGACGGGACCTGCGGGCGCCGATGGCCGCGTCCCCTACCAGCAGATCGTGACCAACGGCTGGCTCAAGTACAAGGCCAACATCGTCAGCGTGCGCGAAGGCACCGTGAACGGCGACATGAAGCGTGTCGCGGTCGACGTCTACAGCGACCAGCTCACGACGCAGCGCTTCAGCTATCGATTCGACTGGACCGACGCTGGCGGCATGCCGGTCGCGAGCGCGACGAGCTCGATGACGAGCGTCACCATCAAGCCGAAGGAGACGATCACGCTGACCTCCGTCGCGCCCAGCCCCGCCGCGGTCGAGTGGCGGCTGACCTTCCTCGATGCACAGTATTGAGCCGCGGGACCGACCCGCCGAAACGCGCACTCCACATCCATGCACGCACCTTCAGCGCGGGCCGAACCGAAGCCCACGCATCCGCCGAGACCACCCATGACCAACTTGCTCCGCAGCACGCTCCTCCCCGCCGCAACCGTCTCCCTCCTGCTCCCGCTCGGCCTCGCCGGCTGCCAGAAGGCGCAGTATGTCGATCCGAAGGGGAACGACCTCATCGTCAGCGTCGATCGCATGAACATCCAGGACTGGAACCTGCTCGCCGATCAGGTCGTCGCCTCGATGGTGAACTCGGGCGTGCTCTCGCGGCTGCCGAACCAGCCTGCAGGAGTCCTTCTCAATCCCGTGATCAACACGACCACGCAGCAGTTCGACACGGACGCGATCATGAAGAAGATCCGCATCGCGCTGCTGCAGACGGGCCGATGCGAGGTGATCATGACCGCAGGCCCCGGCGGCCGTGCGGAGGACCCGATCGCGAAGGACGCGCAGGCGCTGAAGGACTTCCAGTCGGGCCGCGACAACCAGGTCAACATGCAGAATGTCCCCGATGCGACGCTGACTGCGAAGCTCCTCGAGGACCGCGCGCGCTCGGGAAGCACGCGGCAGATCGCGTATGTGCTGCAGATGAGCCTCACCAACACGAGCACGGGCCGCGCCGTCTGGGAAGGCGAGGCGCAGGTCGTCAAGCAGGGCGCGCGTTCGAGCGTCGGGTTCTGACAGCCGGGTTCTGAGCGTCGGATCTTTGCCGTTGGATTT
>CAYMSD010000045.1:12662-24680 GCA_964393015.1 uncultured Klebsiella sp.
GCCGTTGGATTTTGCCGTTGGATTCCGAGCGTCCGGTGCAGGCGCAATCGATCACGCCGCGTCGCCGGACGCGGTTGCTGCGGCAACGCCTGCGTCCGGAGCCCTCGCCGGCTCCTCCGACTTCCGCGTGCTTCGCTCCTCGGGCGTGAGGAACGGCTCGGGGATCTCGCGGCCCGCCTTCACCGCAAGCCAGCGCGCGAGGGCGAGCGGCGCGGGGTGGTCCTTGGCAAGCGAGAGCACGATCTCAAGCGCGGGCGCGGGGTCCTCCGACCCGGCCAGCGCGTCGAGCGCGGCAAGCCAGCCGGCCTTCGTCTCCTCGACGAGCGCGTTCTCCCACGCGCAGTACTGGGCGAGCGCCTCGCCCTCGAGGATGACGGCGCCGAAGAGCGACTCCTGGCGCTGCGATGGCAGCGACCAGAACGCGTAGTACGGCGCCGTGTAGGGCGCGTAGCGGTACTTCGTCTCGTAGAAGGCGCCCTTGAACTCGACGCGGCGCGTCGCGGCGTTCCACACGCCGTTCGTGAAGAAGGGCTCCGCGCCCGTGTCGAGGACGACCTCGGCGTCGGTCGTCTTCGGGCGCTCGAGAAGACGGAAGCCGAAGGGCGGCGGAAGCTCGAAGTCCCATCCGCCCTTGCGCACGGACTCCTTCGTCGCCTCGGCGATCGCGGGCGAGGCGAGGACGAGGTCCCTGTACTCGCGCGACACCTTCAGCCAGAGCAGGAACTCGAGCCCGAGCGGCGCGAAGTCCTTCAGCTTCATGTCCTTCCGCGACGGGTCGAACCGCGCCACGATGCGCGTGACGGCGGGCGTGATGACCTTCTCGCCGAGCCACTCGCGCTCGCGTGCGGACGCGCCGCCCTTGATGCCCGTCATCTGGATCGCGGCGAGCTCCGCAGGCTCGAGCCACCCGCGCTCGGCGAGGAGGATCGCCAGCGGCTGGAAGACGGAGATGCGGAAGGTCTCGTCGTCGGTGCGCGGCCCCTGGTCGTCGCGCCCGCGCAGGCGCGCGCCGATCCGCTGCGACTGCGCGACCGCCTGCATGCCCGAGTACATCAGGTAGGCGTCCGCGACCAGCGGCGTCGCCTCGTCGTTCCACCACTTCGAGAACTCCGCGCGCTCGGCGTCCGACTTCAGCTTGCGCAGCTCGATGAAGCGGCCGAAGACCTGCATCCAGAGGATGCCGCCCTCGACGCGCTCGCGCATGGCGGTCCACTCCTCGCGCGGCTCCGCGAACTGCTCGTAGTAGGCGCGCGCCGAGCCGAGGCTCGAGTCGAGCCTGCCGATGGCGCCCCGGTTCCCGATCTCGGACGGCATCGCGCTCTCCGCGAAGGTGCCGCTGAAGCGACGGCCGAGCTCCGCGTCGCGCTCGCCGGTATCGCCGTAGGCCTCTGCTGCGGCCGCCAAGGCGCGCGCGCTGGTGTCGTTGGTCGCGAAGGTGCGCGTGGCGCCGTCCCCCGATGCCGCGATCTCGACCTTGACCTTGCGGTTCTGGCAGCCTCCCAGCGCGAGCGCCGCGATGGCCAGCAGGAGCACGGGCCGACGCATGGCGCGCAGCGCGGACTGCGCGAGGCGTTGCTGCGCGAGGTGTGGCGCCGGATCGACCCTCGAATTGCGCGGAAGCGTCATGGCGCAGATAGTACCCGTCACCCGTGGCCGAACCGACACCCGATCCGAAGCCTGACGCGCGACCAGACGGGTCTGCGGAACCCTCGGACGGGAACGCCTCCCCACCTGCGGTGCATGACGCATTCGCGGCGATGCGCGAGCCGAACTACCGGCTGTACGCGGCGGCCTTCCTGTGCTCGAGCATGGGCCTGCAGATGCTCTCGACCGCGATCGGCTGGGAGGTCTACGAGCGGACGGGCGACCCGTACGACCTCGGCCTTCTCGGGCTCGCGCGCGCCCTGCCGGTGATCCTGCTGACTCTGCCCGCGGGCACGATCGTCGACGGAGGAGACCGGCGGAAGATCCTCGCCGCCACGCAGATCGCCTTCGCGGGCGTGGCGCTCTGCCTCGCCCTCGCGAGCCATGCGGCGATGCCGATCTGGGTCTACTTCGTGCTGCTGGTCGGCTCGGGCTGCGTACGGAGCTTCAACGCGCCGTCGCGGGGCGCCCTGCTGCCCTCGCTGCTGCCGCGCGAGCGCTTCGAGAACGCGGTCGCGTGGCAGTCCGGGTTCTTCCAGTTCGCGGCGGTCGCGGGGCCGCTTCTCGCGGGCGCGGCCATCGCCGCCTCAGGGCACGCATGGGTCGTCTACGCGCTCACGGCCGTGCTGTGCACGGCGGCTGGAATCGCGGCGCTCTTCCTGAAGCCGCGGCCCGTCGTGCGGACGGCGCCCCCGCCGAGGCTTGCGGACATGTTCCAGGGCGCGCAGCACATCTGGCGCGAGAAGACCATCCTCGGAGCGCTCACCCTCGACATGCTGGCGGTCCTCTTCGGAGGCGCGACGGCGCTGCTTCCGATCTACGCGAAGGAGATCCTCGACTGCGGGCCCGTCGGTCTCGGCGCGCTGCGGGCGGCCCCCTATCTCGGCGCGTTCGGCATGGCGATCTGGCTGGCCGCCAAGCCCAACTTCCGCCACGCTGGGCGCGCGCTCCTCTTCAGCGTGGCCGTGTTCGGCATCTCGATCGTCGTCTTCGGATTGAGCACCTCCTTCTGGCTATCGCTGATCGCGCTGGGCGTCGGCGGCGCCGCGGACAACATCTCCGTCGTCATCCGCCACATCCTCGTGCAGACCCGCACGCCCGATGAACTGCGCGGGCGGACGACCGCCGTCAACAGCGTCTTCATCGAGTGCTCGAACGAGGTCGGTGCGTACGAGTCGGGGCTCGTGGCGTCGTGGTTCGGCCCCGTCGTCAGCGCGGTCAGCGGCGGCGTCGGAACGCTTGCGGTCGCCGCGATCGTGGCGGTGGCGTTCCCCGCGCTTCGCCGCATGCGCAACCTCTCGGAGACCCGCGAGGGCATCATGCGCGCGGAACTCGAGGAAGAGGAGCCTCGCGCAGCCGCGCCGTAGGTTCTGTCTGACGGCGGTGCGCGGTGCCGATCGCCCGATGCAGCGCCTCAGCGGCGCGCTGCGTCTTCCGCGAGTTCCGTCGGTGCCGGATTCTGCTCGAGAAGTCGCCTCTCCGTTCCCCTCACGCTTCCGCAGGAGGCGAGCGCGGTGGCGGTCGCGGCCAACGCCAGCACGATGAACGCGCCGCGCGCACTCGACCGAGCGTACGCAGTCGGCGTGCATGTGTCGGAGAAGGAAGCGGCCTCGTCGCGTCGCTGGCTCTCGTCGGCTGGGAGCATGCCGAGAGCGTATCAGCGCTTGCACGCTGCGTGTCGACCTGCCGCCGTCACGGCGGTCGAAGGCCCTCCGTCAGTCTGGCGGTGAGATCGCGGGCCGACTCGACCAGCACATGGACCACGCCGTCGCGCCGCTCGACCTTGCCCCTCACGACGAGAAGCGAGGCGGCTCGGACCTCGCCCCTGAGCCGCGCATAGGTCTTGGGACGAAGGATCAGGTTGGCGGAGCCCGACTCGTCCTCGATGGTCATGAAGACGATCCCCTTCGCAGTCGATGGGCTTTGGCGCAGGAGCACGATTCCCGCGACCGTCAGGCGGCGTCCCGCGGGCGACCTGTCGGGGTGCCGCAGCCATGAACAGGGCACCGCGCCAAGCCGCTGCAGGCTGTGCCTGATGCAGGCGATCGGATGACGGCGAAGTGACACGCCTGTCTGCGCCAGGTCGGACGCGATCTGCACCAGTTCGGGCTCGGTGGGCAGCGCCGGCTCCGGGCCGTCGCTCCAGTCCACACAGGCAACGGTGCGAGGCTCGAACGAAGAGCCTGTCGTTGCAGGAGGCGGCGTGGGCGGCGTGGGCGGCGTGGCCTCGGCCGCGTCCGTCCTGTTCCCGAACGACCAGAGCGGCCGTGCCCGATCCCGCAGGGCGAGGATCTGCCAGGACGCCTGCTGGCGATCAAGCCCCATCGAGCGAAACGCATCGGCGGCGGCCAGCCTGCGCAGCGTGGCCGCGCCCACGCCCGACGCCTCGGAGAGATCGGAAAGCCGCTGAAACGGCCCGTTGCGTCGCACGGCCTCGATGAGGCGCGAAGCCTCCTCCGCACAGAGGCCGCGCACCATGTGCAGGCCGAGACGGACGGCGGCCTGCGACGGCACGAGGAAGCGCGCATGCTCCGCGGCGACCTGCCCTGGTCGAGCGTCACGATCGCCCTGCATGGCGGCTGGCGCGCGCACTGGTTCCGCCGGCGCACAGAGGGGCTCGGCGGGTCGTCGCTCGCCCGCGTGGCCCGCTGCAGGCTGGGGCGCCGCGGCCGCGGGCACCCGCCAGCGGATCGCACCGCCGACGGAGGAAAGCCGCTCGATCTCGGGCGGACCCTCGCCCGCGCGAATGCGCACGAGCGGCTGCAGGCGTGGCGCACAGAGCGGATCATGCGTGCCTGCATCGGGAGAGGAGCCCCCGCTCGCCAGGAAGGAGACGGGATCTGCACCGCGTTCAAGGGTCGTATCCCACAGAGAGCAGTGGATGTCGACCGCTCGGATGGCGACGCCATGGTCCTGTGCGTCGCGAACAAGCTGGGCCGGCGCGTAGAAACCCATCGGCTGGCTGTTGAGGAGCGCGGCGACGAACGCCGCGGGGTGATGACGCTTGATCCACGCGCTGGCGTAGACAAGGAGCGCGAAGCTGGCTGCATGCGACTCCGGGAACCCGTAGCCGGAGAAGCCCTTGACCTGCTCGAACACCTGCTGCGCGAATGCCTGGGTGTAGCCCCGAGCCACCATGCCGTCCTCGAGCGCCGCGCGGAACAGGGCGATCTGGTTGCCGCTGCGCTTCCACGCAGCGATGGCCCGGCGCAGTTCGTCCGCCTGCCCTGGCGTGAAGCCTGCCGCGACCACGGCGAGCGCCATCGCCTGCTCCTGGAAGAGCGGCACGCCGAGCGTGCGCCCCAGCACCCCCCGCACGGCTTCGTCGGGATAGACGGGCTTCTCAATGCCGCTCCTGCGGCGCAGATAGGGATGCACCATGTCGCCCTGGATCGGCCCCGGCCGCACGATCGCAACCTCGATGACGAGGTCGTAGAAGCAGCGCGGCCTGAGTCGCGGCAGCATCGACATCTGTGCGCGCGACTCGATCTGGAACACTCCCACGGTGTCCGCGCGGCTGATCATGTCGTAGGTCGCTGGATCCTCGGCCGGAATGGCGTGGAAGCGCAGGGGTTCCGCCACTTGCGACACGGGCGGTGCGCGCGGCGCGAGAGACGCGGCCGCAGCGGGCGAAGGCGGCGTCGCGGCGAGATCCGCGCGGGCCCGAGGCGCATCGTGGGCGGGCTGGGCCGATGCGCCGTCGGCAAGCGCCGCGCGGTCGCCGTTCACAAGGTCGATCGACTTGCGCAGCGCCGTGAGCATGCCGAGCGCGAGGATGTCGATCTTCAGCATCCCGAGCGCGTCGATGTCGTCCTTGTCCCACTCGATCACGGTGCGACCGTCCATGGAGGCGTGCTCGATGGGCACCGTCTCGCAGAGCGGCGTCTCGGAGATGACGAAGCCTCCGACATGCTGCGATCTGTTGCGGGGAAATCCAAGGATCTCGTTGGAGAGATGCACAAGCATGCGAACACGCGGGGCATCCGGGTCAAGCCCCGCCGCATGCAGGCGGGCACGGGCATCGCCTGCGGCGTCGGCATCGTCCCTCTGGCCGAGCCCGCCGCCCGACCAGCGGTCGACGCCGCGGGCAAGCCGGTCGACGGCGTCGAGGGGAAGGCCCAGAGCCTTGCCGACATCCCGGATCGCGCTTCGGCTGCGGTAGCTGACGACCTCGCAGACCAGCGCGGCGCGATCGCGCCCGTACTTCGCATAGATGTACTGGATGACCTCCTCGCGGCGCTCGTGCTCGAAGTCGATGTCGATGTCGGGCGGCTCGTTGCGCTCGCGGCTCACGAAGCGCTCGAAGAGGACATCGATGCGGTCGGGATCGACCGCCGTCACGCCGAGCGCGTAGCAGACGGCGCTGTTTGCGGCGGCGCCGCGGCCTTGGCAGAGGATGCCGCGTGACCGCGCGAAGGCGACGATGTCCTGCACGGTCAGGAAGTACGGCGCGTAGTCGAGGTCGGCGATGATGGCGAGCTCATGCTCGATCTGGCGCGTCACCTTGGCGGGGACGCCGCAGGGATAGCGTTCGCGTGCACCGATCAAGACAAGCGTCCGCAGATGCTCCATCGGCGTGCGTCCCTCGGGCGCTATCTCGCGCGGGTAGCCATAGCGCAGTTCGTCGAGCGAGAAGGCAGACGCCCGCTCGAGGAAGCGCCACGCCGTGTCGAGGGCGTCGGGCCTGTCGCCATAGCGGCGAAAGACCTCTTCAGGAGGTCGCAGCCTTCGCTCCGCGTTCCATGACAGGAGATGCCCGGCGCGATCGATGTCCGTGCCTGCGCGGATGCACGCGAGCACATCGAGCAAGGGTCTCCGCGATGGGTCGTGCATGCGGATGTCGTTGACGGCGGCGAGCGGCAGACGCAGCGCCTCCGCCAGCGCCACGGCGCACTCTGCATGGGCGACTCCGCCAGGGTCATCGACGCGCATCAGCGCGACGGCCAGCCGATCGGGCATGAAGTGCGCCAGGCCGGCGGCTGCCTCGAAGAAGCGCTGGGATGCGATGCGCGGTGAAAGGAGAACGCCGAGAAGCCCCTCGCCCGATGCGGCATGTCCGCAACGCGCGGGGGACTTGACCGCCAGCAGTTCGACAAGGTCGTGCAGCCGAAGGCATGCCATGCGCTGGGCCTTGCTTCTCTGCGCTCGACCCACGACAGGTGACCGCGACGCGCGGCTCCCGCACGCAGCCGCAGCATCCCCTCCCGCCTCAGGCAGACCGACGCAGCCCGCCGTGCGCGCGCGCGTGAGCAGCCGGCAGAGCGCCGCCCACGACGCCCGATCGCTTGCGTAGAGCAGCATCTCGAGCGGCGGCACGGGCTCGTCCTCGTCGCCGATCGCCAGGCGCACGCGCGCTCCATGAGCGATCCGGAACTCAGCCTGACGGAATCGATCGGAGGCCGGCGACTCCTGCCGAACATCAGGCGCTGCCACAGGCCGAGACAGGGAGCGGGCCGCGTCACGCGCCGCCACATGCGCCCGCACCGCGCCCCCGACGCTCTCGAGGTCGGTGAGCGCCATTCCAGAGTGCCCCAGACGGATCGCGGCCTCGACCAGCTCCTCGGGATGGCTGGCACCACCGAGGAAGGTGTGATTGCTCGTCACGGCAAGCTCGCCCCACCGACGCGAGGCGATCGGGCGACGCGCAGGAAAGGCCGCGGAGCGAGTCCCTTCTTGTGAAGACCGCAGCGTCGGATCTTCCGCACCGATCAAGATCCCGTCGCCTCGCCCGAGGTCCGCGGTCCGCATCGGGTGCTGCCTGTGCTTGGGTGGTGGCTCTTCAGGCATATGCACGAACTCCCTTCTTGAATGGACCCGTCAGACAGAACCCAGGTTCTGTCTGAGTCGGAATTCCGCCGACACTCAGCGTTCTTCCGACTCAGACCACTAGGCTCTGTCTGACGGATCCCCGGGACCAAAGATCCGCGCGGCGCCCGGATGGCAAGGAGGCGAAACGAAGCTGTATCCGCAGCGATACAGCGAGTTGAAGCCGACGCCGCCAGCCGGGATGCCGCGTGGATCGACGTCCAGGGGATCCGTCAGACAGAGCCTAGCCCCACGCACCGAGCACCTCGAGTTCGACTCCGCGGCGAATCGCCTGCGCACCGCGCACGATCCATGGCTGGTCACTCTGGCCGTCCGTGCGATCTGTCGCGTGCGGCGGCGGCTGGCCTGAAGCGCCGCGGCATCGGAGCGTCTCGGGCCAGCGCACGAAGATCCACAGCCCTCCACCGATGCACAGCCGTCCATAGAGGCGCCCTGCCTCCACATGCCCTTCACGCGCGCAACCATGGGCGTCCGCGCAGCTCCACCATGGCGCGGCGATCCGCTCCCACCCATCGAGCGCGCGCAAGCGCCATGTTCGGCCTCGCCAGTGCACGGACGATGGGACGGCCGCGGGCCATCCCACTTCAGTGGCCAAGGCGACAACGGCTCCGACGCCGCCGACGCCGCCTCCGACGCCTGCGGCGACCCTGGAACCCACGCATGGCTCACGCCACGCCACCCGCTGCGCCACACACCGCGCCAGCTCGACGCTGTCGGCACCGCCGCTGAGAAACGCAGCCTCGGGATGGCCGAACTCCGCGGTCGGGCGCTCGAGGGAGAGGCGCACGCCTGATGAATCGGCATTGGGCGTGACCGCGCGAAAAGGCCCCGCGGGGTGCAGCCCGCCACGACAGCCATGTCGCCCGATGGAGACGCGTGCGCCGCGCGATGCAAGAAGATCGAGCCACTGCCTCGACTGGGCCTGCATGATGCCTGCGTCCTCGGACGCGCCCCCCGCCGCACCGCGGGAAGCGACCTCCACCCAGCCTGCGGCGAGCTCCGACTCCGTTCCAACGATCGGTCCTCTGCATACGGCCGCCTTGCCCTGCTGCACCGTCTGGGCGGTCGAGAGGCGCTGCTTCGAGAGTGGCGGAGGCGGATGAACGCGCGCCAGCAACGGTCGTTGCCTGCATCGCAGACGCACCGCGTCCTCGAGTCGGCAGCCGATCTCCTCCACGCCATGGTCAAGCGCCAGGCGCTCGATGCGTGGGTGCAGCAGCCTCCAGAGCACCGTCCGCCGTGCACTCGGGCACGCAAGCTCGAGCATGACGACGGACTCGAACCCTGCGGTCGACCCCGAGCGCGAGCATGCCTCTCTCGACCGATGCACCTGCTGCGCATCGGTCGAGAGATCCGCTGGCAGTTCCGCATGGCGAAAGACCCAGCGCGCCGAGCGAAGCGCCTCGCCCCTCCCGTGGAGATGGCGTGACAATCGATCGACGAGTTCGCCGCAGGCGGCCAGGATCGTCTCAAGCCTCGCGACAGGGCCGTCGAACTCCCTTCGCAGCACGACTTCCTCACACGAGCGCAGTGGAACGAGTTCCTCAGGTACCAGCCCGAGCGCCTGGTCGAGCCTGCGCAGGACATCTGGCGCCACGGATGCTGGCGATTCGCAGCGCTTGGGTCGTGCGCCACGGGCTGGCCCTGGCGGGCTGGTGTCCTCCGTGGATCCACACATTCCCTGGAAGAGCCCCGCCTCCGTCTCCCATCGCGCTGAAGACGCCACATGACGCCGACCGCCGCGCATCGCCTTCCGAGGCGGCGGCACCACTCCACCTCCATCGCCACCAAAGCGAGCGGCAACGCCTTCACGACGGAGCCGAAGCAGCTGGCCGACCGTGCGGACGCCAACGGACTCGAGTGCGGCGACCGCCGCCGCTGGTATGCGCAGCGACACGATCGGCAGAGGATCGAGATGCTCCGCCTCGCGGCGTGCGGGCACCGCGAAGACGCCGTCATGCACATCGACAGCATGGACATCGACAGCAAGATGGCTCTTGGCGCCTTGAGACGGGCGTAGTCCAGCTCGCAATCCAGCTCGCGCTCCGCCTCGCACTCCATGTCGCGCGGCCGCGACCGACATCCCGATCGTGGACGCCGTTGCCACGCGCACGCGAAATGCCTTTGCATGAAACGACTCCATGATGCGCCGGAGAAGCACCTGCTCGGTCCCGTGCTCCGTGCGGAACAGCCGTTGGCAACCAGTCAGGTCGCCGACAAGGCACGCGCCCTCGAGCGATGCCGTTTCAGGCAATGCGCCATCGGGTGGCGAAGGCGCACATGACGCGCTTGCGCTGGGCCTCTGTTCGGCAGGCTTGCCGTGCGCAGCCATGCCTGCGAGAACAGGAGGGGCGCCGGCATCGCCAGATGGGCCGATGAGCGCGATTCTCGGAATCCAACGCTCCAGGCAATGCGCCAGCCTGACGAGCAGGCGAGACTCGTGCGCACGATCGGCGCGCATGACAAGCGCACAACCACCCCAGGACACGCGACGGCTCCACCAAGGCTCCGCGCCCGCTCCCGAGCACGCTCCATGCATCGCGCAGAGCTCCGCAAGAAGATCCCGCGCAGAACAGGACGGCTTGAATGGCGGACACATCGCCTCAGCCTGGGCCAGCGTGATCCCTCCGCCCACCCCATGTCTCTTGCACTGCGCACACGCCGCAACGACCCGCACGACGCCCCGATGTTCCTCGACCAGGAGAAACGGAGCCCCGACTACCTCAGCGACCGCCTCACTGGCCGCCCCAGCGCCTTCCTCATGCGCATGAGTTCCGCCATCGCATGACCGATGAAGCGCGCCCCCCCTTGCGCGCAGCAGCCCGCGACGCAGCAGCGATCGACTCGCGTCCATCCTCCAATGCGTGAAGTGAACGGCGAGAAAGCGCCTCTGCACGAGGGCCTCCTCGCTGACAACATATGGCCCGGACGGGACCGCTGCGAAAGTCTCGTCCATAGGAAGCGGCGGCGTCACGCGCTCCTCGCTCTCCCTGCGGGCTGCACCTCGAACGCATCGCGCTCGATCACGACGCCGTGGCCCCCGTGCGTCCGCCGGCAAAGACCCACCGCCTCGGGCGCCACGCCCGCCGTGTCAAGAAGATCGCATGGCTGCGACACGACGATCGACATGCGGCCATCCGCCATGCCCGCGTGCAGTCCGGTCGAGAAAGACATGCCTCCACTGCGGCTTGCGTGCGCCCATTCGCCAACGAACCCCTCTGCAGGGCTTCCACGAAGAGCGAGGTGTTGCGGGCCCTCTTCCGCGCCTCGAAGCATGGCGAGGCCCGCGCCAGACGCACCTGGGGCCGACTTGGGCCGTGCGTGAATGAGTTCCATCCGCCACCCATGCATCCGCCACCCATGCATCTGCCACCCACGCATCCGCCACTCATGCATCTGCCACCCACGCATCCGCCACCCATCCATCCGCCACCCACGCATGCAAGACCAATCCGACGCGTCGGTCATCACGCGCGCCTCATGCCCCGTCATGCATGCATGCACCCGCCAGACGGTGCTGGCACCATGGAGTCGCCGAGGCCCGCGACCTGCTTGCGCTCCACCCTGACACCGAACGCCCCAACCCATCGATGGCGGCGTCACCACCAGAACCAGCGCGCCGCCAGATGCCGGCGCGCCTGCAACGCAAGCACGGCGCTGCGACTGCGGGTTCCAGCGCACATGCACGCCCCCGCCTGCATGACCCCCGCCTGCGCAAGGCTCGTCTCCATGCTCCTCGCCACGCATGGAGGATGCCGCCGCCAGCTGCAGCCTCCTCCACATCACATGATCAAGACCCGTTCCATCAAGGACCACGATCCCCGCCGCGCCAAGGCGTATCGCCTGCTCCGCACACCACACGCGGGCACCGGCGAACTGCGATGCGTCGGCCCGTGGGCCTTCGCATGGGGCTCGGCCTCGATCGCCGCCGCCGTCGCGCAAAGGCCGCTCGCCGCGTCGACTCGCCCGAGGAAGCGCGAAGTCCTGCACGAAGATCGATCGCTCAAGCGCAGCCTCGTCGACATGGACACGACCAGACTCGATCCATTGCGACGAAAGGGCCTCGGCCGATGGGCACACGCTGCTGCCGATCCAGGCAATGGCGCGGCCCGCAAGCCGAGGATGCGCCCACGCGCGATGCACGACATGAAGCACACATCCAAACGGAACGATCCATCTGGAGTTCGAATTGGAACTTGGGCCGGAACCCGCGATTGAACGCCCGGCGCGATCGGGGATCGCATCGGATGCGGCGCCATGACCATCATCTGGCTCGCCGTCAGGCACCAGACCCTCGATCTCATGCACACCGCCTATCGCGAGCCCACCTCCGAGCGCTGCATCGACGCTGGAGAGATCCACCCCGTTGCACGCACGCACAGGGCCTTGTCTTCCGCCCTTTGGAAATCCAAATCGAGCGTGGAGGGCGGGCCCGTCGTCGATGGACCCGATCGGCACATGATCGACCTCGTCGATGTACGGAATCATCGTGCAGGAAGACGGCTTGGACGCACCACCCGGCGGCGCATCCCCATGCAGCGGCGCATC
>CAYMSD010000046.1:0-24380 GCA_964393015.1 uncultured Klebsiella sp.
CTTCGAACACGGGCTTGCCGGCCACGCGCACGGTCACGGGCTTGTCGAGATCCAGCATGGTGTCGTCGAGACGGACGAAGAGCCTCGACACGCCCGTCGCCTCGTCGATGTCGACCGTCTGCCCGCTGCGGCGCGCGACCACGCGCTGGCCCTTCTTCGGCTCTGGGTTCGCGAGCCAATAGAAGCGGGGGCTCGTCACATCGTCCTGCAGCCACACGATCTTCTCGGGGCGCAGGTTGCGCGTGCGCTGCGCCATCCACGGCACGGCGACGGCGTCCTTGCGCTCCATCCAGTGGCCGTTCTCCTCGAAGATCGTGACCTCGTGCGGGTATCCGCCCTCGTCCTTGGCGGCGAGGTCGGCGAGCGCCACCTTCCAGTCGCGTGCGATCTGGTTGCGGTTGAACGCGGCGTCCTTTCCACCCATGTAGAGCGCGAACGGCAGGTTGCGCAGGCCATCGGGGCGCGTCTCGTTGGGGTGGCCCGCCATCATCGCGGCCGCCGCGAAGTGGTCGGCCATGCGCGGGGCCAGCTGGTAGACGCCGTCGCCGCCGGCGCTGTAGCCCATCAGGTACACGCGGTCGGGGTTCACGCCCTCGAACACGATCATGTGCTGGATGAGCTCGGAGAACAGCGCGTCGATGTGCCCTTGGTGCCAGAGGTTCCAGGTGTCGGTCGGCGCCCGCGGCGCGACATAGACGCCTTCGGTGGGCGTGTAGAGCTTCTTCTGGTTCTCCCACTGCCTGTCGTTGACCTCCTTCGGCGCGCCGCCGCCGCCGTGCATCGAGATGTAGAGGCTGCGCCCACCCACGGGCTTCTCGCCGTAGACCGCGTACCAGAACGGCATCTTGGTTCCGTCGGTGGCGACGAGCGTCTTCGAGTCGAACTCGGCCTTCGCGTCGGCGCGAAGCCTCGTGGCGTGTTCGTTCCACAGGCTCTCGCGAGCGGCGTCGGCCTCCGGCTTCGACAGCGCGGGCGCACCCTCCGCCGTCGAACGCGCGGCGCCATCCGCGCGCGCAAGCTCCACCACGCCGCCCTTGCCGGCGCCGACCGTGGCGGGAGCGATTCCATCGATCCGGTAGGACAACGCGCCGTCGGCGGGCACGACGAGCTCGAGATGGTCGTTGAGATCGCGCGTCTCGTCGTTCGTGCGCCCGCGTGCGAGCACGGCGCCATCGCCGCCGACGACCTCGACCTCGGCGCGCACGCGCGATCCGCTCGACGGGTCGCGCACGAGCACGCGGACGATGCGGCTCGCGTCCGGGAGAGGCGCGGCCTTCGCGGTGTAGCGGTCGGTGACATCGACGGCGCGTGCGCGCGGCCGCGAGGAATCGAACACCATCGGGAACTCGACGCCCGTGTCTCGCCAGGTGACCGCGTAGATCGCATGCTCGGGCTTGTCGCGGTTCTGGGTGGCGGCGCGGCCGCTGAACCATCCCTCGTCGAGCCGTTCGCCCGCCGGCTCGGCCGCGCCCGTGTAGCGCCAGCGCTCGCCGTCCCAGACCTCGACCCACGAGTGGTTGCCGGAGCCATCCGTCCAGAGCGGGACGCCTACGAAGCGCGCGGGAACTCCAACGGATCGGCACGCGTTCACGAGCAGGATCGAGAGCCCCGTGCAGGAAGCGAGCCCCGACTCCATCGACTCGCTCGGCGACTGGTCCGCGCGCCTGCGCTTCGTCGAGTACTGCACCTTCCACTCGGGGAAGATGCGCGTGTTGAGGACCACGGCCGCCTCCGCTGGCGACTTCGCGCCCGCGATCATCGGCAGGCACCTCTCGCGGAGGACGGGCATCCACAGCTCGCGCTTCTCGCTGACGCTCGCGTACGGAAGGATCGCGTCGCGGTAGGTCTCCTCGTCGACCTGCGCGCTCCACGGCGCGCTCTTCCACGCCGTGTACGCGCCGTCGACATGCGCGAGAAGAAATGAGGCGTCGAGCGCGGCGAGATCGGCGGCGGGCATGTGCGCCACGAGCCACTCCATCGATGCGCGCTGCTCGGAGGGAGCCTCCGCGAGCGCGCGCTCGATCTCGGCGCGGTTCGAGCCCGCTGCGTCGAGCGCCGTGGCGACCGAAGGCGGTCGTGCGGATGCAGCGGCTTCTCCGAGCGGCTGGAGCGGAAGCGAGAGCAGGACCGAAAGAGAGGCGAGGGCGATCTGCATCGAGGCAGTGTACGCGCTCGCCGCGGCGATTCCCCGCGTCGCGGCCTCGGAGGCGCTCGGCCGCCGACTCACGCCGCCGGCTTGAAGTCGCGGAACATGAACCACGCCGCCGCGACGAGACAGATGCCCGCGTAGACGAAGTTCATGGTGAGCTTCTCGCGCATGGAGAGGACGGCGAACGCCGCGAACACCGCCATCGCGATGACCTCCTGCATGACCTTGAGCTGCGCGAGCGAGTAGCCCGCCTGCTCGTAGCCGATGCGGTTCGCGGGCACCTGCAGGCAGTACTCGAAGAAGGCGACGAGCCAGCTGACGCCGATGGCCATCCACAGCGGACTCGCCTTCATGTCGCGCAGGTGGCCGTACCACGCGTAGGTCATGAAGATGTTGCTGCCGACGAGAAGGAGCGGCGTGACGAGGAGCGGGACGATCGGGAGCGCGGCGCGCGTGGTCATTCGCGCAGCGTACGGCCGTCGTCTGTGCGCGCCACGCCCGCCGGAAGCGTGCGCGGCATCCGCAGCGCGACGACGATTCCGAGCGATGCGACGGCCGCGCCGCCCAGGATGGCGTATCCGATCGCCGATGCGTCGCCCGCGCCCCACGCGATCGCCGCGCCGCTGAGGAGCGATGCGAACGCGACGCCGACCGCTCCGCCGACCTGACGCGAGGTCTGCACGAGGCCGGACACCTGCCCGCGGGTCTCGTCGTCCACGCTCGAGAGGGTGTCGGTGCTCGCGGGCGACATGATGAACGCGACGCCGAGTCCGAGCAGCACCATGCCCGCCGCGATCACGGGGTAGCTCTCGAGAAGCGAGCCGGCGCCCCAGGTCGCGAGGCCAGCGGTCGCCACCGCCGTGCCGCCGCGCGCCAGCGGGCGGACGCCGATCCTGTCGTAGAGCCTGCCTGCGCGACGCGCGACGAGGATCACGGGCACGAGCATGGGCATCAGGCTCAGGCCCGCGAGGGAGCTGCTGAAGCCGAGGACATCCTGCGCATAGATCGAGCCAAGCACGACCAGCGGCGCCATGGCGAACTGGGTGATGGCGATGAGGAGGATGTTGGAGCGGAGACGCGGTTCCGCGAAGCGCCTCAGGTCGATCAGCGGCCGCGCCACGCGCACCTGGCGCCAGACGAACGCCGCGACGGCGGCGAGGCCCACGCCGAGCGCGGCAAGCGCCGTCGTCGTGAAGATCCACGGTCCCGCATCGGTCGGCCTCGAGCCTTCCTGCAGGGTGTAGACCACGAGCGGCAGCCCGCCTGCGAGTAGCACGGCCGACAGGACATCGAATGAGCGGTCCTGCGCGGGGCGGTTTGCGGCGCGCGACGCGAGGATGAGCGCGAGCGCCGCCGCGGCGACGGGGAGGTTCAGATGGAAGATCCACGGCCAGCCTGCGTAGGCGGTCACGAGGCCGCCTGCGACGGGGCCGATCGCGAAGAACGACATCGAGATCCCGATCATCACGCCCATCGCCTTGCCTCGCTCGCCCACGGGGTAGTGCTCGATCACGAGCGCGCTCGCGGCCGGCTGCATCAGGCAGGCGCCCAGGCCTTGCAGCACGCGCCCCGCGATCAGCGTCGTGGAGTCGGCGGACGCGCCGCAAAGGGCGCTGGCCGCTGCGAAGAGGGAGAGCCCGAACAGGAAGGCGTTGCGCTTGCCGACCAGGTCGCCGAGTCTGCCGCCGATCGCCATCATGGCGGCGAGCGTCACGATGTAGGCGTTGGCGATCCATGCGACGCCCGCCGCATCGAGGCCGAGTTCGCGGCCGATCGCAGGCCCTGCCACGGCGACCACCGTGATGTCGATGAAGATCATCGACAGACTCGCGGTCGCCGCGAGCAGGACGAGCGCGCGTCGGGGTTCGGCCACGGCGATTCCGTGCATCGCCGCAGGGTACTGCGGAGGCGCGCGCGGGGCGAGACCGCTGCGGTTGGTGGCGCGGCGACTTCCTACACTGCGTCGCATGGATCGAGTCGCCACGCAGGATGCGAGAGATGCGCTGCAGGGCTGGCGGCGAACGCTCGGCGCGGCCTGGGCGCGCGCGCGTCGCTCGATGCCGTTCGGGCTTCAGGACGCGCTGTTCCATCTTCCCGTCGAGGCGACCTTGGACACGGCGGCGCTCGCGCGCGCCCGCGGATGGCCGCTCGCCGACCTCGGGCCGAACGATCCGAGCCTGCCGCGCGTGATCGATGGCTGCGACTCCGCCGCCGTTGCAGCGGTTCGGGACTCCTGCAGCGTGCGAGGCGCGGGCGCGCGGCTGTTCGCGGCGGCCGTTCCCGACGGGCGCGTCCTCGCGCGTGCCTGCACGGCGATCGCGCCGAACGGCATCGTGCTTGCCGATGTGAGCCCGCATGCGCTTGTTCCTCTTGCGCACCACCGCGGGCTGAGCGGCGCGCTCATCGCCCGTCGCCCGCGGCGCCTGCGCGGAACAAGCGCGCTCGTCGGCGCCGTCGGCCATGCGAACTTCTACCACTGGATGCTCGACATGCTGCCGCGCATCGGGCTTCTTGCGGAGGCCGCGCGTGCCGACGCCGCGTTCGCGCGCGTCGATCGATGGATCGTGCCCGCGACGCGGCTCGAGGTCGCGCGCGAACTCCTCGCGCGCGCGGGAGTTCCGCCCGAGCGGGTCGAGAGCATCCGCCGCGGCGATCAGGTGGCGTGCGACCAGCTGCTCGTGACGAGCGCGCCGGCGCCGATCTGCGAGCCGACGCGGCGTTCGTCCGCCTATCTGCGCGGCGTGTTCGGTGCGCGACAGACCCCCGGGCGCGGCGCGGACCGCCGCATCTATCTCGCCCGCCGCGGACGACGGAAGATCGCGAACGAGGCCGAGCTCTCTCCGATCCTCGCGCGTTTCGGCTTCGAGACCGTCGCCATGGAAGGGCTCGATCTCGCCTCGCAGGTCGAGGCCGTGCGTGGCTCGGACCTCGTGGTCGCGCCGCATGGCGCAGCGCTTGCGCATCTCGTGCATGTCACGGAAGGCGGCACGCTCATCGAATGCCTCCCGCCGCGCATCTCGAACCCGAGCTTCTTCATGCTCGCGGGCGCGTGCGGCCTCCGCTATGCGGCGATTCGTGGCGGCGAGGACCGCGCCTCGCGCGGGCAGCCAGCGGGCGCTGCGGACTTCACGGTCGACCCCGCGGACCTCGAGCGGATTCTGCGTGCGGCGATCGCGGAGGGCGTCGGCACCTGTTGATGCAGGTCCATGCGAACAACCGGCGCCGCCCGAGATGGACGGCGCCGGTTGCGTCTTGCGTTTGGGTCCTGCCGCCCGCGCTCAGGCATCGGGTGCAGCGGGGCGTCCGCCGCGTTCGCCGCGGCCACCACGGCCGCGTGGCGCATCGGGCGCGCCAGGGCCGCCTTCGCCAGCGCCCGGGCCGCGTCCACGCGGAGGCTGCGCGCCGCCTTCGTCCGCCGGCTGGAAGAGTTCATGGCTCGCTTCCTGGGCGGCGTTCATCTTTGCCAGCGCGGCGCGCGCCGCATCGCCGTTGCCTGCAAGCAGCGCGCGCTCGAGCTCGATCGACTGCGCGATCGCATCGAGCATCTGCGCGCGGAACGCCGTCTCGAAGCTGGCGCGGTCCTCGCCGAAGCGGGCGCGCGCGGAGCCGGACATCCGAAGCGCCGCGGTGCCGTTCTTCGAGCCGACGAGTCCCATCTGCGCCTGCTGCACGAGATCGAGGTCGGACTTGCGGCTCCCGGCGTCGAAGGCGGACTCCTTGAGCCCGCGCATCGCGCGTCCGACCTGCCGCATCGCTCCGCCGACGCTCGGGGCGCCGCCCGCACCCGGCCGGTCGCCGCCCGCGCCCGCACCCGCGCCGCCGCGGTTGCCGCGCGCGCCGACCACGCCCTCGCGCATCGCGGCCTCGAGCTCCGCCCGATCGATCAGGCCGTCGGTGTTCGCGTCCGCGCGGCCGAGGAGGCGCTCCGACATCGCGGGCGGAAGCTCCTCGGCAGAGAGCTTTCCGTCGCCGTCGGCGTCGTTCTGCATGAGGCGATCGATGAACTGGGCGGCCATCTGCGCGGGGTCGCCCGCGGGGCGTCCTTCCTGGCCGGGCCGTGCGCGGGGCGTGCCGTCCTGCATGGGGCGCTCGCCGCGCCCGCCGCGCGGCGCCTCGGGCGGGAAGGTCCCGTCCTGCGCGAGCGCAGAGCACGGGATGGAGACGGCAAGGAGCGCGATGCCCGCGATGCCTGCGAGGATGTTGTTCCGATGGATCGAGTTGGACTGCATGGTTGGTGTTCCTGAAGGTCGTGGGAAGTGCTGTGTTTCCGCTTGGAATGCGGCTGTGTGTGGTGCTGCCGGGCGTGGCGGGCGGAGCTCTCGCCTCCACGCGGACGCAGAACGAAGGGCCCGTCGCGCTATTGCATCGCTCGGTTTCGAAGGCCACGCCGTGCAAAAAGCAACCGAGGCCCCGTGCGGGGCCTCGGTCGATGTTCGGACGATGCGCTCAAGGAGCGCGACCGATTACTTCGCGGTCTTCGCGTCCTTCTTGGCGGGCAGGAGGACGGTGTCGATCACATGGATGACGCCGTTCGAGGCCTCGACATCGGCGGCGACCACGGTGGCGTCGCCGAGCTTGACCTTGCCGTCCTTCGCTGCGACGGGAACCGTCGAGCCGAGCACGGTGGGGACCTCGGTCATCTTCACGACCTGGTCGGAGTAGGCGGCGACGCCCGGCACGACATGGAAGGTGAGGATGTCGATGAGCTGCTGCTTGTTCTCAGGCTTGAGAAGGTTCTCGAGCGTGCCCGCGGGGAGCTTGGCGAACGCGGCGTCCGTCGGGGCGAGCACGGTGAACGGGCCCTTGCCCGAGAGCGTCTCGACGAGGCCGGCGGCCTTGACGGCTGCAACGAGCGTGTTGAACGAGCCGTTCGAGGCGGCGACCTCGACGATGTTCTTGTCGGTCGGCAGGATGACGGTGTCGATCACATGGATGACGCCGTTCGAGCAGGCGATGTCGGTGGCGGTCACCTTCGCGCCATCGACGCTGACGGCGCCGTCCTTGACGACGATGTCGACGCGCTGGCCCTGCACGGTGCCCGCGTTCGTGAGCTTCACGACATCGGCGGCCATGACCTTGCCGGGAACGACATGGTAGGTGAGGATCGCCGCGAGCTTCGCCTTGTTCTCAGGCTTGAGCAGGCTCTCGACGGTGCCCGCGGGGAGCTTGGCGAACGCCTCGTCGGTGGGGGCGAAGACCGTGAACGGGCCGGGGCCGCTGAGGGTCTCGACGAGGTCCGCCGCCTTCACGGCCGCGACGAGCGTGTTGAAGCTGCCTGCGCCGATCGCCGTCTCGACGATCGTCTTGCCGGCGACGGGAGCCGCGGCCGTCGGCTTGGCGGGGGTGGCGTTCTGCGCGGAGGCGACGCCGCCGACGAGGAATGCCGCTGCGAGGGCGGAGAGAGAGAGGGCGATCGACTTCATGTCCTTGGGACTCCTGTGTGCATGCACCTGGTTGGCGGTGCGCCATGCTGCGCCTCGCGATGGGCGAACACGACCGCCTGCCTCGCCGCGCGAGGCAACCGTCGCACCACCACACCGCTGGCACATCGTTCCTGAGGTTGCCCGCGCCCTGTGCGCAAGCCCCTCGAGCCCCCGCTTTCGTCGACGCATGGGACTTCGGATGCACGATCCCCTTCGATATGCGCGGAATTCCCCGCCACGAGTCCAGTGGGCTCCTGCGCTCGGCGCGATATCTTCCCCGCCATGCACGATGCCCGCGCCATCGCCACGCCCGACGAGCCGGATGGAGGCGCCGCGGGCGGAGGCCGGTCGGGTGGGGCCAGCCGCGCGGCGCGCATCGGGCGGTTCCTCGGCCCCGCGCTTGCGTGCGCGGCGCTGTTCCTGACGCACCCGTCGTTCGGCGCGCTCGGCGGACTTTCCGCGGACGCGTCATGGACGCTCGCCGTGCTCGCGCTCATGGCGACCTGGTGGGTGACGCTTGCGATCGATCCCGCGGTCACGGGGCTCGTCCCCGTCATGGCGTTCGCGTTGCTCGGGATCGGCTCCGCGTCGCAGATCACCTCGCACTACGCGAGCGATGTCATCTTCCTCTTCGGTGGAGGCGCGCTCCTGGCGTACGCGCTCGAGCGGAGCGGCGTGTCCGCGCGCTTCGCATCGGCGCTCATCCGCATCGCTGGATCGTCGCCGCTGCGGGTGCTCTCGGCCATCATGGTCGCGTCGGCGATCCTCAGCGCGTTCGTCTCGAACCTCGCGACGAGCGCGACGATGCTTCCGCTCGCGCTTGCGCTCGGGATGGGTGCCGTCGACCGCGCGCGCGACGATGCGGAGCGCGCGGCGGCGACGCGTTTCCTCACCTCGCTCCTTCTCGGCGTCGCCTTCGGCGCAAGCATCGGCGGCGTGCTGACCATCATCGGGTCGCCGCCGAACCCGATCGCCGTGAACGAGCTGCGCGCGCGGGGCATCGAGGTGACCTTCCTCGGCTGGATGGCCTTCAGCGTGCCCGCGACGGTCGTCTTCCTGCCGCTTGCCATCGTGGTGCTCGGGGTGTTCATGTTCCCCGCGCGGGGCATCACGGTGGCGCCGCTCGAGGTCGCGCGCGCGCGTCTCGGCGGCGACGAGATCAGGACGCTTTGCGTGTTCGGCCTCGCGGTGCTCGCATGGGTGACGATGCCGCTCTACGCGGCGGCGGTTCCCGGCATGCGCGAGGGAACCGTCGCCGTCGTGGCTGCGTTCGTCCTCTTCTTCCTGCCGAGCGCCGATCGCCGCGGTTCGCGGATTCTCGAGGCCGCCGACTTCGCGCGCGTCCCGTGGCGCGTGCTCGTCCTCTTCGGCGGCGGGCTGTGCCTCGCCTCCGCGATGGAGCGGACGGGGCTGTCGGCGAAGATCGGCGAGGTGATCTCGGCGGCGGGCGTGCTGCCGTCGATCGGCGTGCTCGCCGTGCTCGTGGCGGTGATGATCGCCGCGAGCGAGATCGCCTCCAACACGGCGATCTCCGCGATGGCCGTTCCCATCGTGGGCGCGCTCGCGCCGGGCCTCGGGCTCCCGCCCGAGTTCCTCGTGATCCCCGCCGTGTTCGCCGCGAGCTGGTCGTTCGCCATGCCCGTCGGCACGCCGCCGAACGCGCTCGTGTTCGCGTCCGGCCGCGTGCGCGCGCAGGACATGATGCGCGCGGGCGCGGTGCTCGATGTCGTGTCGCTCGTGGTGATCGTGGCGATGTCGTGGCTGCTCCTGCGATGACGCAGGGCGGCGGCTCAGTCGAGATCCGTGCGCCACACGCCCGGGTCGCGCCCCATCTCTTCGCCGAGCTTCTTGAGCGCGCGCATGGTCTCCTCCTCGAAGACGCCGGGGACAGGCGGACGCCAGTCGTCGGGGATGGCGACGATGCGAACCTCCGCAGTGGTCTCGCCCTCGAGGTTCGCGATGTGCGCGAGCGCAAGCAGGTGCCGAAGCGCCGTGATGGTCGATGCCCGCACGGCGAGCTCGACGCTCCGCTCGATCACGGCGACCCAGGTGCGCTGCGTGGTCTGCGGCGTGGCGTTGAGCGAGTTGTTGAGGATGACCCAGTAGCGGATGCGAAGGGGAGGGAGGCCAGGGGCGATCTCGGGCCAGAGCGTCCGCAGACCCCTGTTCCGCTTCAGGTCGCCGCCGTAGAGGATGTTGCTCGTGACGCCGCCGTCGACATAGAGCCCCGACTCGATCTCCCGCGGGGGGAAGGCCCCCGGGATTCCCGACGAGGCGAGAAGCAGGTTGTGGAAGGTGGACGGGTCGCCTGACTCCGCCGCCTCGGCCGCCATGTGCGACAGCTCGAACGGACGCGCGCCGCCGTCGTCGAGGTCGGTGGTGTTGACGACGAGCAGCCTGCCGCGACGACTCTCGGCGGCGATGCGGGCGATCCGCTCGGGTCCGAACGCGGTGCGGACCTCGCGCTCGAGCCCGGGCACCTCCGCGAAGCTCTCGTTCGCGGGGAGGAAGAAGAGAAGCCCGCGCTCGCGCACCCAGTCGTCCTTCGGGTTGCTGTAGAGCTCGACGACCTCGTCGTAGTCCTCATCTGCGCCGAGGTAGGCGAAGGGCGCGATGAGGGCGCCCGTCGAGACGCCCGAGACCACCTCGAACTGCGGCCGCGGGATGCCGCCCTCGCGCACGGAGCCCCAGCCCTTGAGGAAGCCCGCGCCGAACGCGCCGTAGTCGCCGCCGCCCGAGATGATCAGGATGTCGCAGGTCGGCGGCTCTGTCTCGCCGCGGGCGAGCGCCTCCTCGTGTTCGCGCTTGATGCCCGTGTAGAGCGCCACGAACTGCGTCCGCAGCGTCGCCGCGTGTCGCTCGGCCAGCCGCTCGCGCCGCGTCAGGAGATCCGTCTCGGTCGACACGGGGCGGATGCGCGCGCAGCCCGCGAGCGGCGCGGCGAGAAGCGTCAGCGACAGGAGGACAGAGACCGTTCGTGAGGAGTGGGGCGACATGCGGGAAATGTAGCCAACCGTGGGCGTGCCGCCGCGCGCTTCGCCGTCCGAGGATCCGTCAGACAGAACCTAGCCGGCCAGAGTCCGGCGAAGGACCGCGAGAAGCTCCGCGTGCAGCGCGGACGACGCCGCCACGGCGCTGCCGCCGTGGATGTCGGGGCGTCCGCGCCAGTCGGTGAAGACGCCGCCCGCCTCCTCGAGGATCACGGGGAAGGGGCCTGAATCCCACGCGTTCATGACGGGGTCGAACCACGCGTCGGCGCGGCCCGTGGCGACCAGCATCCCGCCGTAGCAGTCGCTCCATCCGCGGACGCGGCCTGCGGCGCGCGCGATGGCGACGAGCGATTCGGTGCAGCCAGCCCGCTCGAAGTACTCGAGGCCCGTCGTGCAGACGAGCGCGTCCGCGAGGGGCACGGCCGCACGCACGCGCGCCTCGGTGCGGTGCGTCGCGCCATCCGCGCCGCGGCGCTCCCACCACGCGCCGTGGCCGCGCGCGGCCCACACGCGCTCGCCGAGCGCGGGCATCGCGCAGATTCCCGCGACGACCTCGCGCGTGGCGCCGCGCGCGAGCTCGAGGCCGATGAGCGTGCCGAAGAGCGGCACGCCCGCCGCGAACGAGATCGTTCCGTCGATCGGGTCGATCACCCAGCGGTAGCCGCTCGTGCCGTCCTCGGCGCCGTGCTCCTCGCCGAGGAGGCCGTCGTGCGGGAAATCGGCGCGGATCTCCCGGCGCAGGAGCGACTCGATCTCGAGGTCGGCCTCGGTGACGGGGGAGGCGTCGGGCTTGGCATGCACCGAGAGCGTCATCGACTGGAAGTGCCGCATGGCGACGGTGCCCGCGCGGTCGGCGAGCGTGCGCATGAGTTCGACGCGGGAGCGCAGGTGCCCGTCGCCTGACGGTGGAACGGCGTGCATCCGCGCATCCTACGGGCAGGTGCGAGCGTCACGCCCACGCGTCGAGCAGAAGCGCGAGGTCGCCTGCGCCCACGATGCCGTCGTCGTCGATGTCCGCGGCGAGGTCGCCCGTTCCCCACGCCGAGAGAAGAAGCGAGAGATCGGCCGGCCCGACCACGCCGTCGCGGTCGAGGTCGGCGGGGTCGAGCGGGTCGCGGTCGATGTAGGTCACCTCGAGCCGAGGACGCAGGACGATGTTCGCGTTCTCGCTCGCGCGGATCACGATGCCGTCGTCGTTCCCCGCGATGATCTCTGGCAGAATCGCCAGGCCATGGTTCGGCGCGCCGTTCACCCATGCCTGCATGGCGGCCGTGATGTCGATCCGCCGCATCGAGTCGACGTCGGGCTCGTTGTCGCCAGTGAAGACCGCGACGAGCGCACCCAGGTCGTCGCCGGGGGACAGCCCGTTGCCGAGCGAGTTCCAGGTCGACGACTCGTCCCACGGGCGCGTGACGGAGTAGACGAGGAAGTCGGGGTCGAAGAGCGGCGTGTCGATGTCGTCGGCGATGTCGAGGACGAGCGTGGCCTCGAGCACGGTCGCGCCGAGCGGCACGCCGTCCCCGGCCTCGCCCGCCGCGCGGACGATGCCGTCGAAGCGGACGAGCGCCTGTCCGCGGAAGTCCGCGAAGAACGAGTTCGCCGTGTCGTCGTCGGAGACGCGCGTGTCGTTCTCGCCGTAGCTCGTGTTCGGGTTCTGCTGGCTCAGCCAGGTGTCCTGCGTGCCCGAGTATCCGTTGATTCCCTGCTGAAACGCGCGGAAGGCCGTGCCTGGCGCGAGGCGGTAGGCGTCGAAGTCGACCGCGAGCGTGAAGGCGCTTTCGTCGGCGGTGCGGACCGCCGCGAGGGTGGGCGAGTAGGTGTCGACCGCGATCGAGTTCGACGCCGTGTCGAAGGTCATGATGCGCATCCAGCCGTCGCCGCCGTTCGGGTCGTCCTGGTAGTCGGCGAGCACCTCGTGCACTGGCAGCCCCGCGACATTCACGCTCGTCTGACGATACTCCTCGTGGAAATGGCCGCAGGTCACGAGGAAGACATTCGTGTTCGTGCGCACGAACCAGCGGAAGAACTCCTCGGCCTGGATCCCGTTCGGGTGGTAGACGGGCTCGACCTGGTACCAGACGGGCGGATAGCGGCCCGAAGGCACGAGCGGGACGCCGCTCGTGTAGTCCTCCGCGTCCTGCAGGTAGCGGTGCGTGGTCAGCATCGTCGGCATGTGCTTGTGCGTGTCGAGGACGCCCTGCGCCCACGCGAGCTCCGCGACGGGCGTGTCGCAGTCGAGGTGGACCTGCAGGAACTCGACGCCGCCCGCGCTGAAGGAGGTGTAGGTCGACATGCCCGAGGGCGACGCGCCGCCGAACCACGGTCGGCCCTCGAGCCGCTCTGGCCCGAAGAACGCGAGGTAGTTCGCGGGGATGTACGGTTCGCCGGTCGAGCCGCTCGGCGTGATGTCGTGGTTGCCGGGGCAGTAGCCGTAGGGGACGCCCGCCGCGTCGAGGACGCCCATCGACGCGTCCGCGCGCCGCCACTGGACGAGGTTGTCCGCATTGTTGACGATGTCGCCGTAGTGCGACACATAGCGGATGTCGAGCTCCGCACGGTTGGCGACGACCCACTCCGTCTGCGCCGTGAAGATCTGCGGGAACGAGCTCGAGTAGTTCTGCGTGTCGGGGATGCCGACGAGCGAGAACGCGCTCGAGCCGAAGTTGAACTGCGAGCGGTGGACGCGCACGAAGTCGGGCGCGGGGGCCACGACGGCGAAGCCCGGCATCGAGCGGTGGTGGCCGTCGGAGCGGATGCCGCCGTGGATGCCGTCGTGCGGCGCGACAGGTGCTGCCGCTGCCGCTGCCGCGAGGCCTCCAGTCGCAACGGCGGCGACGAGCGTGGCCGTGGAGATCGGAGGGAAGAACCCCGTGGTTTCAACGAAGCGCATGCGGGCACACTACCTTCGCGCGCCCTTGGATCCTGCAAAGATCGCGCGAAGCCGTCACAGTGCTTCCACAGCGTGTCCACGATGCCTGCGCGCGGATCGGGTGCGCGGGCGAGCGGCTACACGGCCCGTTTCGCGCCCCGCCGATGCAGCGCGTAGGCCGAGAGCGCGGCGCCTGTCGCCGCGACAAGGAGGCTCGCGTCCACGACGATCGCCCCATGGTCGAGCTCGTCCTCGACGCTGCGTGGCGCGAGCGTGCGGAGGAACTCGGTGCGCAAGGCGAGCATGGAGCGGTCCGCGTCTGCGGGAAGGAGCGCGAACTCCGTCCGAAGGAGCGATTCCGCGTCCTCGACCGACGGCAATGGCACGCCATGTGGCATGCCATACGGCGCCTCGCCGCGGATCATGAGGACCCGCCGAGGCTTGAAGATCGGCCAGGGGAATCCGAGGTTCGAGCGTCGCCGCGAGACGACTCCCGCCCACACGCCGTCGGGAATCCCCCATCCCTGCGCCTCCCGATCGATGAGCGTCGCGCGCCACGGAATCGGCCCCGCGGATCGGTCGTGCGTGAACGAGGCGAGCACTCGCACTGGCTCGATACCGCCCATCCTGACGGGCAGGAAGACGCCCGCGACGAGCGCCACGCACCAGCCCGCGCACGCGAGCGTGATCGTCCAGAGCAGCCACGCGGGCATCCGTCGTCGGGAATCGGGCATCGAGCGCGCCTCCTTCGTGTCTCGGATCCGTCAGACAGAGCCTAGGGCCTGTTCGCGGCCGTGCCCGTGGTCGGCGCGTGCTTCTCCGCGATCTTCGCGAGTTCACCGGTCTCTGCGAGCGCCTTCACGGCGGCACCGAGCGCCTCGCGCAGCGTCGCGTCGTCTGCGCGGCAGAGGATCGCGGTCGGCTCGGCCGCGAGGCGCACCACGCGATAGGCGGGGTCGCGCGCGGCGCGCGACTCGAGCGCGAGCGCGTCGCCCGCGAAGGCGTCGAGCTCGCCCTTCGTGATCCTCGCCGCGATCGCGCCTTCGGGTTCTGTGGCGACGCTCGGCTTCGCGGTCGGGTGTCGTGCGGTGAGGAACATCGCGGCGGCCGAATTCTCGCGCACCGCGGTCCTCAACATCGAGAGATCGCTCTCCGCCGTGATCGGCGAGTCCTTCGCGACAAGCAGTGCAGGGCCGCTCGCGTCGAGATACGCAGGCTCGATCGCAGCGATCGGACGCGAGAGACCCGCGGCCTGCACAAGCGCCGCCGACGCGCCGTTCAGCACGATGTCGACTTCCCCCGCAGCGAGCGCCGCGGCCTGTTCGCCAAGCGAAACCTGCTTCTCCTCGAAGGTCCAGCCCGTCTCCTTGGCAAGCGCCGCGACCACGGCCGCGTCGAGCCCGCGGTCGGGGTTGCGCCGCGTCGCAGCCTGCCAGTACGGCGCATTCGGCAGCGTGCGGCCCACGCGGATCGCACGCGTCGGCTTGCCGTCGGCGCCGAGCACGGGCGACACATTGAATCGCGGCGCCATCTCCTTCGCGTAGGTGCGCACCGCGAGCGCGACGAGCGTCGCCGTGCGCGCGGCGAGCTGCTCGTCGACCTTGTCCGCGTGGTCGCTGACCTGGTGGTAGTCCTCGTGGTCCTCGCAGCTGAAGAGGACGGCGGGAACCCCCGCGCGCAGGAACGGCCCCTGGTCGCTGCGGTCGAGCCAGTCGGGATGCGTGTCGACCTTCATCTCGATCGGCACCTTGGGCGCGAGGCGCACGAGGAGATCGACGAGCACCTTCCCCCTCGGCCCGCCGTCGAGGCGGATCGCGCCGTCGGGCTGGCGCGAGATCATGTCCATGTTGAAGAGCCCGCGGATGCGCGCGGTCGGAAGCGTCTCCTCCTCGACGAACGCGCGGCTTCCGATCATGCCCGATTCCTCGCCCGTGAAGCCGACGAAGACGACGCCGACATCGAGCGCGTCGTCGCGCAGCGCGTTCGCCACGGCGATCATTCCCGCGACGCCGCTCGCGTTGTCGTCCGCGCCGTTGTAGATGCGGTCGTCGCCCGAGCGCGCGGGCGGAAGGTGGTCGAAGTGCGCGGTCACGAGGATGAACTCCCCGCTCGGGTTCGCTCCCTTCGGCGGCAGCCAGCCGACGACATTCGGGGCCGCGTCGGGCATGCGTGCAACGGGAACAAGCATCGAGTCGCGGCCCTCGAGCGGAACGGCGCCCGCCTCGGCGAGCTTGTCGGCGACCCACTGCGCGGCACGCTTGCCCTCCGGGCTGCGGAAGGAGCGGCCGTTCATCTCGTCGGAGGCGAACTCGGTGATGTGTGCGCGAATCCGCGCTGGATCAACGGAAGGAAGCGCATCGGTCGCAGCGGGCGGCGTGATCGCGAGGTTGACCGCCGCGGAGGCGCAAAGGAGGGCCTGCAGGAGGGCGTGCAGGAGCGACACGGGGAGTCCGAGCGAGAGCATCGGGGGAGCGTACGGGCGCGCGCGGCGACTGCGGGGAAGCAGGCGTGGCGGAGGTTCGAGTTATCGATCCTTCGGTCGGGCCCTCGGCTCCGCCGAAGGCTCCCGCGTGATTTGTGTCGACTCGTCCCTCGCCCCGTCCGATGGAAGACCCGTCCCGCGGCCGCCTTCGCGAACCCGTCCCGTTCGCCGTCCGTTCTCGGCTCCCCTCACCATGTGCGGCATCATCGGCTACTCAGGCTCCTTCGCCCCTCCCGCGCTGCGGGCAGGGATCGCCGCGATCGCGCATCGCGGGCCCGACGACTCGGGCATGTTCGTCGACGAGGCCGCGTCGGTCGGCCTTGGCCACGCGCGGCTCTCGATCATCGACCTCTCGCCGCTCGGCCACCAGCCCATGGAGGCGCTCGACGGCGCTGTGCAGCTCGTCTTCAACGGCGAGATCTACAACTACCGCGAACTGCGCAAAGAGCTCGAGGCGAAGGGCCACGCGTTCCGCGGCCACTCCGACACCGAGGTGATCCTCCACCTCTATCTCGAGGAAGGCGAGAAGATGCTGTCGCGCCTGAACGGCATCTTCACCGTCGCGTTCTTCGACGCGCGCACGGGCACGATGCTCGTCGCGCGCGACGCGCTCGGCGTGAAGCCGCTCTACTACACCGAGCAGCCGCACGGCATCGCGTTCGCAAGCGAGATCAAGGGGCTCCTCAAGCTCGTGCCAGGGCTGCGCGAACTCGATGTCTCCGCGCTGCACCGCTATCTCAGCTTCCTCTGGTGCCCGGGCGAAGGCACGCCGCTGAAGGCCGTACGCAAGCTCCTGCCGGGCGAGGCGATGGTGCTGCGCAACGGGACCATCGAACGCCGCTTCACCTGGTACGAGCTTCCTGCATTCCGAGGCGTCGCGCGCGACCTCGACGAGCGCGCGTCGGTCGAAGGCACCGAGCGCTTCGTGCGCGCGGCCGTGCAGCGCCAGATGGTGGCCGATGTGCCCGTCGGCGCATTCCTTTCGGGCGGGCTCGACTCGAGCGCCGTCGTGGCGTTTGCCCGCGAAATCTCGCCCGATCTTCAGTGCTTCACCATCCGCCAGATCGGCGGCGCAGAGCAGGGCGTGATCGACGACCTGCCGTACGCCGAGGCCGTCGCAACGCACCTCGGCGTCAAGCTCCACACCGTGGAGATCGAAGCGAGCCGCATGGCGGGCGACCTCGAACGCATGATCTGGCAGCTCGACGAGCCGCTCGCCGATCCGGCGCCGTTGAATGTGCTCTACATCTGCGAGCTCGCGCGGCAGAACGGCATGAAGGTGCTGCTTTCGGGCGCCGGCGGCGACGACCTCTTCACGGGATACCGCCGCCACCGCGCGGTCGAGCTCGAGCGCTGGTGGAACTGGCTGCCAGCAGGCGTGCGCCGTTCTCTCGAGGGCGTGACGGCGGGGCTTGATCGCCGGCGCTCGGTGGCACGCCAGCTCGCGAAGCTGTTCGACGGCGCGGGCCTCTCGGGCGACGCGCGCATCGCGAACTACTTCCGCTGGGCGCGCGAAGACAACCTGCTCTCGCTCTACACGCCCGAGGCGCGCGCTGCGCTCGGTGGCGCGACGGCGCTTGCCCCGATGCTCGAATTCATGAAGCCGCTGCCTGCGTCGCTTCCGCCGCTCGAGCGGATGCTCGCGCTCGAGCAGCGGTTCTTCCTCGCCGACCACAACCTTCCCTACACCGACAAGATGTCGATGGCGGTCGGCGTCGAGGTGCGCGTGCCGCTCCTCGACCTCGAGCTCGTCGAGTTCGCGGCGCGCATTCCCACGAACATCAAGCAGAAGGGCGGCGTCGGCAAGTGGGTCTTCAAGAAGGCGATGGAGCCGTATCTCCCGCACGATGTGATCTACCGCCCGAAGTCGGGCTTCGGCGCGCCGCTGCGCCGCTGGATGCAGAGCGAACTGCGCCCGTTGGTCGGCGATCTTCTCGGCGAACAGAGCCTGCGCAGACGCGGTCTCTTTGACCCTCAGGCCGTTGCGCGCCTCATCGAGGCCAACCAGACGGGTCGCATCGACGCGAACTACACGCTGCTCTCGCTCCTGTCGATCGAGATCTGGTGCAGGCGGTTCATCGACGGCGCGGGCTGATAACGCATGCGAGCCGATCGCAGGAAAAACGCCTTGTCCCTGACGGTTTCGACGCGTGCCGCGAACCAAGCGTGCCGATAGTACGAACCCGCGGCGTCCGCGCGATCGCCGAGCGCCGTGAACCAGAGCGAGATTCCCGTGAAGCAGATCCTCCAGTCCCTCAAGAATGGCTCCACAGAAGTCGCGGAGGTCCCGTGCCCGGCCGTCAAGCGCGGGCATCTGCTCGTGCGCACCTCGCGCACCCTCGTCTCCGCGGGCACGGAGCGCATGCTCGTCGAGTTCGGCAAGGCGGGATGGATCGAGAAGGCGCGCCAGCAGCCCGACAAGGTGCGCATGGTCGTGAACAAGATCAAGACAGACGGCCTCATGCCCACGCTCGAGGCGGTCTTGAACAAGCTCGACCAGCCGCTGCCGCTTGGCTATTGCAACGTTGGCCGCGTGATGGAGGTCGGCAGTGGGCTCGTCGGCTACGCCCCTGGCGACCGCGTCGTCTCGAACGGCAAGCACGCAGAGGCGGTGTGCGTTCCGATCAACCTCACCGCTCGCGTTCCGGACAATGTCAGCGACGACGAGGCCGCGTTCACCGTGCTCGGCGCGATCGCGCTGCAGGGAATCCGCCTCGTTCAGCCGACGCTTGGCGAGACCGTGGTCGTCACGGGACTCGGACTCATCGGCCTCGTCACGGTGCAGCTCCTGCGTTCGCATGGCTGCCGCGTGCTCGGTCTCGACTTCGACCCCGAGAAGCTGGCGCTTGCGAAGAGGCTCGGTGCGGAGGTCGTGCATCTCGGAGCAGGCCAGGACCCGGTCGCGGCGGCGCAGGCGTTCTCGCGCGGCCGCGGCGTCGATGCGGTCATCATCACCGCAGCCAACCCCTCGAACGAGCCGATGCACCAGGCGGCGCTCATGTGCCGCAAGCGTGGCCGAATCGTGCTTGTCGGCGTCGTGGGCCTCGAGCTTTCCCGCGCGGACTTCTTCGAGAAGGAGCTCACCTTCCAGGTCTCGTGCTCCTACGGCCCGGGCCGCTACGACCCGAGCTACGAGGAGAAGGGCAACGACTATCCCGTGGGGTTCGTCCGCTGGACGGAGCAGCGCAACTTCGAGGCCGTGCTCGACATGATGTCGGACGGCCGCCTCGATGTGAAGCCGCTGATCTCGCATCGATTCAAGATCGACGACGCGATCGAGGCGTACGAGCTCATCTCCGGCGGCCCGCCGAGCCTCGGCATCCTGCTCGAGTATCCCGACGCGTCTGCGAAGCCCGAAGCCGAGGTGCGGCGCACCTCGGTCGAGCTTCCGAAGCCCGCGACCCCGCCCGCGAAGGGCAACGCGTCGATCGGCTTCATCGGCTCGGGGAACTACGCGACGGGCGTCCTCATCCCCGCGTTCAAGGCCGCAGGCGCGCGCCTGCGCACGGTCGCCTCGAGCGGCGGCGTGAGCGGCCTGCACGCGGGCCGCAAGTTCGGATTCGAGTCGACCACCACGGACACGGACGGCGTCTTCCGCGACCCCGCCGTGAACGCCATCGTGATCTCGACGCGGCACGACTCGCATGCGTCGATGGTCTGCCAGGCGCTGCGCGCCGGGAAGCATGTCTTCGTCGAGAAGCCGATCGCGCTGACGACCGAGGAGCTTCGCGAGATCGAGGCCGTGCGCACAGAGGCCGCCGCGAAGGGCGCTGCGCCGATCGTCATGGTCGGCTTCAACAGACGCTTCGCGCCGCAGGTCGTCAGGCTCAAGTCGCTCCTCAGGGGCGCCGCTGGCCCGAAGTCGTTCATCATGACCGCGAACGCGGGCGCGATTCCCGCGGAGCACTGGACGCAGGACCGCGACATCGGCGGCGGACGCATCGTCGGCGAAGGCTGCCACTTCATCGACCTCCTGCGCTTCCTCGCGGGCGAGGCCATCACCTCCGTGCGGGCGCACGCGATGGACGCCGCGTCGGGCGACACCGTCTCCATCGACCTCGGCTTCGCCGACGGCTCGATCGGCACGGTGCACTACTTCGCGAACGGGCCGAAGTCGTTCCCGAAGGAGCGCCTCGAGGTCTTCGCGCAGGGGCGCGTCATCCAGCTCGACAACTTCCGCAAGATGACGGGCTTCGGTTGGCCCAAGTTCACGAAGATGAACCTGTGGAGCCAGGACAAGGGGCAGAAGGCCTGCGCCGCCGCGTTCGTCGACGCGGTCGCGTCGGGAGGCGCGTCGCCGATCCCGTTCGAGGAGCTGCTCGAGGTCGCCGAGGCGACGATCGCGGCGGCCGATCTCGCCCGCACGAGCCGCAGAGGCTCATGAAGGAACCGGTGCAAGCATGAGCACGATCCTCGTCGACATCATCGCGGGCGCACGCCCGAACTTCATGAAGATCGCGCCGATCATCCACGCGATCCAGGGGCGCGAGAGGCAGGGCGGCCCGATCCGCCACCGCCTCGTGCACACGGGCCAGCACTACGACGAGAAGATGTCGGGCGACTTCTTCAAGCAGCTCGGGATTCCCGCGCCCGATGTGAATCTCGAGGTCGGCTCGGGCTCGCACGCCGAGCAGACCGCGTCGATCATGACGCGCTACGAGAAGCTGCTCCTCGAGAGGAAGCCCGCGCTCTGCCTCGTCGTCGGCGATGTCACGAGCACGATGGCCTGCGCGATCGCGGCGCAGAAGCTCTGGGTGAAGGTCGCGCATGTCGAGGCGGGCATCCGCTCGGGCGACTGGACGATGCCCGAGGAGATCAACCGCATGGTGACCGACGCGATCACCAACTTCTTCTTCACGACGAGCGAGCACGCGAACCGCAACCTGCGCGGCGCGGGCGTTTCGGACGACCGGATCTTCTTCGTCGGCAACACGATGATCGACACGCTGCGCGCGAACATGGACCGTCTCTCGAAGCCTGCGTTCTTCGATGAACTCGGCCTCAGGCCGAAGTCGTACTTCGTGATGACGATGCACCGCCCCGCGAACGTCGATTCGGGCAGCACCTTCACGAAGCTCCTCGACGCGATCATCTCCGGGACGCGCGGCGAACCCGTCGTCTTCCCCGTGCATCCGCGCACCGCGAAGACGATGCGCGACATGGGCGGCCTGCCCGACAGCCTCAAGCTCGTCGATCCGCAGCCCTACCTCGAGTTCAACTACCTCGTGAAGCACGCGAAGGCGGTCATCACCGATTCGGGCGGAATCACCGAGGAAACCACGGTGATGGGCGTGCCGTGCCTCACCATGCGCGACAACACGGAGCGGCCCGAGACGATCGAGCTCGGCACGAACGAGCTGATCGGAACGAACCCCGCCGCGCTCAAGCCCGCGCTCGACCGGCTCTTCGCGGGCGAGTGGAAGAAGGGCGGCATTCCGCCGCTCTGGGACGGCAAGACGAGCGAGCGCATCGTGGCGCACCTCGAGACGCTGCTCGCGTAGCGCGGGCCTGCGGTGAGAGACATGAACCCGATCGCGAAGGCACTGCGTCTCTGGCACACCGTGCGCTGGCTCAAGCCCGTGCAGGTCTACGGGCGCGTGCGCTTCCGCCTCGCGAGGCCGAGGCCCGACCTGCGGCCCGCGCCCGCCGTGCGCGCCGCGACAGGCGCGTGGGCCATGCCCGCGCGGCGCGAACGGAGCCTCGTGACGCCGACCCAGATGCGCTTCCTCGACGAGGAGCGCGACCTCGACCTTCACGGCTGGGATGACAAGGACCTCGCGAAGCTCTGGCGCTACAACCAGCACTACTTCGACGACCTCTGCGCATTTGGCGCGGCCCAGCGCACCGAATGGCATCGCGAGCTCATCGCGCGCTGGATGCGTGAATGCGCGCCTGGAAAGGGCACGGCGTGGGAGCCGTACCCGACCTCGCTGCGCATCGTCAACTGGATCAAGTGGCTGCGCGCGGGGAACGAACCCGTGCCAGGAATGCTCGACAGCCTCGCCGCGCAGACGCGCTTCCTCACGAAGCGCCTCGAGTGGCATCTCCTCGGCAACCATCTCTTCGTGAACGCGAAGGCGCTTGTCGTCGCAGGGCTCTTTTTCGAGGGCGCGGAGGCGGATGCGTGGCGCGAAGAGGGCTGGCGCATCCTGCGCGCGGAGATTCCCGAGCAGATCCTTGCAGACGGCGGCCAGTTCGAGCGTTCGCCGATGTACCACGCGCTCGCGGTCGAGGACATGCTCGACCTCCTCAACGCGATGCGCGCGTGGCCGGGCGTGTGCGCGGACCTCGACGAGCAATCCGTCGCAGCACGGATCGGCGCGATGCGGGAGTTCCTGCGGGGCGTGTGCCACCCCGACGGCGAGGTCGCGTTCTTCAACGACAGCGTGGCGGGGGTGGCGCCGACGCCCGCGGAACTCGAGGAGTACGCGGCGCGGCTTGGTCTCCCGAAGGTGCTTCAGGAGGCCCGCGCGCCCCTCGCCCCTGCCCCTGCGCCGAGCGCCGTGCACTTCGCGGCGACGGGCATGGTGCGCCTCGAGGCCGGAGACGCCGTCGCCATCGTCGATGTCGGCGACATCGGCCCCGACTACCTTCCTGGCCACGCCCACGCGGACACGCTCTCGTTCGAACTCTCGATCGGCGGGCGCCGCGTGCTCGTCAACTCGGGCATCTCGCAGTACGGCGTCGGCCCCGAGCGCCTGCGGCAGCGCGGCACGGCCGCCCACAACACGGTGACCATCGCGGGAGCCGACAGTTCCGAGGTCTGGGGCGGGTTCCGGGTGGCGCGCCGTGCGCGCGTCTCGGGCGTGGCGGTCGGCTCCAACGAGGGCGAGTGCCGCGCGCGCGGAACCCACGACGGATTCCGACGCCTTCCGGGCGGCGGAACCCACACCCGTGGTTGGGCGCTGGCGGGAGGCCGGATGGACATCATGGACGAGGTCGACGCCCGGCATCGGGCTGAGTCACATTGGCACTTTGCCCCCGAGTACGAACTTTCGATCGGCTCGGATCCCGCGACCCTTCGTGCGTCCGATGGAGAAACAACCCTTGAATTGAAGGCCGAGGGTGCAGAGTGGCGGGTAACTCGGTCGACATACTCCCCACGGTTCGGTGTGTCCCTGCCGAACGCGAAGGCCGTGGCCAGCTTCACGGGCCGAACGGCGAAGGTCTCCATCGGGTGGCGTCCGTGCGCATCCTCTTCCTCACAGACAACTTCCCACCAGAGGTGAACGCGCCTGCGAGCCGGACCTTCGAGCACTGCCGCGAGTGGGTCAAGGCGGGGCATCAGGTCACGGTCATCACCTGCGCGCCGAACTTCCCGAAGGGGAAGGTCTTCGACGGGTACAGGAACAGGCTGTGGCAGCGCGAGACGGTCGAGGGGATCGAGGTGATCCGCGTGTGGTCGTACATCACGGCCAACGAGGGCTTCGTGCGCCGCATCCTCGACTACCAGAGCTACATGGTCTCCGCGTTCCTCGCGAGCCTCTTCGTGGGCCGCGTGAACCTCATCGTGGGAACCAGTCCGCAGTTCTTCACGGCCTGCGCCGCCTACGCCGCGAGCGTGTTCAAGCGCACGCCGTATGTGTTCGAGCTCCGCGACCTCTGGCCCGAGTCGATCAAGGCCGTGGGCGCCATGAAGAACGAGCGCGCGATCCGCCTCCTCGAGGCGGTCGAGATGTTCCTCTACAGGAAGAGCGCGTGCGTCGTCTCCGTGACGCGCAGTTTCAAGGACATCCTCGTCCGCCGCGGGATCGACGGCGCGAAGATCGAGGTCATCACGAACGGCGTCGATCTCTCGCAGTTCAAGCCCCGCCCCAAGGACCCGGAGCTCACCGCGAAGCTCGGACTCGAAGGCAAGTTCGTCGCCGGCTACATCGGCACGCACGGCCTCGCGCACGGGCTCGAGACGCTCATCGAGGCCGCGGAGCGCCTGAAGGGGAAGGGCATCGCCTTCCTCTTCCTCGGCGACGGCGCCCGCAAGGAGGCGCTCAGGCAGATGGCGGCCGAGCGCAAGCTCGACAACGCGGTCTTCATCGACTCCGTTCCCAAGGCCGATGTGGCGCGATACTGGTCGCTTCTCGATGTGAGCGTGATCCACCTGAAGAAGACCGACCTCTTCACGACGGTCATCCCTTCGAAGCTCTTCGAGTCGATGGGCATGGGGCTTCCGATCCTCCACGGCGTCGCAGGCGAGAGCGCCGACATCGTGCGCGAGGAGGGCGTCGGCATTCCCTTCGAGCCCGAGAACACGGATGAACTCTGCGCCGCCCTCACGCGACTTCGCGAGCACCCCGAGGAACTGGCCGCATTCCGCGCCCGCTGCCTCGAGGCCGCGCAGCACTACGACCGCACCAACCTCGCCATGCGCATGCTGAAGACACTCGAAGGCGTGGCACGGCGCTGAACTCGCCTCAATCCGCCTTCCGCATCAGGATCTCGATCACCTGCGGCTTCGGCTCCGCGTCCG
>CAYMSD010000047.1:0-24342 GCA_964393015.1 uncultured Klebsiella sp.
AGCGGTCGCGGCTGCGGCCGCTCCCTTTGGTGCTTGGTCGGGGGGCGCGGCTGCGGCCGCTCCCTTTGGTGCTTGGTCGGGGGGCGTGACTGCGGCCGCTCCCTTTGGTGCTTGGTTGGGGGGCGTGACTGCGGCGGCTCGCGTGGTTTGAGCGGTCGCGGCTGCGGCCGCTCCCTTTGGTGCTTGGTTGGGGGGGCGTGACTGCGGAGGCTCAGGCGAGCATCGCCTCGAGGCGCTTCTCGCTCGCGGGGAACGCCCTCGGCAGCTTCGGCGCGTAGCGGCTGATCTCGATCTCCTCGAACATGCGCCTGATCGCATGGACCTCCTCGGGGGTGCGGCGAGGCGATGCGCACGCCTCCTCCACACGGGCGCGCCACGGCGCAAGCTCGTCGTCGATCGCGCGATCCCGCGCAGGGCCGATCTCGCGCAGGCGCTCGAGCCTCGCCGACAGCATCTGCACGAGGCGCAGCCTCTGCGAGAGCTCCTCGTGGTCCGCCCGCGCGATGGCCTCGGCGCCGTCGCCGAGGGTCACCACCAGCCGCGCTGCGACGCGCGCCCTGGGCTCGCCCGTCGGGTCTGAGCCCGCGGTGCGCGTGCGTGCGTCGATGTCCTCCGCACCGAGGAGAACCGCATGCACGGTCCGCACCGCGCGCGAGACGCGCTCGAAGAGGTCGCGCTCGGCGCGTCGCACGGCCGTGAGCATCGACTGCGCATCGCGCGGCGAGGACACCGCCTCCGACACGGCCTGCGCCGCGACGCATCGCGCGATGAAGCCGACCGCATCGTCGACGCCGCGCAGCCCGAGCAGCGCGTGCAGCTCCTCGCTGAGCGCGTCGTAGGCGACATGGTGCTCGACCGCGCCGCGCAGCTCCGCTGCGACGAAGCCCGCGACGGCCGCGCGGTGCTCGCGGCGCGCTGTGTCTCGCCGATCAAGGACGCGCAGCGCGACCTTCGCGCCCTCGCGCACGAGCGCAGGAAACCCGACGAGCGAGATTCCCGCACGCGAGTAGGTGATCTCCTCGGGGACCGCCTCGTCGGGCATCGCCTCGACCGTGTCTCGCTCGAGCCTCGCGACAGGATCCGTCGCGCGGTCGATCGACGCGCGCAGCCTGTCGCGCGAGAGCGCACCGAAGCGCGCCTGCAGGGCGCCGAGATCGCGGCCGACCCCGAGCACGGAACCATCCGCATCGAGCACCTCGAAGCGCATCGCGAGGTGCGGCGCCAGAAGCTCCGTGCGGAAGTCCTCGGGCTTCACCTCCGCCTGCGCGATGGGCGTGAGATGCCGCGCGAGCGCGCGTCGCAGGGAACCCGCGCCAAACGGCACGGCCTCGACGGCGCCCTGCACGACCTCCTCGATCGGGAAGAGCCGCACGCGCAGGTGCTTGGGCAGCGTGCGGATGAGCGCCTCCACCTTCTCCGCGAAGAGCCCGGGCACCATCCACTCGAACGGCTCCGCGGACACGAGCCCGAGCGCCTCCACGGGGATCCGCGCCGTGACGCCGTCCCCAGCGTCCTCGGGGTCGTGCGCGTAGGAGAGCGGCACCGCCAGGGCGTCGAGCCGCAGCGATTCGGGGAAGTCCGAGTCGCGCACGCGCGCGGCGTCGTCGCGAAGGAGATCCGACTCGCGCATGAAGAGGTGCGCGGGCTCCTTCGCCTCGATCTTCCTGCGCCAGGACTCGAACGAGGGCGTCGAGTGGACATGCGCGGGCACGCGGCGGTCGTAGAAGGCGAACGCCGCCTCCTCCTCGAGCAGCAGGCCCCTGCGGCGCCCCCGCGCCTCCTCGCGCTCGAGCGCCTCGCGCAGGGCCTTGTTGGCCGCGAGAAACGCGCCCTCGGTGCGCGCGCGATATCCCACCAGACCCTCCTGGATGAAGACATGCCGCGCGGCGACGGGATCGACGGGACCGAACGGAACGCGCCGCTTCGGCACGAGGACGAGCTCGCCGAAGCTCGTGCGCTCCCAGGCCGCCACCTGGCCGGTCTCCTCGACGAAATGAGGCTCGAACTGGCTCCTCCTGCAGAGGTGCGGGGCGACGCGCACGATCCAGTCGGGCTGGATGCGCGCGCAGATCCGCGCGTAGCGGCGCGTGGTCTCGACGATCTCCGCCGCGACGATCCAGTTCGGGGTGCGGCGCGCCAGCGTGCTCGACGGATGCACGGCGAAGAGCGCCCCCGTCGGGCCACGATACTCGCTCTTCTCGGTCTTCTTCTCGTTGCGTGCGCCGATCTGAGAGGCGAACCCCGCAAGCACGGCGCGATGGAACGCGCCGTCGTTGATCTCGGCGGCGGGCTCTCCCGCCTTCACGGAGAAGCGCTCGGCGCAGAGCTCGCGCAGCTGCGACGCGACATCGGCCCACTCGCGCATGCGCTGGTACGCGAGCATGTTCCTCTCGCACCACTTGCGCTTCTGGCTCGAGCCGAACTCCTTGCCCGATGCGTCGCGCGTCTCGGTGCGCCACGCGCGCCAGATGCGCAGATACGACGCGAAGTCGCTCGACGGGTCCATGAAGCGCGCGTGCAGGAGATCGGCTGCGTCGCGCTGGGGCTCGGGCCTGATGCGCGGGTCCTGCACGGCCAGCGCGGCGGCCACCACCAGGATCTCGTTGATGGAGTGGCCCTCGATCGACGCAAGCAGCATGCGAGAGAGCCGCGGGTCGAGCGGCAGCACGCTCATGTCGCGGCCGATCTTCGTGAGACGGCCCTCCGCGGTCGATGCGCCGAGCTCGACGAGCGTCGCGCGCCCGTCGGCGAGCATGCGTGCGCCGGGCGGATCGACGAAGGGGAAGTCCTCGGCCTTGCCGAGGTTCAGCGCCTCCATCTGCAGGATCACGCTCGCGAGGTTCGTGCGCAGGATCTCGGGCTGCGTGAACTCGGGGCGGCGCGCGAAGTTCTCCTCCGAATAGAGCCGCACGCACACGCCCGGGCCGAGACGGCCCGCGCGGCCCGCGCGCTGGCGGGCGCTCGCCTGCGAGATCTCCTCGACGGGAAGCCGCGCCACGCGTGAGCGCGCGCTGTAGCGGAGGACCCGCGCGAAGCCCGGATCGACGACCGCGTGGATGCGCGGCACGGTGAGCGATGTCTCCGCGACATTCGTGGCGAGCACGATGCGCCGCAAGGGGCCCGGGGCGAAGATGCGCTCCTGCTCCTCGAGCCCCTGCCGCGCGAAGAGAGGCAGGATCTCGCTGCGTGCGGCGCCCTTCTCCCTTGCACGCATGTGGCCCGCGAGGTGCTCCGCGACCTCCCTGATCTCGCGCTCGCCCGAGAGAAACACGAGAATGTCGGGCAGGATCTCGGGCAGCGCGCCGCCCTCCGCGAAGCTCGCGTCGATCTCGTCGACCGCGCGCGCCACGGCGTCGAGCATGCGCGGATCCTCCTCGTCGAGATCGCGGCCCTCGGGCGGGCGGAAGCGGATGTCGATCGGAAAGGTCCGCCCCGGGATCTCGACGATCGGCGCGTTCCCGAAGTGCGCGGACAGCCGCGCGACATCGATGGTCGCGCTCGTCAGGATCACCTTGAGATCCGGCCTGCGCGGAAGAAGCCGCCGCAGGTAGCCGAGGAGGAAGTCGATGTTGAGGCTTCGCTCGTGCGCCTCGTCGACGATCACGGTGTCATAGGCGTCGAGCCGCGGGTCGCCGCGCGTCTCGGCGAGGAGCATGCCGTCGGTGAGCACCTTCACGAGCGTGTCGCGGCCCGTCTCGTCTCCGAAGCGCACCTTGCACCCGACCACGCCCCCTGCGCGGACGCCGAGCTCCTCGGCGATGCGCCGCGCGATGCTGCGGGCCGCGATGCGCCTCGGCTGGGTGTGCGCGATGCGGCCGAGCACGCCGCGCCCGAGCTCGAGACAGAGCTTCGGAAGCTGCGTGCTCTTCCCGGAACCCGTCTCTCCCGCGACGACGACGACCTGATGCGCCGCCAGCGCCCCGCGCAGCGCATCGAGCGACGCGGACACGGGGAGATCGGGCGGATACGCGACGGCGGGCACGATCGAGCGGCGGCGCACGAGTTCCGCGGCACTGCGCGCGATCGACTTCTCGACAGCCGCGAGCGCGCGCGCATCGGCGGCGCCCGACTGGCGGAATCGCTTCTCGAGCCCGCCGATCCGCGCCCGCAGCTCCCGCCTGTCGGCGGGCATCACCTCGTCGAGGCGGCGAAGGAGTGGCTCGAGAACCGTCACGGGAGCAGGACGATAGCGCGGCGCGAGGTCACGCGGAGAGCCCGCTGCCCCGCTTCCGCCCCCGCCACGCATCCAGCGCCTTCGCGTCCATGCAGTTGAGGCACTGCGCCTTCGGCAGCCAGCCGCGCTGGGCGGTCATCACGCCGTAGCGGAGTTCGTCGAAGTCCTCGCTGCCGTGGACATCGCAGTCGATCGCGAGCATGCAGCCCGCGTCGACGGCGCCCTTCACATGGACATCGCGGAGGTCGAGCCGCATGTGGTGCGCGTTGATCTCGAGCGCGGTGCCGTGCTCCTTCGCCGCGGCGAACAGTTCGTTCATCGCTGGCTCGAGCCCGGGTCGGCCGTTCACGATGCGGCCGGTCGGGTGGCCGATCACATGGACGAGCGGATGCGCGATCGCCTTCAGCAGGCGATCGGTCGCCGCGCGCGGCTCCTGCTTGAGCGCGTTGTGCGGGCTCGCCACGACCCAGTCGAGTTCGGCGAGGAGGTCGTCCGAATAGTCGAGCGAACCGTCGGCGAGGATGTCGACCTCGCTTCCGGCCCAGATCTGCATCTTCGGGTGCCGCGCGCGCGCCTCGTGGATCGCCTTGATGTGCGCGCGCAGGCGCTTCTCGTCGAGACCGTTCGCCTGGAACTGGCTCTTCGAGTGGTCCGTGATCGCGATGGTGTGGAACCCGCGCGCGGCCGCGGCCTCGACGAGTTCGTCGATCGACATCGCGCCGTCCGACGCGGTCGTGTGCGAGTGAAGCTCGGCCTTGATGTCGGCGAGCGTGACGACGGCGACATGCTTCGCGCCGATCTCGAACGCATCGATCTCGCCGCGATCCTCGCGCATCGTCGGCTCCATCCAGTCGAGGCCGAGCGCGGCGTAGATGTCCTTCTCCTCGCGCGCGGCGGCGGGCTGCGCGCCGTCGGCCACGGCGCCGTCCGCGCCGACCTTGAACAACCCGTACTCGTTCAGCTTGAAGCCGCGCTGAATCGCACGCTCGCGCAGCGCGACATTGTGCTCCTTGCTGCCCGTGAAGTACTGGAGCGCCGCGCCGAAGCGATCGAGCGGCACGACGCGCAGGTCGACCTGCACGCCCGTCGTCGTCTGGACGCTCGTCTTCGTCTCGCCGCTCGCGAGCACCTTCGCGACCTCGTCGCGCGTGCGGAACGCCTCCATCAGCTTCGCGGGCTCCTTCGACGACGCGAGGATGTCGATGTCGCCGATCGTCTCCTTGCCGCGGCGCAGGCTGCCCGCATACGCCACGCGCTCGACGAACGGGAGGCGCGCGAGCTCGGCGACGATGCGCTCGGCCAGCGGCAGCGCCTCGGCGATGCGCACGCGGCCACGCGAACTCTCGGCGAACGCGATGGCCTCGGTCATGTTCGCGATCGTCTTCGCGCCCATGCGCGGCAGTTTCGCGACGGCGCCCGATTCGATCGCCTTCTTCAACGACGCGAGGTCGACCACGCCCGCGTCGACCCAGAGCGCGCGCGCCGTCTTCGGCCCGATTCCCTGGATCGCGAGCACTTCCTTGACACCCGGCGGCACCTGCGCGCGCAGCTCCTCGAGCTCGGACATCGTCTTCGTCTCCGCGAACTCATGCACCTTCGCGGCGGTCGACGCGCCGAGCCCGTCGATCTCCTTCAGCGCCGCGACCGACATCGCGGTCGCCTCGCCGGGCAAGCCCTCCACCGCGCGCGCCGCCTTGCGGAACGCGTTCACCTTGAAGACATTCGCCCCGAGGATCTCCGACAGGACAGCCAGCTCCTCGAATGCCGCCGCCACCTCTGCGTTGGTCGCCATGCCCGCAGCGTATCACGCGCCCGCGGCCGGGGGCACGGGAAGCATGGAGAGCAGGACCTCCGCGGTGCGCGCGCTTCCGCCCTGCTCCTCGCGGATCGCGTCGCGGGCGCGCGCGGCGATCGCAGCGCGTTCGCCCGCGTCGGCGAAGAGCCGCGCGAGGACCTCCTTCAGCTCCGACGCCTCGCACTGCACGATCCCGCCACGCGCCCTCAACGCGGCGACGACATCGCGGAAATCGTGGACGCGCGGCCCGATCACGACGGGCTTTCCGAGGCTCGCCGGCTCGATCGGGTCGCTGCCGTAGAGCTTGCCGAACGACCGGCCCATCACCACGACATCGGCGAACGAATACGCCATGCCGAGTTCGCCGATCGTGTCGAGGAGATGGAACCGCGTGTCGGCGCCGCCCCGCTCCTTGCGCGAGCGGCGCACGCAGCCGGGCAGGTTCGCGGCGACGCCGTCCCACCACTCGGGCTTGCGCGGCGCGATCACGAGCCGCACGCCTGGCGGCAGCGCATCGCGCAGCAGCACTTCCTCTCCCGGCTCGGTGCTTCCCGCGACGACGACCGGCGCGCCGGGCGGCAGCCCCAACTCCTCGCGCAGCGCCGCGGCGCCCGGCACCTCGTCGCGAATCGCGATCGAGTCCCACTTCATGTTGCCCGAGACGAGGACCTCGCGTGCGCCAAGCTCGGTGAAGCGCGTCGCGTAGACCGGGTTCTGTGCGAGCACGGCCGTCGCGCGCGCGAACATGCCCGCGACGAGCGGCTTCACGCGGCGATAGCGCACGATGCTGCGGTCGCTGAGGCGCCCGTTCACGACGACGACGGGCACGCCCGCGGAATCCGCGAGGCGCGTCATGTTCGGCCACAGCTCGAGCTCGACGAGCACGAGGAGATCGGGCTCTACGCGCGCAAGCCAGCGCTTCACCGCGCCCGTGAAGTCGAACGGCGTGCGGACCACCGCGTGGCGTTCGCCGAACAGCGACTTCGCGCGCGCAAACCCCGTGTCGGTCGTCGCGCTCACCACGATCTCGGGCGCAAGCCCGTCGGCCGCCAGCCGCTCGACGAGCCCGCGGATCGCGTTCACCTCGCCGACCGACACAGCGTGGATGAGGATGCGCGGCCGCGCGGACCTCGCGAGGAACTCCCCGAAGCCGAAGCGCGCGCGCCAGTCCGTCCTGATCTTGCCCGTGGCGACCATGCGCGTCAGCCACAGCGGCGACGCGAGAAGCGCTCCGACGAGGTAGCCAAGGTCCGTGGCGACCATCGCGGCGGTCCGCCGCGGCGCGCGCTTGGGCACGGGCGTGGTCGAGGTGCGCTCGCTCACTTGAGGTTCTTCGCCATGGCGCGAACCCACTTCGCGCCCTGCACGCCTTCCGAGACATCGACGATCTGCCCGCGCCCGTTCACATACATCGTCTTCGGGATGGCGTTCGAGGTCGATCGCGTGGCGACGAGCTGCATGAACTCGGGGGTCGCCATGAACTCGTGCTCGTTCGCCGGGTTCGAACGGAGGAAGTTCGTGACGAGCGAAGCCTTGCTGTCGACGCTCACGCCGACCACGACCAGCCGATCGGGGAACTCCTCCTTCAGGTCGTGGACCAGCTGGCGATTCCGCCTGCACGGCCCGCACCAGGTCGCCCAGATCTCGATGATCATCGGCCTCCCCGCGAACTGCGCGAGCGACACCGCGCGGCCGTCGAGGTCGGTGACGGTCAGCCCGTGCACGGGGCCGAGCGTGACGGCCTCGGCGGGAGCGGCAACCTCCGCGGGAGCCCCGGCGCCTGAAGGCACCTCCGCCTCCGCGGGCGCGCTTGACCCGTTGGACGGCCCGCAGGCGGAGACGACGAGCGCCAAGGCGACCGCACCCGCATGCCGAACGCGCAACGCACGGCAGACGGCCACCACCGCGGAGACACCTTCGGGATGCACGGGGCGACGCGTCGCGGACATCTTGGGCAGAATAGCCGACCGTGACCGAGCGCGACGCACACCACCGAAGCAAAGCCCCCGCGAGCGCCGCGCGATGGCGCGTGGCACTCGACACGGGCGGAACATTCACGGACTTCGTCGCGGTCGCGCCCGACCGGACGCTGCGCCGCCTCAAGCTCCCGTCGGACGGGTCGCTCGCCATCCGCGTCAGAGGCATGCCCGCGGCGGACGCGATCGACATCGAGCCGATCTCGGCCTGCATCCCCGCCGACGGGCTCCTCGACGGCGCGCAGGTCCGCGTCGACGGGGCGACCGTCGCCCATGTCGTCTCGCAGTCGGCGACCAGGCTGACACTTGCGCATCGGTCGGTCCGATGGACGCCGCGCGCGGGCGACGCCTTGCGCCTCGCGTGGGAAGGCGACGCGCGGATGCCGCGCGACGCGCCGCAGCTCGGGCTACGGCTCCTCACGGGAGCCGCGTGGGGATCGCCGCTTCCGCCGCTCGACCTCAGGCTCTCCACGACGCGCGGCACCAACGCGCTCCTCGAGCGGCGCACCGAGCCCGTCGGGCTCATCGTGTCGCACGGCCTCGACGGACTGCTTGCGATCCACGACCAGACGCGCGACGAGCTCTTCGCGCGCGTGCCTGCCCCGCGCGAGCCACTCACGCGCCTCGTGGCGGCGATTCCCGAGCGCGACTACGCGCGCAATCCCGCGGATTCGCCGCACCACACGCAGAGACGCGGGCCGCGCCCGCTCCGCACGACGCGCGCCGCGCTCGTCGGCGCCGCCGAGCGGCTTCGCGCGCAGGGGGCTGCGCGGATCGTCGTCAGTCTCGCGCATGCGCTCGGAAGCGGTCGGGAGCGCGAACTCGCCGAGGAACTCCGCGCGGCGGGGTTCGTCGCGCTTGCGGCGAGCGAAGTCTCGCGCGTGCCGCGGCTTCTCGCGCGAACGGAGACCGCCATCGTGCACGCCTCGATCGCTCCGATCCTCGGACGGTTCGTCTCGCACGCAGCGGACGGCGTCGTGCGAGGCTCCGTCGGCGTCTTCACAAGCGCGGCGACCCTCCACGACGCAGCGCGATTTCTCGCGCGCGACACGCTCCTCTCGGGCCCAGCGGGCGGCGCGGCGGCCGTGGCCGCGATCGCGCGACGCCATGGGATCGCGCGCGCGGTCGGCCTCGACATGGGTGGCACGAGCACCGATGTGGTGCGCGTCGTCGACGGCGCAGTCGGACTGCGCGCCGAAGCGCGCGTCGGGCGCGCCACCGTGGCCGCGCCGAGCGTGGCCATCGACACCGTCGCGGCGGGAGGCGGCTCGATCGCGCGCATCCGATCGGGAGTCGGCGCGGGCGAGCGCATCGTCGGCCCTGAGAGCGCCGGGGCGAACCCGGGGCCCGCGTGCATGGGTCGCGGTGGGCCGCTCACCTTGACCGATGTGAACCTCCTCCTCGGCCGCGTGCCCGAGAGCGTCTCTGGAGTCGCGCTCGACCGCGCCGCCGCGCTCCGGGCGCTCGCGGCCGTGCGCGGCGCAGACGCGGACGACACCGCGGACGACACGCTCCTGGCGTTCCTCGAGATCGCCAACGCGCGGATGGCGCTTGCGATCGAGCGCCTCGTCGTGCGCGACGCCGCCGACCCTGCCGACCATGCGCTCATCGCCTTCGGCGGCGCAGGCGGCCAGCACGCCTGCGGCATCGCGGAGAGGCTCGGCATCGCACGCATCGTCTTCCCGAAGGATGCGGGCTATCTCTGCGCGCGCGGCGTCCTCGACGCGCACGCAGCCCACGACGCGGTGATGCCCGTGCTCGCCGTGCTCACGGACGATGCGCATGAGGTGCTGCACGCGATCGACGCCGCCGAGCGCGAGGCGCTGGGCGCGCTCGACGCACGCTCGCGCGAGACCGCGGCCCGTGTCACGGCCCGCGTGTCGCTGCGCCTCCTCGGGCAGGAATCCACCATCGAGGTCGACGCCGCGTCCGCGGGCGAGATGCGCGCCGCCTTCGCGCGTCGATTCACGGAGCTGTTCGGCGCGCCGCCGCCCGAGAGACCGCTCGAAGTCGAGTCCGTGCGCGTGCGCGCGGAGATGCCGTCCCAGAGTCCTCCCCGAGATCTCGGCTCGACCGCCTCCGCGGGTCGCGGCGGCGACGCGACCTCCGAGTCCACCCGACGCATGGCCTCGCACGGCCGCTTCGTCGAGGCGCGCGTCGTCGACCGCGCCTCGCTTTGCGCGGGCGACTGCGTGGAAGGCCCCGCGATCGTCGTCGACACGGGCGACACGGCCGTGCTCGACCTCGGTTGGCGCGCCACGGTCGACGCGCACGGCGACCTCGTCGCACAGCGCATCGACGCGCCATCCCCGCGCGCACCCGTCGCCGAGCAGGAGCTCTTCGCGGCGCGGCTCGAGGCGATCGCGCTCTCCATGGGCGAGGTGCTCGAGCGAACGGCGCTGAGCCCGAACATCCGCGAGAGGCTCGACTTCTCCTGCGCCGTGCTCGACGCGCGCGGCACGCTCATCCAGAATGCGCCGCACCTGCCCGTCCACCTCGGGGCGCTCGGCGCCTGCGTGCGCGGCGTGATCGGCGCGCTCGCGCTCGGGGAGGGCGACATCGCCGTGACGAACCATCCTGCGTTCGGCGGCTCGCATCTGCCCGACGTCACGGCGGTCGCGCCAGTCCATGTCGGGGGCGTCCGCGTCGCCTTCGTGGCCGTCCGCGCGCACCACGCCGAGATCGGCGGAACGCGTCCGGGCTCGTTCCCGCCCGACGCCCGTTCGCTCGCGGAGGAGGGCGTGGTGCTGCCGCCGTTCATCGCAGTCCGAGGCGGCGTCCTCGATGCGGCGGCGTGCAGACGCCGTTTCGCCGAGGCGCCGCATCCCTCGCGCAGCCCCGACGAGAACCTCGCCGACCTGGCCGCACAGGTCGCCGCCGCGCGTCACGGCGTCGCGGCGGTGGCGCGGCTCGTGTCCGAGCTCGGCGCAGGCGCCTTCGCGGCGCGCGCCGCGGGCGAGCTCGACCGGGCCGAGCGCGCGCTCGGCGGCGCCGTGCGCGCGATGCGCCTCGTGCGACGCCATGCGGAGCGCGAGCTCGACGACGGCAGCGTGATCCGCGTCGCCGTCACGCGCGAAGGCGAACGCCTGCGCATCGACTTCACGGGCTCCGCGCCCACGCATCCGCGGAACTTCAACGCGCCGCTCGCGGTGACGACGGCGGCGACGCTCTACGCGCTTCGCCTTCTCGTCGACGAGCCCGTGCCGATGAACGAGGGGCTTCTCCGCGCGATCGACCTCGTCGTCCCGAGCGGCATGCTCAACCCCGCGTTCGACGCCGATCCGACGCGCTGTCCGCCCGTCGTCGCGGGCAATGTCGAGACGAGCCAGAGCGTCGTCGCCGTGCTCGTCGACGCCCTCGAGCTCGCGGCGGAAAGCCAGAGCACGATGAACAACATCCTCTTCGGCGACGCGACCTTCGGTGTCTACGAGACGCTCGGCGGCGGCGCTGGCGCGGGGCCTCTCCGCGACGGCGCGAGCGCGGTCCACACGCACATGTCGAACACGCGGCTCACCGACATCGAGGTCCTCGAGCGCCGCGCGCCCGTCGTCGTGCGCACCTTCGAGGTGCGGCGCGGCTCGGGCGGCGACGGCGCGTCGCGCGGCGGCGACGGCCTCGTGCGCGGCTACGAGTTCCTCGCGCCCGTCTCGCTCTCGCACTTCGCCTCGCGACGCAGGCACGCGCCGCGCGGCGTCCGCGGCGGCGGCGACGGCCTGGTCGGCTGCGCGCGCGCCCTGCTCTCGGGCGAGTTGCGCGAGTTCGACGCGGGTGTCCTCGCGCTCGAGCTCGACGCGGGCGACACCTTCACGGTCTTCACGCCCGGCGGCGGCGGATGCGGTGCGCCGTGACCTCCGCGCGGCGGGCCGCGCGCGTCACCGCTGCGGAACGCGCGCGGGCAGGTTGATCCGCTCGATCGCGCGCGCGCGACCCGTCGCGAGATCGACCTCGACCAGCGCGCCCTGCACGGCCTCTCCGCCCGAACCCATGTCGAACGGCACATGGACGCCCGTCGTGAAGTGCTTCAGCACGGCCGAAGGGTTCCTTCCGATCACGGAATCATGCGGGCCCGTCATGCCGACATCCGTCTGGAACGCGGTGCCCCCCCGCAGGACGCGCTCGTCGGCGGTCGGCACATGCGTGTGGGTCCCGAGCACGGCGGCCACGCGCCCGTCGAGATGGCGCGCGATCGCGGCCTTCTCGCTGGTCGCCTCCATGTGCGCCTCGACCAGCACGAGCGGGTTGCGCTCGGGCATCGCGGCCAGCATCTCGTCGGCGCACTCGAACGGATCGTTCGCCTGCACGGAGCCGATGTTGATGCGCCCGAGCAGGGTGATGACGAAGAGGTCGCGCGGGCAGCGCTCGTCGGCGGGAACGCGGATGAGCCGCTTTCCGGGGGTGCGCGCGGAAAGGTTCGCCGGCCGCGAGACAGCCTTCGACGGATCGTCGAGCAGCGGGATGATCTTCGCCTCGCGGAACGCATGGTCGCCGAGCGTGCAGGCGTCGATCCCCATCCGCCTGAACTGCTCGTAGAGCTCGGGGGTGAGGCCCGACCCGTTGCGCGCGTTCTCGGCGTTCGCCACGATGCGGTCGGGGCGGAATCGCTCGCGAAGGACAGGCAGCTGCTGGTCGAGCGCCATCCGCCCGGGCGCCCCGTTGATATCCCCGAGGAAGGCGATGCGGACGGTGTCCGAAGGGCGCGTCATGCGGCAAGAGTACGGGAAGGCGACCTCGGAAACCGTGCCCGAAGAGGTTCGCGGTCGATGAATTGTGGCGTGGAACATGCGCGTCGGGCTTGCACTCCCGCCGTCTGTGCTACACTCCCCGAGTCCAGCAGGCGGGCCGCATGAGGAAGAACGCGCGGTTTCGCTGCAGGAATTCGTCAGTTTCGCCGATGGACGGATGGGGTTGCACCCTTTTCGCGTCCGTCAGTCGCGCCCACCGCGCTGCGGAAGTCCCCCGCGCGGCTGGGAAAGCCCTGTCAAGTCACCGTGCATGCCAGCCCGAGACGCCTCGGTGGCCACGGAACGCCTGAACCCACGCGACGTCAGGTGCCCTGCTTGTTGCTCGTTGCGCGCGTGCGCATCGCGAGACTCCTACGGCGCGTCCAGCGCCGTTCCACGCGGAGCCGTCGATCGCCGCGCCCCACCTTCCCGTCGCCTCGACGGATCACAACGCCCACGACTTTCTCCGTGCCAGCCCACACCTCGCGCGCTCTCTGCGCAGGGACGGGCAGCCCTCAGCCGGCAACCCCATGCTCACCCCCACGATGTTCACGCAAGGAATGCAAGTCCGCCACCGCCAGCGCCCCGAGTGGGGCGGAGGCAGCGTCGTCCGGGTGGAGACGCTGACGCGGGCGGGAACGCGCGACCAGCGCCTGTGGATCCGCTTCGCGAACGCAGGGCTCAAGACGCTCCTCGCGAGCGCCGCCGACCTCGAGGCCGTCGAGGGCACGGGCGCCGCGGAGCACACCTTCGCCGCGCGAGAGATCGCGTCCGAGGGCGGATGGCTCGGTGCGATCGCCCAGAAGAAGCCCGAGCAGGCGATGTCGGAGCTGCCGCCCGACGCGACGGACCCGTTCCTCCTCCCCGAGCGGCGCCTGAAGAACATCCTCTCGCTCTACCGCTTCGATGCGGGCGCGAAGCTCATCGACTGGGCCGTGGCGCAGAGCGGGCTCGACGACCCGCTCTCCCGCTTCAACCGGATCGAGCTCGAGGCGTTCTACAAGAACTGGGCGCTCGAGCGCGACCTGGCGCTCACCCGGCTCGTGAACGAGTTCCGCCGTCGCCGCGAGCCGGTCGATGCGCTGCTCGCCGATGCGCCGAGGTCGGCGCTCACGGTGTTGCAGAAGTTCGACAAGGTGCGCTGAACACCTGTCGCGTTCACGCCACAGGCCGCACAGACCGAACGAGGTCTGCGACGGCTGCGCGGGCGTGACCGGGAAAACCCCCGGCGCTCCGCGCGAGCGCTCCGAAGGCTCTCTCTCCTCCAGGTTGGCACGGTCGTTGCGAAGAGGTGTCGGTTCCGCGAAGCCGCGGGCACCACCGCATCGCAGCCCCCACAACCAAAGACGAGGAGAGAAACATGGACGAGACGAGCTTTCAGGAGAAGATGAACCACATCCTCGAGCGCATCCGCGACCTTCCCGCGGCGCAGGCGCCCGACGCCACGATGGCCGCCGAGGATGTCGAGGCGCGCCGCGTACGCGTGCAGCACTCGATGGGCGAGCTCCAGGAGGCGCTCGACTATCTCCGCCTGAGCGTGAAGTACCTCGTGTTCGATCTCGAGGCGACGCGGCGCGAGAACGCCTACCTGCGCCGCATCATCGAGCAGTCGAACCGACAGCGGAACCGACCGCCAGAGCCGCCCGTCGACGAACCGCGCGAGGACGAGCGGCCCGACTTCGGCGCCAACGGCTGGGAGTGACTGGGTCCATCCACGGGCGAACGCCGCGGCGACGCCCGTTCGTCCGGGGGAAGTGTGGGGAAAGAAGGCTGGGGCGAGGACGCGCGACCGCGCGCCTCGATCGATCCGCGCGCGGCGGATGAACCGCGACGGATCGCTGACTCGCACGACAGCCGGGCCCAACGGCCCGGCTGTCGCGTCATTGCCATGGGCTCACTGCGACGCGCGCGCTTCGGGCGAGGCCCGACGGAGCGAGATCCGCGTCGCCTCGTCGCGCCCGAGCACGACGGCATGCGTCTCCTCGCCCCACATCGCGCCGAGCGGCGCACCGTGGATGGCCCAGGCGACACGATGGACGCAAGCCCCCGCGTCCGCGGATGGCCCGCGCATCGAGAGCGGGAGCCGCACCGAGAGCTCGAGGCCTGCAGGAAGCTCGACCACCTCGATCACGCGTTCGAAGAGGAGCCCTCCATCATCGGCCTCGGCGGCGGTCGCCCGCTCCATGACCCGCGTTCCGCTCGCGGGGTCGGCGAGCCCGCGCGTCAGCGCGCCTTCATCTCCTCCCGCCTGCCGCCACCCGGCCACCGAGGCGTCTTCTGCGCCTGCATCGTCGGGCGCAGGCACGAGCACCCGCCGCGCGGCGCCGCCCTCCTCGCACACCTCGATGGTCGGCGCATCGAGGAACCACCTCGCCTGCGCGCCGTGCCAGACCGCCGCGACGCTCGACGAAGGAACGCCCGGAGTCCATGCAGGCGTCCCACCAGCGCACCCGCCGAGGGCGAGCACGAGACACAAGCCGATTCCGAGGAGGGTGGCCGAGCGGGCACAGCCTGCGGGCATCCCAGAATCGTACCGAACCCGCGCGCTCCCTCCATGCGCCGAATCGCGCCGCATCGCCGCAGCCACCGTGCCATGGAACGCCAGGCCTCGCTACAGTCGGGCCCCATGCGCTCCGAACCAACGCCTCCCGCGCTCGAGGTCCGAGGGCTCCGCTTCACCCGCGAGGGCGAGCGCGGACGCAAGCCCTTCGAACTCTCGCTTCCGTCGCTCACGATCGCGCACGGCGAGGAGATGCTCCTCGTCGGCCGCTCGGGCTGCGGCAAGAGCACGCTGCTCCAGCTGGTCGCGGGCCTGCTCGACCCGTCGACGGGCTCGATCCTCGTCGGAGGCATCGAGATCAACGCCCTCCGCGGCGCAGCGCGCGACCGCTTCCGCGGCCGCGAGATCGGCATGGTGTTCCAGACCTTCCACCTCCTCACGGGCTTCACGGCGCGCGAGAATGTGCTGGCGGCGCTCCTCATGGCGGACTCGCCCGCCGCGGAGCGCGACGAGCGCGCGGAGAACCTGCTTCGATCGCTCGGGCTCGAGGACCTCGACGCCCGCGTCGACGAACTCTCGGTCGGACAGCAGCAGCGCGTGGCGATCGCGCGCGCGCTCGCCTGCCGCCCGACGCTCGTCCTCGCCGACGAGCCGACCGCGTCGCTCGACCCTGAGAACGCCGTGAACGCGCTGCGCGTTCTCCGCGACGCCTGCCGCGAGCAGGGCGCGGCGCTTCTCGTGGTCTCGCACGACCCCGCGGTCGAGCCGCACTTCGCACGCGTGGAGCGGCTTGGCTCCACGCCCGTCTCGCGCGAGGAGGCCGCGGCATGAGCGACCTTTCGATCGTCCTCCGCAGCCTGCGCACGCGCCTCTTCTCGACGGCGACCGTCGTCGTTCTCGTCGCGCTCAGCGCGGGCCTTCTGCTCGCGATCCTCTCGCTGCGCAACGCAGGCGAGCGAGCCTTCGAGCGCGGCACGGGGAACGCCCATCTCCTCGTCTCGCGCGACGGCAGCCCGCTCGTCTCCGTCCTGAACGGACTCTTCTACGCGAACGCTCCGCGCGCGCCGATCGACGCCGCGAAGCTCGCCGAGCTGCGCGCGAGCTTCCCGTGGGCGATGTTCGTGCCGACGGCGATCGGCGACAACTACCGCTCGTTCCCCGTCGTGGCCACGGTGCCCGAGTTCTTCCGCGTCTTCGAGCCCGTCGCCGGCGAGCCGTGGGTCTTCGCGGAGGGACGGCCATTCGACAAGAACTTCGAGGTCGTCGTCGGCAGCTCCGTCGCCCGCGAGTCGGGCCTCCGCCTCGGCGCGCGCATCGTGCTCACGCACGGGTCGCACCTCTCGCGCGAGGGCGGAGACCACGCCCACGACCACGCGCATGTCCACGAGGAGTACGCGTACGAGGTCGTCGGCATCCTGAAGCCGACGGGCTCGCCGCACGACCGTGCGCTCTTCTCGAACCTCGAGTCGACCTGGATCCTCCACGCGCACGACCGGTTCGAGCGCGAGGGCGCGCACCGCACGGTCACGGAGGCCGATCTCATCGAGGCGGACCGCGTCGTCACGGGCGTCCTCCTCAGGCTCCCCTCGCGCGAACCGAACTCCGCGCCGCCGGCCCTGGTGTCGCAGTACGAGCGACTTCGTCGCGACGGCTCGATCACGGTGGCGATGCCCGCGAACGAGGTGCGACGCCTCTTCGACATCGTCTCGAGCCTCGATGTCCTCTTCGTGGCCATGGCGGCCGCCACGCTCGTCACGGCCGCCGCCGCGATCCTGCTCTCGATGATCAACTCGATGTCCGAGCGGCGCAGGCAGGTGGCGATCCTCCGAGTCCTCGGCGCAAGCCGCGCGCGCATCTTCTGGCTCGTCCTCACCGAGAGCACCGTGATCGGGCTCGCGGGCTCTGCTGCGGGCGTCGTGCTCTGCGTCCTGTTCCTCTTCGCCGCCACGCAATGGATGCTGGCCGCGCACGGCATCGTCATCGCTCCCGCGCTCGACCCCCGCGCCGCGATCATCGTGGCCATGAGCACGACGGCCCTCGCCGGTCTCGCGGGCCTGGTTCCGTCGATCCTGGCCTACCGCACCAGCGTCTCGCGCGGGCTCCGCCCGCTCGGCTGAGCGTATCCTGCCCTCTCGCCATGAAGTTCCTCTGGTCCATCGTCACGCTCCTGCTGCTCGTCGGGCTGATCGTCCTGCTGCAGCCGCCGACCGAACCCGAGCAGAGGCGGCTCATCGACGAGTCGTTCCGAGAGGGTGCGATGCGCGCGCTCGAGGCGCCGTTCGAGGCGCCGCGCGAGGCGCCGCTCGAGGCGTCCGTCGCCGAGTCGCCGAAGCCAGCGCCTGCGCCGCCCGCGCCGGCGACGGCAGAGCCCGTGGTCGTCGCGGCCATCGAGCCAGCGACCCCCGCCGCGCCTGCGCCCGCGCCGGCACCTGCCGCGAAGCCGGCGTCGCAGGAGGAACCATCCGCCGAGCCGCCGCCGCCAGACCCGAGCGTCCTCGCCAGCGGCTCGAACTTCGCGCCTGAGATTCCGCAGATCCCAGACGCCGAGATCCTGCCGAGCAGCTTCATCCGCCTTCCCGATGGATCCATCTCGGTCGACGATGCATGGACGATCCGCGGCGCGGGCACGCCCGAGTCGCCCTACGAGGTCTCGTGGGAGTTTCTCTCGAGCGCGCAGGAAAGCTACATCCCGCGCCTCTCCGAGAACAAGATTCCCGCGCGCATCGCGTTCCTCTCGGGGAAGCGCGTGCGCATCTCGGGCTACATCGCCTTCCCGCTCGTCGCGCAGACGGCAGGCGAGTGCCTCCTGATGCTGAACCAATGGGACGGGTGCTGCATCGGGATACCGCCGACGCCGTACGACGCGGTCGAGGTGAGGCTCGCGAAGACGATCTCGGGCTGGAAGCGCCACTCGATCAACTTCGGCGCGATCGAGGGAACCATGAAGGTCGAGCCCTACCTCGTCGAGAACTGGCTCGTCGGGCTCTACCTGATGGAGGATGCCCGCATCGACCGCGACATCTGAGCCGTTGCGGCCGCAGGAGTTCCGTGCTCGGATATCCTCCGCGGCATGAGACATCGATCAGCGTGGTCCCTCGCAGCCGTGCTCGGCGCCTGCGCGCTCCCATCCATGGGCTTCGCTTCGGCCGCGGATGACCCGCCTGCGGCGCCCTCCGCACCGCAGGCGCCCGCACGCCTCGCACCCGCGGGGTTCGCGTCGGGCGATGAAGTGCTTGCGCGCCTCGAGGAGGTCGCCAAGGAAAGCGGCGCCGCCTACTCGTCGCGCGTCATCGGCCACTCGCTCGAGAAGCGGCCGATCAACCTCTTCGTCTTCGGCGACCAGGACTTCGGCAAGCGCCAGCCCGCGGTGCTCCTCGTCGGCGGCATGGACGCGACGCAGCTTGCGTCGCCCTCCTGCGTCGTCGAGTCGGTCGCCACGATCCTGCGCGACAAGCCGGCGCTCCTCAAGTCGATGCGCATCTACGCGATCCCGCTCGCAAACCCCGACGCACGCGCCATCGCGCTCGCGACGGGCCAGCCGCGCGCGACGAACGCACGCGCGATCGACCACGACCGCGATGCCGCGATGGACGAGGACACGCCCGTCGATCTCGACGGCGACGGCGTCGTCACCGGCATGCGCATGGTGGCGCCTCCCGGCAAGGCCGCGACGCATCTCGTCGACGCCGTCGACCCGCGCATCATGCGTGCGCCGAACCGCGACAAGGGCGAGCGCGCCACCCACATCCTGTCGGTCGAAGGTCGCGACGCGGACGGCGACACGCAGATCGGCGAAGACCCGCGCGAGGGCGTCGACCTCGACCGCAACTTCCCGCACCGCTACCCCGAGTTCGCACTTGACGCGGGTCAGTTCCAGCTCAGCGAACCAGAGGCGATGGCGATCGCGACCTTTGTCCGCGAGCACCCCGACATCCTCACGGCGGTCGTCTTCGGGCGTCACGACACCCTTGTGAACTTCCCCGACACGAAGGACAACGACTCGACCGGCCGCACGCCGATGGTCTACCACCCCGAAGACCATGGCCTCTACCGCGAGATCGCGAAGCTCTGGAAGGACAACGCGAAGATCGAGCGCTCCGCGAACCACGACCTCGCGGGCTCGCTCGTCCTGTGGCTTGCGAACCACCGCGGCATCGCGGCCGTGGCGGCGAACGGCTGGTCGCGGCCCGAACTGCCGAAGCCGCCCGAAGGCACGCCCGCGCCGCCCGAGACGGGCGACCCGGACCGCGCCGCGTGGCTCGCCGTCTCCGACACGCTGTACGGCGGCGCCGGCTTCCGCCCTTGGACCCCGTTCGATCACCCGACGCTCGGCAAGGTCGAGATCGGCGGATTCGCGCCGTTCTTCCGCGAGTCGCCGAACGCCGAGCAGGCGGACGCGCTCGCGAAGGCGTCGGGTGCGTTCGTCGCAGCGCTCGCCGAGCGTCGGCCGAGCCTCGAGGTGAGCGAACCGGCCGTGACCGTGCTTGCCGACGGCCTCCTCCGCGTCGAACTCCGCGTCACGAACATCGGCAGCGCCGCGACGGCCACCGCCATGTCGACGATCGCCGATGTCACGCCGCCGATCATCGTGCGCGTGCCCGTCAAGCCCGAGGCCGTCTTCTCAGGCCGTCCCGTCGAGAAGATCGAGCGCCTCGCGGCGGGCGAGTCGCGCGAGTTCGCGTGGCTCCTGCGCGTCGACCCGAAGGAACCCCGCCTCTCGATCAGCGTGACGGGCGCCTGGTTCGACCCGATTTCCCGCCCCTTCCCCACCGCTGCATCCGAGGAGGCCGCGCGATGAAGTCCCTCACCCTGCTCTCGACAGTCGCCGCCGCATCGCTGCTCATCGCGCCGTCCGCCCACGCGCAGCAGCGGCCCGACTCCAAGTCGGCGCTCCGCTTCGACCACTTCCGCGACTTCCCCACGCTCGTCGCGGAGTCGAAGGCACTTGCCGCCGCGCATCCCGAGCTCCTCACCTACTCGGAGATCGGCTCGAGCTCGCAGGGCCGCCCGATCTTCGTCCTCACGCTCACCAACTCGAAGACGGGCCCCGACACCTCGAAGCCCGCGATGTACATCGACGGCAACATTCACGGCAACGAGATCCAGGCGTCGGAGACCGTGCTCTACACCGCGTGGTACCTCGTCGAGCAGTACGGCGAGAACAAGACGATCACGGACCTGCTCGACCGCGTGGCGTTCTACTTCATCCCGTGCGCCAATCCCGATGGGCGACAGGTGTGGTTCGAGACGCAGAACTCGCCGCACTCGTCGCGCACGGGCATGAAGCCCACCGACAACGACCGCGACGGAGTGGCCGACGAAGATGGCCCCGATGATCTCGACGGCGACGGCTCGATCGGCATGATGTGGCGCCGCGATCCGAACGGCACGCACCGACGCAGCGAGCTCGATCCGAACGAGATGGAGTTCGTGCAGCCCGAACCGCGCGCGGACGGCACGATCCGCCGCGGCGACTGGTCGATGGCGGGCCAGGAAGGCATCGACAACGACGGCGACGGCGAGATCAACGAGGACGGCCCCGGCGGCTACGACATGAACCGCAACTGGCCGGGAGACTGGCATCCGAAGCATGTCGAGGGCGGCGCCGGTGACTGGCCGCTCGCATATCCCGAGACCGACTGCATCGCGCGCTTCATCCTTGCGAGGCCGAACATCGCGGCGGGCCAGGCCTACCACAACACGGGCGGCATGATCCTGCGCGGACCAGGCGCCCAGGGCCGCGAAGGCGCGTATGCGGGCGACATCCCGACCTACGACGCGATCGCGAACGCGGGCGCCGAGATGCTGCCAGGCTACCGCTCGATGGTGCTGTGGTCGGATCTCTACCCTGTCCGCGGCGGATTCGTCACCTGGCTGTCCGAGTCGCTCGGCGTCGTGAGCTTCACGAACGAACTCTGGACGGAGAAGCGCATCACGGAGAACGGCGCCGCCCCGTCGCCCGACCAGCGCAAGCGCTTCCGCGAGCGCGTGCTCTTCGGCGAGACGCGCACGCCGCTCACCGAGGTCGTGCACCCGACGCTCGGTCCGATCCTCGTCGGCGGCAGCAACAAGTGGTCGTCACGCATTCCACCGTCGTGGATGCTCGAGGAAGAGTGCCACCGCAACGCGGCGTTCACGATCTTCCACGCGAGCGAGATGCCGCGGCTCTCGTTCGGCGCGCCGCTCGTGAAGGATCTCGGCGGCGGGCTCTACGAGGTCACGGTCGAGATCAAGAACGACGCACTCATCCCGACGCGCACCGCGCGTGCGGCGCAGACGAAGATCGGCATTCCCGACCGCGTGATGCTCAAGGCGGCCGAAGGCGCGACGATCGTGTCTTCGGGCCTTGTATCGAACCGCTTCGACACGACTCTCAACGGCAACCAGGCCGGCATCGACCGCGTCATGCTTGAATCAGGCGTGCCGGGGCGCGGCTCGCGCTTCGTGCGGTTCTACGCGACGGGCAAGCCGGGCGACGCGATCGAGATCGAGGTCCTCGCCGAGAAGGCGCGCACTCTGAAGGGCTCGGTCGCACTCACGCCGACGAAGCCAGAGGCTCCGTGAGCGAACAGGCGGACTTGGTCGTCGTCGGCTCGGGCGCAGCGGGCCTCTTCGCCGCGATCCACGCCGGCCGCGCGGGCGCGCGCGTCATTGCGCTCGACGGCGCGCGCGTGATCGGCGCCAAGATCCTCGTCGCGGGCGGCGGGCGCTGCAATGTCACCCACCACGCGGTCGACGAGAAGGCCTACGCAGGCAGCACGCCGGGCGCGATCCGCACGGTGCTGCGCAAGTTCACGGTCGAGGACACCGTGCGGTTCTTCGAGGCCTACGGCGTCGAACTGAAGCGCGAGGACACGGGCAAGCTCTTCCCGACGACCGACGACGCGCACACGATCCTGAACGCGCTCTTGCAGGCGGCACGCGACGCGGGCGTCGACCTGCGCTTTCCGCGACGCGTCGCGCGGCTCGAGCGCGCGCCCAATGATTCGAATGGCGGAGGCTTCGTCGTCGCAGGCGATTGGGGCGAGATCCACGCGCCGCGTGTCGTCCTGTCGACCGGCGGCAAGGCACTGCCGAAGTCCGGCTCCGATGGCGGCGGCTACGACTTCGCGCGCGCGCTCGGCCACACGGTGACCGATCGTGTGTACCCGGCGCTCGTCCCACTCATCCTGCCGGGCACGCATCCGCTGCGCGTGCTGTCGGGCCTCACGCTGCCCGCGACGCTCACGCTGCGGAGCGGCACGGGCAAGGTGATGAAGGAGTTCACGAACTCGCTCCTCTGCACGCACTTCGGCCTGTCGGGGCCGTGCGCGCTCGACATCAGCCGCTACTGGCGCGACGCCGTGTGCGACGATTCGCTCGCGGGCCTCTTCGCGAACTTCATCCCCGAAGAACGCGAGGACACGCTCGACGCGAAGCTCCTCGCAAGCAAGGCCGCGAATGCCGTTGCGTTCCTGCGCGACTTCGTGCCCGAGCGCCTCGCGCGCACGCTCTGCGAAGTCGCACGCGTCGACCCAGCGTCCAGCCTCCGCCAACTCACGCGCGACCAGCGCAAGGCGCTCGCACGCGCCGCGTGCGCGCTTCCGCTCTCGGTCGAAGGCGACCGCGGCTTCACCTACGCCGAAGTCACGATGGGCGGCGTCCCGCTCTCCGAAGTCAAGCTCGACACGATGGAGTCGCGCGTGTGCCCCGGCCTCCACCTCGCGGGCGAAATCCTCGATGTCGACGGCCGCATCGGCGGCTTCAACTTCCAGTGGGCGTGGGCGACGGGCTTCCTGGCAGGCGGAGCGGCATCCAAAGGCAGTTGACAGCCGTCGGGTCCTCGATGGGACGGGTCCAATTTGGTCGCTTTTGGATATTCCATTCGCTCCCGATGTCCATATGGCTATATTTGGACATACATATGGCCATGCTCCCGTCCAAGCCGCCAGAGTTCTCCCCACGCATGCTGCGCCTTCTGGCGCGCATCGAGGAGTTCCGTGGGGCATGGCGCGCGACGGCCGCGATCCCACCCGCCCGACTGACCGCCCTCCGCCATATCGCCACGATAGAGAGCATCGGGTCCTCGACGCGCATCGAGGGAAGCGCCCTGACCGACACCGAGGTCGAGGCGCTGCTCCGAGGCATCGGCGTCCGCCGTCTCGCGACCCGCGACGAGCAAGAGGTCGCAGGCTACGCACAGGTGGCCGACCTCGTCATCAACGCCCACGGGTCGATCCCGCTCGACGAGAACCACATCCGTCAGTTGCACCGCGATCTGCTGCGGCACAGCGAGAAAGACGAACGCCATCGTGGCAACTACAAGTCCGCCTCGAACAATGTCGTCGCGCTCGACGCGCATGGCCGGCAGGTCGGCGTCATCTTCGAGACCGCGACTCCCTTCGAGACGCCGCGGCTTATGAACGAACTCATCGATTGGACGAACGCGGCGCTCGACGACCCCGACACGCATCCCCTCGTCGCGATCGGCGTGTTCACGGTCGTCTTCCTCGCGATCCATCCGTTCCAAGACGGCAACGGACGGCTGTCGCGCATCCTGACCACGCTGCTCCTGCTGCGGACCGGCTACACCTTCGTTCCCTACACATCGCTTGAAGCCGTCATCGAGCGCACGAAGTCGGAGTACTACCTCGCGCTGCGCCGCACGCAGGCAACGCTTCGGACGCCGAGCCAGGATTGGCAGCCCTGGCTCGAGTACTTCCTCGGCGCGATGGCCGAGCAGGTCGCCCAACTCGAACGCCGCCTCGCGCGTGAGGATCTCCTGCTCGGCGCACTTCCATCGTTGTCCGAAGCGATCCTTCAGCACGCACGCGAATACGGACACATCACCATCGGCGACATGATTCGCCTCACCGGCGCCAAGCGGCCCACGCTCAAGCTCCACCTCGGAAAGCTGGTCGAGCGCGGGGCGCTCCTCCGCCACGGCACCGGCAAGGGAACCTACTACACACCCACGGCACCGCCAGTCGGTCGTGATTGAGGCCAGAGCCGCCAGCTGCTGTCCCACTCTGGTCTCGCATGCGCATCGCGCGAAGTACACTGATAGCCTCGGGGCGGTAGCTCAGCGGTCTAGAGCCGTCGACTCATAATCGATAAGACGCTGGTTCGAATCCAGCCCGCCCTACTTCAAGAGGCGCGCGCGAAACTGGCGCGCCGAACGGTTCAGAGTGAGCGCC